>JAYVKL010000214.1:0-19977 GCA_043768465.1 Pyrinomonadaceae bacterium
AACTTCCGCACATCGGCGTGAAAACGGCGCGGGAAATCGTCGAACACCGCGAGCGATACGGCAAATTTCGCCAGCCGGAACATCTGTTGCTGGTTGACGGAATCAGCGATAAAAAATTTCGGGAAATAAAAGAATTGATTAAAGCCGAGTGAACTTATGATATGCTCGCTTAAATTTTTCGTGGAGCCGATTGACCGCTTGTGATTTCTGAAAATCTTCCAACTTCACCGCCTCAAAACTTTACTCGCTACCCGTTATTCTACTTAGCAATTTGTTTTGCCGCCGGCACGACAGCCGCAAATTTTCTGCCTTTCGATTGGCATATTTATTCGGCAGTTTGTCTGCTTTCGGCAATCCTCTCGATCATCTTCAGCCAGCGAAAGTCGGTCACGATAATGCTTTTCACCGCTTTTGCCGCGCTCGGCGCGTTGTTTTTCCAGGTCGAAAATCAAGCGATTGCTCCGCATCGCGTCAAAAGAATTTACGACGAAAATCGGATTGTCTCTGGCGATCCGTTGGAAATCGAAGGCGTTTTGCAGGGAACGCCGGAACTGGCGGTCGGCGGATTTTTTCTGATCTTGAAAACGGAAAAGGCAATTTACAAATCATCGGAAACGGAAATTTCAGGCAGCGTCAAACTTTTCGCCGCCGCTGCCGACGAGCCATACAAAAGCGCGTATGAAAGTTTGAATTTAAATTACGGTTCGCGTCTGCGCGTCGCCTGTCGTCTGCGGCGCGAAAACGGTTTTTTGAATCCGGGCATGATTCGGCACACGGAAATTCTCGACCAACAGGGAATTGACGCGACGGGAATCGTCAAAAGCCCGCTGCTGGTCGAGAAAATCGGCGAAACGAAAATTTTTTTACCGCTCAAGTGGATTTATGAATTTCGGCAAAAATTGACGATTGATTTTCGGGATAACTTCAACGTCTCGACGGGCGGCGTGCTGATCGCGTCGCTGCTCGGCAACGATAACTTTCTGGACAAACGCACGGCGGCGACTTTCCGCGACGGCGGCACGTTTCACGTTCTCGTCATCTCCGGTTTGCATATCACGTTTATCGGCGGTTTGATGCTGCTTTTCGTGCGGTTTTTCACCGCTCAAAGGCGGTGGCAGTTCATCATTGCGACGCTCTTTTTATGGTCGTATACAATCGCCGTCGGCGCGAATGTGCCGGTCGTCCGGGCGACGCTGATGTTTACGATTCTGCTGTTTTCGCAGGTGATTAACCGACATGGAGCGCTGCTCAACGCGCTCGGTCTGGGCGGCTTGTTGCTGCTGGTTTGGCATCCGAACGATGTTTTCACGGCATCGTTTCAACTGACGTTCGCCAGCGTCGGGGCGATTGTTCTGACGGCGTTTCCGCTCGTCGAAAAACTGCGCTCATTCGGCAAATGGTCGCCGTCGGCGGAAACGCCTTTTCCGCCGAAAATTCCGGCGCGGCTGAAAAGATTTTGCGAGATGCTCTACTGGCGCGAACGGGTTTGGGAAATCGAAGTTGCGCGGCGGCTCTGGTCGGCAAAACTTTTCAAATCGCCGTATCTGAAATGGCTTGAAGCGAAGCATTGGCAAACTGTCTGCCGGTATTTTTTTGAAGCGATGCTCGTTTCCTTAATTGTGCAGGCGTGGCTTTTGCCGTTCTCGATAATTTATTTTCACCGGCTTTCGGTGCTGTCGGTATTCCTCAATTTATGGGTCGGCGGGATCATCGCACTCGAAAGTTTCGCGGCGATTTTCGCGGTTCTGCTCGTCAACATCAGCGGCGAATTGGCGTTGCCGTTTGTCAAAATAACAGAGGGCTTAAATTGGCTGCTCGTCGCCGTGCCGAACTTTTTCACCGAAAACAGTCGGACTTCGATGCGAATTCCGTATTATACGGGCGCGCTGAAAGCCGTTTATATTCTCTATTTCGTGCCGCTGATTTATCTGGTTCTCGCCTTAAACCGCTGGACACCGTTCGCGCTGAAATCCAGAGCGCAAGGACGGAACTTCAAGATTTTCACGTTGTCGAAACTTCGATTCGCCGCGCTCGGTTTGGTCTCGCTGCTCGGTTTAATCGTCTTTCACCCGTTCAGCGCGCCGTTTGCCGACGGGCGGCTGCACGTTGATTTTCTCGATGTCGGGCAGGGCGACGCGGCACTGCTGACGTTCCCGAACGGCGAAACTCTGCTGGTTGACGGCGGCGGCAGACTGAATTTCAATCGAATTTCGGTTCAGAGCCGCTACGCGGACGAGCCGGAAATTTTCGCGCCGGACGCGCCGGACATCGGCGAGATGGTCGTGTCGAATTACCTCTGGGCGCGCGGTTATTCGCAGATTGATTATATTTTGGCGACGCACGCCGATGCCGATCACATTCAAGGCTTGACCGATGTCGCCGGTAATTTTCGCGTTCGGGCGGCGATTTTTGGCAGAACGCCGTCGAAAAACGCGGAGTTTGCGGCACTTTACAAAATTCTGCAACAGCGCGGAATCGAATCGGCGGTTATATCACGCGGCGATATTTTAACTTTCGGCGAGGTGCAAATCGAAGTTTTAAATCCTGAGAAAGACGCTGACGGAGAAGCGATTTCCGACAATAATCACTCGGTTGTTTTGCGCGTCGGTTTCGGGCGGCGAAGTTTTTTGCTGACCGGCGACATCGAAAAAGAAACGGAAAAAAATCTGCTGGACGCGCCGGAATTTCTGCGAACCGATGTGATAAAAGCCCCGCATCACGGCAGCCGCACTTCCTCGACCGCCGAATTTATCAACGCTTCAAAAGCCGAATTAGTTATCGTTTCGGTCGGCAGAAACTCGCCGTTCGGACATCCGCATTCGGAAGTAATCGAGAGATGGAAAAATTCAGGCGCGAAGGTTTTGACGACGGGCGACAACGGGACGATTTCCGTTTCGACGGACGGGAACGATTGGCAGTTGAAAACTTACGCACCCCCGAAAATCTATCGCTGAAAAAACAAAACGAACTCGCTTTCTTCAGAAAAGAAAACCGTCCGAGCGTTCCGACACCAAGTTTAATAAATTACATTTTACCTTTCGAAACCAAAAAGTCAATCACCTTTTTCGCGTCCGAACTAAAAATTTGAATCTCTCCGACGACCGAAGTTCTGCGAACCGAATCGTTTTCAAATTCATTGCCGACGAAATCTGTTTTTGATAAAAGCCGCTGTCGCTCAATGTTTGAAATGTCGTGCGCCCGTGAAAACCATCGCCAAGCCGTGTTCGTCGGCGGCTTCGATAACTTCCGTATCTTTGACCGAACCGCCCGGCTGAATGATCGCGGCGATGCCGAATTTTGCCGCTTCGTCCACGTTGTCGCGGAACGGAAAAAAAGCATCGGACGCGAGAACGGAATTTTGCAATGGCAATGCGAATCTTTCCGCCCGCAGTGCCGCGATTCTAACCGAATCAACGCGGTTCATCTGTCCTGCGCCGACTCCGACGGTGTTGGTTTCGACGGCGAACACAATCGCGTTCGATTTGACGTGTTTGCAGACTTTCCACGCGAAAAGCAGCGCGGCAATTTCGCCGGTCGTCGGCACTCGTTTGGAGACGACTTGCAAATCATTTGCCGTGACGATTAGATTATCGCGGTTCTGCACGAGCATTCCGCCGGAGATTTGTCGGTATTCGAGATTTTCCGAATGCTCGACCTTTTCGACTTTCAAAACGCGCAGATTCTTTTTGCTTTTGAAAACTTCCAGCGCGTCCGCGTCGAAATCCGGCGCGAGAACGACTTCGGTGAAAACTTCGCTGACGGCGCGGGCGGCTGCCGCGTCAACTCTCGTATTGAAAGCGACGATGCCGCCGAACGCCGAAATCGGGTCGGTCGCCAGAGCGCGGCGGTAGGCTTCGAGATTCGTCGCGCCGACTCCAACGCCCGCCGGATTCGTATGTTTGATAATCGCGCAGACGGTTTCATCGAATTCGCCGACCAGATTCCACGCCGCGTCCGCGTCAACGTAATTGTTGAACGACATTTCCTTGCCGTGCAGTTGCTCGGCTTCCGCGATGCCGCCGTCTTCGACGAAGGTTTTATACAGCGCGGCTTGCTGGTGCGGGTTTTCGCCGTAACGCAGATCGCTGATTTTTTCGAGTTCCAGATTGTCCTCAAACGGAAAATCTTCATCGTCCGCCAACAGATTATGCCCGTTCTGACTGAAATCCTCTTGGGCATCGCCGTCGTCAAAAATCGCATTTTCATCATCGTCGTCGCCGAAAAGCCGCGCGGTTTCTTCGTGAATTTTAAACATCGGATCATCGGCGAGCGGGTGAAACGCTTCGACGAAATCGAATTCGTCGTCGGAAAGCTGTTCGACCAGATAATCGGAGATTACTGAGTCGTAATGCGCCGTGTTGGTGAAAGCGAGGGCGGCGAAAGTCCGGCGGGTTTCGAGCGACATCGCGCCGTCGTTTTCCGTCAACTCGTCAATGACTTTGCCGTAAAGCCGCGCGTCGGTGACGACTGCGACATCGCGCCAGTTTTTCGCTGCCGAGCGAATCATCGCCGGACCGCCGATGTCAATCTGCTCGACCGCCTCTTCGACGGTCGCGTCCGCGTTTTCAATCGTCTGCTCGAACGGGTAAAGATTGACGACGACCAAATCAATCGGCGTAATGTCGTGCGTTTTCATCGCGTCCGAATGATTTTCGTCGTCGCGCAAGCCGAGCAAGGCTCCGTGAATTTTCGGATGCAGAGTTTTGACGCGCCCGTCCATCATTTCAGGAAAACCGGTGATTTCGGAAACATCCGCCACCGGCAAACCGGCTTGGCGCAAAACCTTTGCCGTGCCGCCGGTCGAAATTATCTCCACGCCGAATTCGCGCAGACTTTTCGCCAGCTCGACGATGCCTTCCTTGTCCGAAACGCTGATTAAAGCGCGTTTGATGACTTTTGAATCGCCCATAAAAAACCGGTTCTAAAATAAAATTAGCGGTCAGGGATTGACCGCTAATTTTGATATGAATTTTTCCCAAACGGAAGGCGAAGAAAAATCTCCGCCGTAAATTTTTCCAAAAACAGCTTGGCGTTCCGCCTTACCAGCCTAAAAGAAGAAGCGACCGAGCAGCAGCAAACTCAGCAGAAACGCTAAAGTGTAAATGACTATTTTGATAAGACTCATAAAATTTCTTATTCTTAAAGGAGAGCCTGCAACGCCGCAAATGAAAGGTTTATTTTAGTTCCGCAGTGGATTCGATGTCAATTAACAAAAAAAGGTTTTCGTGCGCCGCCCTGATTTGCGCGGAAATACTGCTCTCGGCGCGGCTGATGGTCGCCCAGGATTTGGAAGCCGACATTAAAATCAATCCGAATTCGCCGAACATCGTTCAGGTCAGTGGCAGATTACTGAAAAAATCGCCCGTCAACTGGTTTTTTACAAAAACGGCTGCCAGCGCGGATAATCTCGGCGCGCGAATTTTCGATTTTCAATTATTTGACCGGGCGCATCGCGCCGCCGCCGTTAAAAAATTGATTGACGGCGAGTATCTGGCGGACGCGCCGGCGGCGGATTTTCAGTATCGGATCAATCTCGCGCCTTTGCCGAACGCGGCGGCGCGGGCGCACGTTTCGTGGATTTCCGGCGAGCAGGGAGTTTTAATGCTCGACGATTTGCTGCCGCAGTTTTCACCGGATGATCAGCCGCCCGCCGCGCTCATTAAAATCGAATTGCCCGCTGATTGGAAAATAATTTCCGGCGAAAAATCTACCGGCGGGAATGTTTTTGAAGTAAAAAATGTTGTCAAGGCGGTTTTCGCCGTCGGGAAAGGTTGGCGCGAAAGGAAAACGGCGCATTTCAATTGGGCGATTTCCGGCGAATGGCGGTTCTCCGATGACGAGGCCGCGCAGACGGCGGACGAAATCGGCGCAGGATACGAAAAGTTATTCGGCGAAATGCCGGGCGAAAAGGCGCAAATCATGCTCGCGCCGCTGCCGAAAACCGCGAATTTCGGACGCTGGGAAGCCGAAACTCGCGGGCAAACTCTGACGATTCTCTCCGCCGACAAACCCTTCCCGGCGCAGTCAATCCAACTGCTGCACGAGCAGTTGCGGCACGAACTGTTTCATCTCTGGATTCCGAACAATTTGAATTTGAACGGCAATTACGATTGGTTTTACGAAGGCTTTACGGTTTATCTGGGACTGCGAACCGGCTTGCGGATGAACCGAATCCGCTTTGAAGATTTTCTGGCGACGCTCGCCGAAGCCTACCGTCTCGACAACCTTCAAACGACTCAAATTCCTCTGCTCGAATCTTCAAAAAACCGCTGGAACGGCGCGAACCGCCAGGTTTACGCGCGCGGGATGCTGATCGCTTTTTTGTGCGACGCGGCGATTATCAAAAGCGGCAAAGGCGGGCGTTCAATCGAAAACTTGTTGCGGGAAATTTACGACGCGCATCGTTTTCCGAATGAGGCGGCGAATGGCAATATGGCGATTTTAAGTGTTTTGAAAAAACAAAAGCCGCTCAATGCGATTGTTAAAAAATACGTCGAAGGGGCGGAGAAAATAGATTGGGAAAGCGATTTGGAAAGTTTCGGCATCGAAGCGGCGGCGGAAAATTCACGCGCCGAGCTTCGCGTCAAAGCGAAATTGAACGGCAGGCAAAAAGATTTATTGGATAAGTTAGGTTACAATAACTGGCGGAACATCTCCCGAAAATCAAAATGACGGCAATGAAAACATTAAAATTGACGGCGGTTTTACTCATCGGTTTAGCCGTTGGCGGCTGCGGCATGGTGGACAACGTAACGGGCTTGGTCGGGCCGAACGAAACCGGCACGATTATCGCAAACGTCGCGCAGATTCGCAGCTCCTACGCGGTGGTGGCGGCTGATTTGCTGGAGGTCAAACGCGGCACCGCCTTGGAGGTTCTGGACGAAGTGGAATTTGAAAAAGTGCGCTGGTATCGCGTTCGAGCCGGTGACGAAGCCAAAACCGAAGGCTGGATCGAGGCGCAGAATATGATTACCAGCGCACTGCTCGAAAAATCGAAAAAAATCGCCGACGAAGACAAGGATTATCAACCGCAGGCGACCGGGCAAATCCGCGCGGCGACCAATCTTCGCACCGCTCCCGAACAGCGCGACGACAACATTCTCGTTAAACTCGACAATCTCTCGACCTTTGAAATAGTTTCGTGGCGATTCGTGCCGAAAGCCCAGGATAATTCCGACGTTGACAACGCCAAAAAGGGCGACAATAAATCCGTCAAAGGCAAATCGAAAAACGCCGAAATCGAGGCGGCGAAAGAAGATGACGAGCCGGACAAAATCGAAGATAAATATGATATATGGTATAAGGTGCGGCTTGACCGCTCGGTTTCGCCCGCGCCCGCCGGTTGGATTTTCGGCAGACAAGTCGAATTGCAAGTGCCGTCCGACATCATTTCTTATCAGAACAACAACAAAAAATATGTGACGTGGCAGCGGCTCGACAACATTGACGCGAACGACAAAGCCACCGCCAAAGACAATACGAAAACTTCCAAACCGGGCAGTTGGGTGATTTTGTCGAGAAGCAGCGTCGTCAAAGCGCAGGACGGCGTGGAGGCTGATTTCGACGGAATCATCGTTCTCGCCTACGACAAATATAACGAAGAACATTACACGGCTTACCGCAGCGGCGATGTCTGGGGAATGCTGCCGCTGAAAACCGAAGGCGTGGGCGACAACAAAACCTTCGTTTTGAAACTTCGTAACGCCGCCGGACAGATCGAAGAAAAAAGATTCGTCACCTTCAAAGACCCGAAAGGACGCTTGAAAGTGACCGTGCCGGAAGGCTTGGCGAAATAGTGCAGAGTGGAGAGTGGAGAGTCGATAAAAAAGAGTCGCATCAAATCTGAAATCAATATCAAGTATCAGACATTCTTCTCGACTCTCGACTCTCCACTCACCAAAAATATGAATGAAGATTTAGAAAACCCGTTTCCCGAACCGTTCGAGTTAGAAATCACCGATTCAATTGATTTACACGCTTTTGCGCCGCGCGATGTTAAAGCGGTGGTGGAAACTTACCTGATCGAAGCCCGCCGCAAAAATTTTAGAATTGTGCGAATTATTCACGGCAAGGGAATCGGCGTGCAGCGCGAGACCGTGAGAAAGGTTTTGGCGGAAACGGAATTTGTCAAATCATACAAAAACGCGCCGGAATTTTCGGGCAATTCGGGCGCGACGGTCGTGGAATTCAAGTGATTTCAGCGGTCTTCGATCACGTCCGCCCACATTTCTTCTTCGTCAACTTCGTCAAAGAAAGTTTCCAGCATTTCGCCCTGCTCGGTGATTTGTTTTTCGGCTTCGTGGATTCGCTTGGAAAGATATTTCGTGTGGCGTTCGAGTTCGTAAATGCGCCGTTTCTGATCACGATTAACCTTTTCGAGATAAATCATATAGAAAAATTGCAGACCGGCAACGCCGGATAACGATAGCGAAAGACCGATTAAAACATACCACATCATAATTTTATAAAGATGAAATATGAACGATAAAAGACGGACAAAACAACCGACCGCCGGTTTTTGAGTTATCTCTCGTCCTTCATCGCTCCATCCATTCTTTTTGCGATTATACCTTTACAAACCGCAAAGGAAAAGCCAATATTTTAATATCAATCGTCAATGGAGAAAAAAATGAAAGAAGATAACCGCCAGACAGTTCCGTCCGCGCTGAATTTAGACCGGCGCGATTTTTTCGTCACGTCAATTCTGGCGGGCGTGTTTGCTCTCGCCGTCCAGCCGATCAGCGCCCAAACCAAAATTACGACCGACGCAAAAGGTTTAATCGCGGGCGAAGTGAAAATTCCGGTGACGGGCGGCGATATTCCGGCGTATCGCGCGATGCCCGACGCGAAGAACAAAAAGTTCCCGGTCGTGCTGGTCGTCCACGAAATTTTCGGCGTTCACGAATGGATTCAGGACGTTTGCCGTCGTTTTGCCAAGCTGGGTTATCTGGCGATTGCGCCGTCGCTCTATGCGCGGCAGGGCGACGTGACGCAGATGAAGGATGTTCAGGAAATCATCGGCAAAGTCGTAGCAAAAGTTCCCGACGCGCAGGTGATGAGCGACTTAGACGCGACCGTCGCCTACGCCAAAAAGAACAGCGGCGAAACGAAAAAACTTTCGATTACGGGTTTTTGCTGGGGCGGGCGCATCGTCTGGCTTTACGCGGCGCACAATAAAAAAGTGGACGCGGGCGCGGCGTGGTATGGCGGCTTGGTCGCTCCGGCGAGTCGTCCGAAAAATCCGCTTCAGCCGACAATGCCGGTTGATATTGCCAAAGATTTGAAAGTTCCCGTCATCGGTTTTTACGGCGGACTCGACACGGGAATTCCGCTCGATTCGATTGAGCAGATGCGGGCTGAATTGAAAAAAGGTAAATCGAAATCGGAGATCAATGTTTACCCGGATGCCAAACACGGATTTCACGCCGATTATCGGGATTCATACAACAAGGAAGCCTCCGAGGATGCCTGGAAGAAATTGCAGGAATGGTTCAGGAAAAACGGCGCGATTTAGTAACGATTCGATAAAAATAAAAAGGCGTAATTGTGAACATTCTTTGCTATTGCGCCTTTTTGATTTTATCGAACCAAAGATTTATTCGGCGTAAATTAACACTATGGAAACTGAAAATCTACAACTTATCTACACGCTTCTGTGCGACGACGTGCGGCTGGAAATGGGCAACAAAATCTCAATGATGGGCGTTTTTCAAAATATAATGGTCGAACAATTGCCGGTTTCGTTGATAAAATTCGCCGTCGTCAATCATTGGCGCGGCGCGGGCAATCATCAAACCGAGGTGCGAATCGTCGCGCCCGACAAAAACAATCTGGTCGTTTCCTCACTGCCGACGCGCCTCGAACTCGCTCCCGGCGGTTTTACCGATAACGTCAGCTTTTTCATCAACGTCGTCTTCCCGACTGCCGGAACTTATTGGATACAAACCTTGGCGGATACGATTCTGCTCGAAGAATTTCCGCTCATCGTCACCGATGCCGGAACCGTCGCCGGAATGCCGTCAATGGAGGAAATGTCGGAAACGGTCAATTGAAACGCCCGAAAGCGCGCTTGACCGGCGATTTGCCCGTCCTTCTGCGATTCGCGGTTTGATCTTTCAGCCGTCTCGTTCGTCAAAACTTATGCCGGTTTTGAAATTTTGAAAACCTCTTTCACAAACCTTCGCCGGAGCTTTATCAGTTTTTTTCGTTTTGCAAGGTAAATCAGACATTTGCCATCAGCGGAGACGGGCGCGGGACGAACTGCAAACGAAGTCCGGGTAAAAAACCGCGCCGGATGTCGAAAATGAATTTCCACTTAATTCATCACTGTTTTTAATGATTTTTGTAGTCAGAACATTATTAAGCTGGTAATCAAAACCCCGAAGAATATGAAAACTTTTAGCTTTTGCTGAATTATCGTCAACCGAAATTACCCATAATAAATTGTTATATTCCGGCTCTACATTCTCTCCGACCAAAGACATTCCAACTTTTATTCCGTTCGCGCTTCCTTTATTTATCGTGTAAATCTTCTCTTTTTCTTGCGCCTCAATTTTTGTAATGCTTATTTTCAGAGGAGAATCCTGCAAAAAGGGAAGCAAAGGTTCAGGAAGCGACGGTTTTCCACTTGCGGTTTTACTTTCATCCCCACGCCTCAAGTAAAATCTCGCAGTTAAAAAATTATCGTTCATTATGCCTCGACGCGGCTCAATGCCGAAATTAACTGCCGCTGCAAACAGATGTAGTCGTTCGGGTTCAATCAAATAAATACGCTCGCCCCATTTAACAATTTGCATATCATATTCAGTTTCGATTTCACCGGCTTGAACATCCGCATCTTTGTCGTTATAAAGTTTCCGAAAGGCTTCGGTCGCTTGCTTTGGGTCAAGCAAGTCGTAATTATTAAGAGTCTTCTTGGAAATCTTGAAATGAAGTTGATTGTCTTTCAAAGTGTAATTTCCAATTTCTCTCCAAACGGGGTCGCAACAATCCGAAAATGTGCTGTATTCAAATTTACCGTCGTCAGTAATTTTGTAGCTTGCACCGACAAAACCGCCACTATCAACATACTGCCCGACAAATTCTTTCAGACTAGGAGTTACTGTTGCAGAACTATTGCTTTGCGCCAGAGCAGGCGAAAATAGCAAAGCGAGGATTATTGACAGATGTAAAACTTGTTTCATATATTCCCGTCCATTTTACCACGAGGCATACAACGGTTGAGATGACGTGGACAAAAACCGGCAACACGCGACGTGAGAGAAACGGACGGCGTTAAATAAAAGTCGCTGTTGTCACCTCCACGTCCATTGAATTGTCAGATTGCGTTTTTATCATCACTCGATTCTCTAAACTCCAATATTATACTTGAACTTCAAAAAAGAAAATCGGTCATTCCCATCTGCTATTTCGCTTTCTTGAAAAAACTGTCGAAAGCGTATGTCAGTCCGGCAGTCGCCCCGACGCGCGGCGAATTCGGCGTTAATCCGAATTTCAAAGCCGCGCTGAAACTCATTTTTTTGCCGAATTGGTAATTTAAGATGGCTGCCGCGAAAAGTCCCTGCGGTTCGTTCGCGTCTTTCGATTCGCCGTAAATTTCGGCTTGCAGATTGATTTTCTTATTCAACTCACGCAACACGCCAAAGGCGAACTGCCCGCCCGTCACAAAACCTTTTTCGTCCTGTTTGCCATTGATAAGCAAGCCCGCGTTAAAATCCACGTCGAACGCGCCGACTTTTTTGCTGAATAAAGCTGAAACGACGTGGTCAACCCTGCCCGTTCCTAAATTTTTGGTGACGCTCGCTGAAGGAATTTTGGCGAAATTAAAATAATAGTTCCAACCAACCAAAATATTTTCAGGCTCGATTTTTTCGGCATATTTTATTTCAAGACGGCTTCTCCTCAAAATGCTTATTCTTGTGAATCGGAAGTTACTGAATCTTACATTGTTAGAAACATTCCGACGGCGGCGGCGGTCATAATCGCCGCCGTCGCCCAGCCCAAATAACGCAGCGGGCGCGAGCTGACGCGACTGCCCATTATGTTCGGATTGCTCGTCAGCAATACCACGAGAACCACTAACGGCGGAGCCAGCACACCGTTGAGAACCGCCGAGTAAAAGAGCATCTTGACGGCATTGAAGCCGACGAAATCCAAAGCCAGCCCGAAGATCATCGAAATCGCAATCACTGCGTAAAACTTGCGCGATAATCGCGGGCGGTCTTCGAGAGTTCCGCGCCAGTTTTTAGCTTCGGCGACGGCGTAAGCGGCTGAACCGGCAAGCACCGGAACCGCCAGCAATCCCGTTCCGATGATGCCGAGCGTGAATAATAAATAAGCTCCGTTGCCGGCAAGCGGGCGCAGTGCTTCCGCCGCCTGCTGTGCCGTTTCGATGTCGGTTTGCCCGTTCGCGTGCAAGGTTGCGGCAGTCGTCAGGATGATGAAATACATCACCAGATTTGAGAAAAACATTCCCGTGAAAACATCCGTCCGCGCCAGTCGCAGTTCTTCGTCGGTTGCGCCTTCACGCTCTTCGATGGTGCTTTTGCCCTGCACCCGCTCGTGTTCGACTTCCTGGGAGGCTTGCCAGAAGAAAAGATACGGCGAAATGGTCGTGCCGAGGATGCCGACAAAAGTTGCCAGAAAAGCGTTTGACCAGACGATGCGCGGCACAAAGGTTGCTTTCAGAACGGCAAGCCAATCCGGCTGCGCGAGAAACGCCGTGATGACATAAGCGAATAAAACGAGCGTCAGCCATTTGAAGATACGGGCGATCCGGCGATACGACGAGAAAAAGAGCAGGGAAATAATCAACGCGGTAAAAACCGGAGTCCAGTAATACGATTGGATTCCGGTCATCATTTCGGTCGCCTCCGCCATCCCGCCCAAGTCCGCGCCGATGTTGAAAACATTTGCCACAATCAGAAGCGCACACGCGCCCCACAAAATCCAGCGCGGATAATGAAGCCGCACGACACCCGCCAGTCCGCGTCCCGTCACCAGCCCTAATCTGGCGCACATCAACTGCACGGCAGCCATCAGCGGAAAAGAAAAAAGTGCCGTCCATAATGGCAGCAAGCCGAAAGCCGCGCCCGCCACCGAATAAGTCGAGATGCCGGACGGATCGTCGTCCGCCGCGCCGGTAATCAAACCGGGACCGAGATTGGCAAAGAACTTTCGCACTCTGCCGGGCGAGGTATTTTTAGCTGCCGAATTATTTTCTTCTGTTAAGTTCAACATAATTTCTTTCCTAGTTGAACACGATTGAAATCAATCCGCAAATTGTTTTCTCACCGCTTCAACCGAACAATCGGCGAGGTCGGCGGAGAAATTTCGCGCAGTCGGCGCGGTCGGCGTTCACCGATTTACTGCGTTTTCAAAGCCGGGCGGCGAACGAGAAGACGATTGATCCGCCGGCGCGTCTCGACGATTGCGAACCGGACGAAACTGGTAAAAGCTCGTCCCTTCGCGCCTTCGCCGACTCAAAGCAAAATCAGGCGACCCGAAAACCGAACGGTTTGTGAACTCGTCAATATCGAAGAACACGGTTAAGATGTTTGTAAGCGCGAGCGAAATTCTTTCGATAAATCTGTTCAGGCATATTTGTCGGTATCGAAAAGATTATTTCCGCTCGTCTCCTATTCTAAACTCCGGCTGATTTAAGCCCGGCAAGTGGAGTTTTTCGCCGGCTTGATCAGCGAACGAAATGCCGTCCGGGAGCTTTTTTTGCGGACACCTTCCGGCATTTTCGAGTTCGTTTGCAGAAACTTTTGCAGAAACTTTATTCATAGAAAAAATACCTGGTCAGGGAACATTTATCCGATGAAGCACCTAAAATTGTTCGTTTCTTTATTCTTTATTCTGTTTGCCTTGACCTTTTTCGGGCGGCAGCGGTTAACGGCATTTTCAGCCGGCAGAAATTTTGCCGCCGACGCGACGCTTTCCGCGCCGACCGGAGTTTCGGCTTCGGACGGCGATTACGCCGATAAAGTCGGTATTATGTGGAACACCGCGCGCGGAGCGACTCTCTATCGGATTTTCCGCAGCAGCGGCAGCGAGCCGTCAACGGCGGCGGAAGTCGGAATCGCCGCCGCCAATTATTTTTTCGACCGGTCGGTACTCGCCAATCAAAATTATTATTATTGGGTGCGTTCCGAAAATAACGGCACGAACAGCAGTTTGAGCAACACCGATCAGGGTTTTCGAGCAGTCGGCAATTTCCAATCCGATATTTTCAGTCCTTTGTCGCCGCCGCCGGTGCCAATCGGAAATCCGGTGACGGCAGCTAAAGCGACGCTGGGCAAAATCCTTTTCTGGGACGAACAGCTTTCTTCGACGCTGACGGTTGCCTGCGGAACTTGCCACCGTGCGAGTGACGGCGGTTCCGATCCGCGAACCGTCGTCAACAGTTTACGCGCCAGAAACCCCGGTTTCGACACGGTTTTTAATACGCCCGACGACGTGTTCGGCTCGCCCGGTGTCCCGCTCAATAATCAGGACGGAACTTACTCGCCGTCAAATTTTTTCGGATTCGGCGAGCAGGTGACGAACCGCAAAGCTCCGTCATACTTAAACGCCGGTTTCGCTGCCAACGGCTTATTTTGGGATGGTCGCGCGTCAAATACTTTTCGAGACCCGCTGACCAACGCGGTGCTTTTGACCGATTGGGCATCGCTCGAAAGCCAGATTTTAGGTCCGCCGGTCTCCGATGCGGAAATGGGACACGGCAATCGCAACTGGACGCAGGTCGCCAACCAGATTGCCGCTGCCAAACCGCTGGCTCTGGCGCATAATATCCCGCCGGCACTCATCGAATGGATTAACGGGCAGACTTACCCGCAACTTTTTGAGGAAGCCTTCGGCACGCCCGAAGTGACACCGGCGCGGATGGCGATGGCGATGGCGACGCACGAACGAACTTTGTTTTCCGACCGCGCCCCGCTCGACCGCTGGGCATCGAACATCGAACCGCTGACGGTTCAGGAAGATCGCGGACGCGACCTGTTCGTTCAGGCGAACTGCAATTTTTGTCACGGCGGTCCGGTGCTTTCGGATCAAAATTTTCATAATATCGGCGTTCGCCCGCAGGCGGAAGATTTCGGGCGCGGAATCGTTACCGGCAGCATCAATGATCGCGGCAGATTTAAATCTCCGTCGCTGCGAAACGTCGAACTCCGCGCGCCGTATATGCACAACGGCAGATTTGAAACGCTCGAAGAAGTCGTCGAATTTTATAATCGCGGCGGCGATTTCAGCGCGCCGAACAAAGACCCGCGAGTTCGTCCGCTCAATCTGAACATCGAGCAGAAAGCCGCTCTCGTCGCCTTCCTAAAGCGTCCGCTGACCGACGTGCGGGTCAGGGATGAACTGCCGCCGTTCGACCGTCCGAAACTTTATACCGAATCAAATCACATACCCGTCATCACCGGAACCGGTCGCGCCGGTTCCGGTAATATCATTCCGCAACCGGTCGCCATCGAACCGCCGCTCGTCGGCAATCCGAGTTTCACCGCTGCCGTTTTCAACGCCGTCGGAAACGCTGAAGCCGTTTTGGTCATTGACTCAAACGATCCCGGCGCGGGCGCGTCCATTCCCGCCGGCGGCTCTCTGGCGCGGATTGCCGTCAATCTTTCGGGCAGCGGCGCGGGCGGCGGTTACGGATCAATCAGCCTGGCGATTCCGAACAATCCGGCTTTAATCGGGCAGACATTTTACGGACGCTGGTATATTACCGATCCCGGAGCGGCAAACGGATTTTCTGTCACGCGGGCATTTCGATTGACGATTTTCGGCGATTCGTCAAACGCGCCTAACAAGGCAAACTCCGATTTCGACGGCGACGGCAAAGCGGACGTTTCAGTTTTTCGTCCCGAAAACGGAACTTGGTATCTGAATCAATCGTCCGCCGGATTCGTCGGCACGGCTTTCGGTTTAGCCGCCGACAAAATCGTCCCGGCGGATTACGACGGCGACGGTAAAACCGATGTCGCCGTTTATCGGGCGGGAACGTGGTATCTCAACCGAAGTCAATTAGGTTTCACCGGCATTTCGTTCGGCGCGGCGGACGATATTCCCGTCCCGGCTGATTATGACGGCGACGGGAAAGCCGATCTCGCCGTGTTCCGTCCGTCAAACGGCACCTGGTATTTATTGCAGAGTTCACGCGGATTTACGAGCATCGCCTTCGGACAAAACGGCGATAAACCGGTTCCGGCAGATTACGACGGCGACGGCACCGCCGATCTCGCGGTTTACCGGGCGGGAATCTGGTATCTTCAGCGTTCACGGCTCGGTTTCACCGGCATTCGATTCGGCGACGAACACGATAAACTCGTTCCCGCCGATTATGACGGCGACGGCAAAACCGATCTCGCCGTTTATCGCCCGTCAACCGGCGTGTGGTATTTATTGCAGTCAACCGACGGCTTCGCCGGCATTCGATTCGGTTTGGGAACCGACGCGCCGGCGGCTGCCGATTACGACGGCGACGGCAAAGCTGATCTGGCGGTTTACCGGAGCGGAACGTGGTATCTGAATCGAACGAGTGCCGGATTCACCGCCGTCGCGTTCGGCGCGGCAGCCGACCAGCCGATTCCGAATGCCTTCGTGCGATAAGTTTACCGGTAATTTCAATTCTGACTGGATGGAAACCGACTCGCTGCCGCGCTCGATGCTTATTTTGCGCTCGATTGTTACGGCGCAAAAGTTTTGCCGATGCGCTGAATTAATTTCACTGGAACTGTCAGAACCGTCTGCGGTTCGCGGGCGGGTCAAGCGTCGGCGGCGAGACTTTTCAGTCAAGCGAGAAACCCGCCCGCGAACCGCAGACGGTTCTGACCCATCCATGCAAACTTGAACTGCTCCGGGTTTCCGCCTTCGTTCTGGGTTTTATCAGAAATGCCGAAAGCCGTTCGGTCGTAAAATCTTCGGTTTTTCGTGCCTGATAAGTTCAATAATTTCGGCATCGGCGGTGATTTCCCCGACGTGAAAAAAACCGCGCTTTTTGAACTCGGTTTCAGCTTGCCGTTGATCTTTCGCACTAACGGTAAAAAGCAGTTCGTAATCTTCGCCGCCGTTTAGGGCGAGTTCTAATTTTTCAGAAGGCGAATGCGCCGTCGAAAGCAGATTGACATCGAACGGAATACGGTCGGCGAAAACCCGCGCTCCAACTTGACCTGTCCGGCAAAGGTGCGCTAAATCCGATGACAGTCCGTCGCTCAAATCAATCATCGAAGTCGCTAAATTTTTCTCGCGCAAAAATTCGCCGTCCGCCACCTTCGCCGACGGCTTAAGCTGTTTGAGCAAAAGATTTTTTTGCCAGATTTTCGCGGCGGAATCGTCACGAGTTCCGGCTTCGAGCAGTTTCAAACCGCCCGCCGCGCCGCCTAAACCGCCGCTGACGAAAATCAAATCGCCGATTTTTGCGCCCGAACGCCGCACGGCGGTTCCTTTTTCGACCTCGCCCGCGACAATCGAGTCAATCACGAGTTTGTCGGGCGTTCGGGACACGTCGCCGCCGATTAGTTCGACATCGAATTGTCCGGCTAAATCAAACCAGCCCGCGTAGAATTTTTCGACGAAATCGGTTTTCCAAATCGCTTCGGGGATGCCGATTGACAACATCGCCCAAACGGGTTTCGCGCCCATCGCGGCGACATCGGAGAGGGAAACCGCCAACGCCTTGTGACCGATAAACTCCGGCTTTGACCATTCGAGCTTGAAATCTATGTCTTCGACGAGCAAATCGGTCGTCATCACCGTATCGGTTCTGGAATCCTTCGGCAAAACGGCGCAGTCGTCGCCGATTTTCGACAAATTATACTTCCGGCGAATGGTTTCGATAAACTCGAATTCGTTTTTCATAAAATTTTTATTGACAGTGTTTTACGAAACAAACTACAATAACGTCGGCGCAAAAAATCCAAAACAATCCACAACAAAAGAGGCTTAAATGGGACAAGCAGCGGTAGCGATACCTGAAAAAATATTTTTTAAAATCGGCGAAGTCTGCGATTTAGTCGGTGTGCAGGCGCACGTTCTGCGCTATTGGGAAACCGAGTTCCCGATGCTGTCGCCGCAGAAAAACCGTTCGGGACAAAGAAGTTACCGGCGGCGCGATGTCGAAATCGCCCTGCGCGTCAAAGAACTGCTCTACGACGATTTATACACTATCGCGGGCGCGAAGAAAAAACTGCAAGTCGAGCTGCGCGAACTCACCCGTTTGAAAATCGTGCCGCACGAACCGCTTCCGAAAGAGAATTTTATCAAAGAAGCGAAACTCCCCGAACCGCCGGCGGGAACGGTTTTCGACGAGGAAATCGAAGATCTGAATGATATTGAAGATGACGTAAAACCCGTTTCTTATCTTCAAACCGCACCAATCGAGGTTTTAGACGACGAACGCCGCGAGGCTTTGACATCGCTTGCCGCGCAACTGCTGGAATTGCGTGAAATGCTGAAAACCAACCGGGCGGAGGTCGTGCCGAGAAAATACTGATTTGACATTCCAGCCAATCATTTCTAATCTGAATAAGTTAATTGACGGGACGTAGCGCAGTCTGGTAGCGCGTTCGCTTGGGGTGCGAGAGGTCGCTTGTTCGAATCAAGTCGTCCCGATGGGTTACAAATAGGAAACCTGCTCGTCGGTGTAATCTGCACACTTCTCTTTGGAAGTGACTAATTCCTTAATGTTTTTCCAATGATTCTCCTCCAATACCTGCGTTAAATGAAACCTTTGAGAAACGTCAAAAATGTGTAATTCAATATTCATTTGGCGGCATTTCTCCGCCTTTTCCCGATCAATCTCTTGAATCCTGTTCAATTTATCTAAGCCGTAGATCGGCTTAAAATGTAGAAACCCGTTTATCTCAACCGCCATTTCCAGTTCGGGAAAGTAGAAATCCAACTCCGCGCCGATTGGAATTTTCGTATTACAGAAAAAACTGAGATTCGGAAAATTCATTTTCAACTGCGCCTCAAGATAGCATTCTAATTTTGAACGCCGTGAGCCGGTCTTTTTATGTTTGTTGTTATAACGGGCGGCACAGGATTTTGAGCAGAAACCATTGGCTTTTGTTTTCCTTTTTTGAGCGGGCGTTTTTCTGACAATTACCAAACACCAGGCGCAGGATGACTCAATGCTTTTTTCTTAAAAGAAGTAGCGGCATTTAATCGAGCAAAAAAAGTTCCAGCCGTTTTTGATGGATTTGTTGTATCTGCCGTTTGATTTAATTGACGGTTAGCCGCAGTTTTGACAGTTAACTGTTTTCATAACCGACCGAACTTAAAACCTTTGAATCAAATCTTTTTCAGTTGAAATTTATTCGGATATTTGTCTAACAGTTTCAACCTGCGGAGACATTTTGCCTTGCATTCTTTTAACCAGATATTGGTTGAAAAAAACGAAAATCGCGGCGAGGACGATGCACAGCACGGCGATCAACGAGCCGAGAAAAAAAGTATCGGTCGGTAACTTATTCGCTTGCCGGTAGTTGAAAAAACTCTGTTCGAGCCAGAATGATTGAGCGATTGTAAAAACTGCGAAATAGACGAGGGTCGCCCACATTCCCCACGCCCGGCGGGTATTGAACAGCAAAACATTTGCCAGAATCAGCAAAATCAGCGACGAGACGAGCAGAAAAGTCCAACTGATGTTCGCGTAGTGAGTGAAATTTAGTGCCACATTTTTCGGGTCGGTGACGCTTCCCAGCCAGCTATACGGCAGATACAGCAAAACGCCCATCGCCGCCGCCGCCGCCGCCAAGGTAATCAGGTAAATTTTGTTCCACATGAACGCAGTTTTGCATATTTTCGGTTTAATGTCTAAACGCGAACGATTAAATTTCGGGTTTGAATAATTTTGAGCAGGGCTTTCCTATAAAAAAATATGTGCCGCCATCGAAGCCGCTAAATCATTGCTGCTTTCCGATTCACAATTATTTCTTTCAGAAAAGTTCAGCCTTCATTTTGCGCGTGTTT
>JAYVKL010000215.1:0-16027 GCA_043768465.1 Pyrinomonadaceae bacterium
AGTTGAATTTCCTCATTATTGTCAATCTACTTTTACTATAAAAACTTTAGTAAATTATTGAAATTACATCATTTATGTCACGTTGCGTAATATCAGTTAGGAGTTACGCAGTTGGAAGCGAACAATAAAGCGGATTCGACAAATATCCTCGCACCGCCTCCAGAATAATTCCGGTTTTCACTTCCATCTAACTCATTTTTTCTCGAAAACAATGACTTTCCGAACGCAAAAATGCTCGAATACACAACCCGATGTGATTCAACCCCGGGCGCGGGCGGCGGCACTGCGCCCGCTCAATCAAACATTGCTGCTTCAAACCGCGATGAGACATTTCAATCCGCCACGCCGCGAGAGCGAACTTTCCGCGCCCCGGTTCTGTCATGGCGAAAAGGCTCGTCGCCCAGAAGTCCTTTGTGCCGACGGTGAGCGCGAACCCGCAATACCTTGATTTCTCCAAATCCCGTTTGCCAGCAGATTGTCCCGTTGCCGCCGCCCAAGCCGGCTTCCGCGACGGCTTGCAACTTGCCCGCGCCGAATCGAATCTGGCGGTTCGATTTGAGCCTTGTAGGGGTATTAGGCACAAAGGCTCATTTTTTTACTCTAAGCAGTACGCTTTTCCACAAAATCTGACAAGTTTCACGCAATTTTGATAGTTTTTGGTTGAAATTCTCCATTTTTGACATTTTATTGCATACAATACACCAGAAATAAAGAAAATTGAGCTGAAAACATTAAAAATGCGTGAAACTTGTCAGATTTTGTGGGAAATTGGGTTGCTTAGAGTAAAAAAATGAGCCCTTGTGCTTAATACCCCAACCTATAATAAATTTTCAATGAACTTTATTTTCTACTAAACTTTGTCGGAACATCTAGAGCAGATTGCTAATCAGTGTATGGCAGACTTCAGTCTGCCGCCTCGCTCAGACCCGACTCTCGACGGCGGTGGCAGACTGAAGTCTGCCATACATTCAATCCGAATTTACTCTAGTTACTCACAATCAAATTCACATACGTCTTAACGTATTTATTGGAGCAGATATAATTTTTAAGGAAATACTATATCAAGACAAAACAGGAGATTTATGATAAATTCACTTTATGAACGGTGAAAATCCTCTGGCGAAAATGGAATGTTTATTTCTGGCTCTGGCAGACAAGACGCGACTGCGGCTTTTGAATCTGATGCGCGAGGATGAAGTTTGCGTCTGCTACTTCACGGAAGTTTTAGGCGACAGTCAACCGAAAATATCGAGACATCTCGCTTATCTGCGAAGCGCGGGAATAGTATCGGCGCGGCGCGAAGGCAAATGGATTCATCACAAAATTGAATATCCTAAAAATCCTTTTGCCGCCGCACTGCTAAACGATACTTTACGATGGCTGAAATCACAGGACGAAATGCACGAAGATTACGAGAAATTGGCGCGGGTCTGCGGCGCGGTCGAAGTTTCCGTGACAATTTCTCGTGCGCCGACACCTAAAACATTCGCTCAAACGAATATAAAGATTTACGCCAAAGAAGAATTGGAGACCTTCCTTTTATGATTCGCCGCTTTCATTCTTGGGATACGGGCAGTGCCGGCAGCCGTTGCCGCAGCAATAGCGGCGTTTGAGCAGAAAAACTCCGGTTAAAATCATTAAGCCGTCGTCATAATAATAATCAACGCCCTCGATAAAATCGGCGGCGTTTTTCTGAACAATTTTTGTGGCGAGGGTTTTTTTGTCAGACATAAATCGGTAAACCAAACGGTGAAAACAAAAAGCGACCGGGCGAAAATTTTGAGGTGTTTCGCCTTTCCGTTCAGCGTTCGCACTTGAGCGAGTCTTCCGCCGCGCTTTGCGCCGGCGGTGCGGCACAGTGAAGTTTGGACTTTGAACAAAAGCGAGCGGCAAACTGAAATTTGGACTCAAAACTTTTCAAAACAACTTAAAAATTACCGTTCATCGGCGCAATTGATAAAAAGCCAAAAATTCCCGGTTGCCGTCCGCGCCCAAAATCGGCGAATCAATCACGCCGGAAACCCTCAGACCGCAATTCTCCGCGAAGGAATTAACTTCGGCGATTACCCGCGCATGTTTTTCCGGGTCTCTGACAATTCCGCCGGATTCGACTTCCGTTTTGCCGACTTCAAACTGCGGCTTTATCAGAACGATCATCTTCCCCGCCGGCTGCAAAAGCGGAATGAGCGCGGGCAGGATTTTCGTCGCGGAAATAAAAGCAACGTCCATCACTATTAAATCGAAACTTTCGGGAAAATCAGCCGGTTTGAGATGACGCGCGTTGACGTTTTCGCGGACTTCCGTGCGTTCGTCGCGTCTGAGTTTCCAATCGAGTTGATTCGTCCCGACATCAATGGTAAAAACCTTTTTCGCCCCGTTCTGCAAAAGGCAGTCGGTGAACCCGCCGGTTGACGCGCCGACATCGAGACAAACGTATTCGCCGACGCATATTTGAAATTCGTGCAACGCTTTTTCCAGTTTCAAACCGCCGCGCCCGACGAATCTTTTCACCGCCGAAGCACCCTTGATTCTAATGTTTGATTGGCGCGGAAAGGCTTCCGAAGATTTTTCGACGCGCCTTTCATCAACCAGAATAACGCCCGCCATAATCAGGGCTTGGGCTTTGACAGAAGAATCGGCGAAGCCCAATTCGACCAAAAGATAGTCAATGCGCTGCTTTTTCATCGAGGTTTTCGCGTTCACTGTTCAAGACTGTCGGCTTGAAAATTCGACAATTCCAGATCGTCGGTCGTGTAGCTGATTTGAATCGGGTGACAGCAGACCTCGCAGTCTTCGACGTAACTCTGTTCCTCGACCGACAAGTCCAGCATCATCGAAACCGTTTGCCAGCAGTGCGGACAAGTAAAAAAATGTTCGATTTCCATTTAGCTTCTCTAATGTTCCGATGCCTTCCCGATGCTGCTTTGAAGTGCTATTCTAACTTTTGAAAACATCCGAAGTTTTGAATGTAGCAAAAATGGATACGGAATTAAAATTGACGCGATTTGCGAAATACGCCTGGTTTGTTTTGGCGTATAACTTCGTCGTAATTATTTGGGGCGTTTTTCTACGCGCGTCGAAATCCGGCGACGGCTGCGGGCAGCACTGGCTGACGTGCGGCGGCGAAGTAATTCCGACCGCGCCGCAATTAAAAACCGTCATCGAATTTTCGCACAGAATTACCAGCACCCTGGATGGTTTTATCGTCATCGGTTTATTGGTTTGGGCGTTTCTCCGTTGGAAGTCCGAAAAACCGGGTAAAAACAGCCGGGTTCTGAAAATGGCAGTCGGCTCTTTTCTTTTCGTCATCGTTGAAGGCGCATTGGGCGCAGGGCTGGTTTTAACCGGAAACACGGCGGAAACTCTAACGGCGGCGCGTCCGTTCTGGATGGCTGGACATTTGATAACGACGCTCGTTCTGCTGACCTTTCTAACTTTGACCGCGTGGTTTGCGAGCAACAAAAAATCTTTTGGTTTTAAGGCGCAGCCAAAGATTTTATGGCTGTTGGGCGCGGCGGTTGGCGGGATTTTACTGATTGGAACGAGCGGCTCGATTGCGGCTTTGAGTTCGATGATTTTCCCGTCGGAGACTTTGACCGAAGGCATTACCAAAGATTTTTCGGCGACCTCGAACATCCTGCTGCGGCTGCGCGTCAGTCATCCGGTTGTGTCAATTTCGGTCGGCGTTTATCTGATATTTCTGGCGGGCTGGATTAAAAATAAATTCGTCGAATTTTCATCGGTCGTGCGTTGGGCGAATGTTTTGAGCGCGCTGGTTTTGGTTCAATTTGCGTCGGGCGCGATAACTTTGCTGACGCTCGCGCCGATTGTGATGCAGATCATCCATCTTTTTCTCGCCGACGCGGTTTGGATCAGTTTCATCCTGATGGCGGCGGGCGTTCTGGCGGAAAGTCAGAACCGGAAAGCGGCAGCGACCGGGTAAATGCGGCAGCGCACGAACAAAGTTGAATCGGTGAACCGGCGCGACCGCTCCTTAATTCCGACCCAAAAGGAATGCGGTAATCGGCGTTCCCTTCGGGTTTGCTCGCCGATTGGTAAAGTTATTTGGCGGTGTTGGCGGCGTTAGCCGTCGTCCCACTACCGACATTCGCATTCGTCGTCACGACGGGCGCGGATTTTCCGCAGAACGTGTAGCCCAAAACGATCAGCAAACCGAGCAGCAAAAGCGGCAGCAGCCATTTGAGAATCGAGTCGTCGCCGTCGTCAATCGTCTCCAGGGAATTTCCGGGGCGGTCGCCGAAAACTCCGACATTGTTGTCAGCGGCGGCAGTTTCGATGCGGTCAAACGGTTCGCCGACGCTGGCGGCGTTGATTCCGCCATCTGCCGCGCCGCCGCTTAAATAGCCGCCGATTCTGGAAAGCAAATCGCTGTCCGGCGGAACCACGCCTTCGGGCGTGAGCGCGTCAATCACGCGCGGAGTCAAAAACGCCGCTGCCGCCGTCGTCGTTTGATAATCGGTTCCGGTTTGACCGGCGATAGTTTTCAGCGTGTCTTCGCCGAGAGCCGATTCGATTTGTTCGCCGGAAACCGGCGTATTTGCGTCCGAGCTAACCCACGAACCGACCGTATCGCCTAAACCGGCGGCGTTAAATTTTTCCAGAAACCCCGAAAAACCACCGTTATTTCTATCCGTCATTAAAGCCAGCAACGCCGAAAGTAAGGTTCCGGCTTTGCCGCCGAGATTAAATTTCCCTTCAGCTTCGTTGATTATCGAATCGAACATAGACATAACTTTCTTTTCTCCTTCTGCGCCGTTCCGAAATTGTGCGGGTCGGACTTGAACCCGGCTTGGGCGAAAAAATTCGGGATGTCGCCGCGAGTCAGCCCGCCGTGAACGGAACCTTTTTCAGATGCTTTTGTTTATTTTACTTTTAATGCTGTTCCGCCATTGTTCTCCATTTACCGTTAGTTCGTCAAGTTTTTTCTGCAATTCCAATCTTTTAATTTCGATTGCCGTCTCGTCGGCATCGCCCGCCGCGTAAATCGGTGCGCCGATGAAAAGTTTCGCCCGCGTGAACGGTTTCGGAATTTGCAGTTGATCCCAGTTGTTCAGTGTCCAGAATTTTTCGCATTCAAAGACGAACGGCATCAGCGGATTGCCGGTTTTCTTCGCCAGTAAAACCGCGCCGGTTTTAGCGACGTATTTCGGACCGCGCGGACCGTCAACGGAAAATCCCATCGGCAAACCTTTTTTCGACAGGCGAATCATCTCAATTAACGCGCCGACACCGCCGCGCGTGCTTGATCCGCGCACCGCGCCGTAGCCGAATCTTTGAATAAAGCGGGCGATGTATTCGCCGTCGAAGCTCTGCGAAGTGATGATGACGATACCGCGATGGCGGAAAAAATAAGTTCCCGCGAAAATGCGATTGTGCCAGAACGCATAAATCGGAATTTTTCCGGCGCGTTCGATGATCTCGAAATTTTCCCAATCGCTCGTTTCGTAGCGAATCGTTTTTCCGAGGTATTTTATCAGCAGGTAAAACGCCCGCTCCGTCAGGTGAATGAGCAGCTTTTTTCCGAATGAATATGCCGATAAATCAGCCGGTTGATAAGATTTTTCGATATTCCGCGCCATCCAATAGAAAGAGACCGTGTTTTTAGTTTATTATGTGCAACAAAGAAGTTTATTTTACCGTAATTTTCAGCGAAAGGCTTTTGACAAAAAGCTGAAATTTATTGACAACTGAAAAGGGTTTGAAGATGCAGAAAAAAATTTTGATTGTTGACGATTACGACGATTTGAAAACGGCTTTGACCAGGGAATTCAGCAAGGACGGGCATTACGTCAAATGCTGTGAAAACCGCGACGATGCGGTTGACTGCATCGAAGTTGAAAATTTCGATTTGATTATTACCGATCTGGACGGCGAAAACTTAACCGCCGACAATGATTCGGAGGTCGAAACAGACTGTTTGCCCGATGCCGTTGACGATGCCCGAAGCCGGATCAAAGCCTTCAAACTCTGCGTTTCCAATTACGGCAAAGGCGATTTTACCGAAGCGGAACTCAAGAATTTCGTCGAAACGACGCTCGACTACAAAGCCAGGTTCGTTGACCAAAAAGAAATCGTGCGGAATTGGCGCGAGAAAATCGAATTTGAGATTCCGAGCGTGATGTCTCTGATGCACACGATTCTGGATTACCTGATGAAGCGCGTCGAAAAAAACGGCGTGGTCAATTCCGCCGATTCCAATCTTTTCGTCGCTTTGGACGAAGCGTTCGTCAATGCCGTCAAACACGGCAACAAATTCGACGCGACCAAGTTCGTCCGCATCTCGGCGGAGGTTTCCGCCAAAGAAGCCCGTTTTACCGTCGAAGACGAAGGCGAAGGCTTCGACATCGCCGAAGTTCCAGACCCGACCGATGCCGAAAATCTTTTCAAAACTTCCGGGCGCGGCGTTTTGATTATTCACAATGTGATGGACGAAGTGCGCTACAACGAACGCGGCAACCGCGTGGAAATGGTAAAGAAATCCGGCATCCGAAATCCCGAATCCAAAGGTTGTTAGCTTACGTTTGACTTTGAACTTTGAACTTGGGAAATTGGATTGATGAAAGTTACCATCGGACAGATCAACACGACGAACGGCGACCTCGAAGGCAATGTCGCCGCCATTCTGCGGGCGATTGAAAAAGCCAAAGCCGACGGCGCGGACATCATCGTTTTCCCGGAAGTCGCCACGCACGGCTACACTTCGTTCGATTGGTTTCAAGACCGCGACATCATCGAACACGCGCTCGAACCGCTCGCAAAAATCATTCCCGCCACTGCCGGCATCACGGCGATTGTCGGCACGATTCGCCCGAACGAAAACCCGCACGGTCGCCGGATTTTCAATACGGCGGCGGTCATTTCAAACGGCGAACTGCTGCGATTCGTTGACAAAAGCCTGCTGCCCGAATACGACGTTTTCGACGATCCGCGTTATTTTGAACCGGCTCCGAAACCCGACGGCATAGTCGAAATCTACGACCGGAACAACCGGCGGCGGCGGCTCGGAGTCGTCGTTTGCGAAGACTTTTGGAACGACAAAACCTTTTGGAAGGAAAGGCTTTACGACGGCGACCCAACGGAAACCGTCATTCAAAACGGCGCGGAAATCGTCATCGCCATCAACGCCTCGCCGTATAACAAAGGCAAAATCAAACTGCGCTGCGAGATGGTCGCGCACCGCGCCAGAGTTGCTAAAATTCCGGTGGTGTTCGTTAATCTCGTCGGCGGCAACGACGGCATCATCTTCGACGGCGCGAGTTTAATCGCCGATTCGCAGGGCGACATAATTTTGCAGGCAAAGGCGTTTGAAGAATTTGTCGAAACGGTCGAGATCAACGACGCGCTGCCCGATTCACGCGGCATTACGGGCGACGAAACCGAATCAATCCGACAGGCTCTGGTTTTAGGAATCAAGGATTACGCCGCCAAAAATCGTTTTACCGAATGCGTCATCGGACTTTCCGGCGGCATTGATTCGGCACTCGTCGCAACTCTGGCGTGTGAGGCGTTGGGCGCGGAGAATGTTTCGGCGGTGATGATGCCGTCGCCGTTTTCGTCCGAAGGCAGCATCGAACATTCGGAAAAACTCGCCGCCGCGCTCGGAATGCGGACGCGCCTTGAACCGATTTCCGGCGCGTTTGAAGTTTTATTAAATCAGTTGAGGTTGGCGAAACCAACGCACGGCGGCGAAAATCTGGCGGCGGAAAATATGCAGTCGCGGATTCGCGGCGTGATTATGATGACCATTTCCAACGCCGAAGGCAGATTGGTTTTGGCGACCGGCAACAAATCGGAACTCGCCGTCGGCTACTGCACGCTTTACGGCGATACGAACGGCGGTTTATCGGTTCTCGGCGACGTTTTGAAAACGGAGGTTTACGCGATTGCCCGCCATATCAATCGCTCGGCGGGACGCGAAATCATCCCGTTCGAGATCATCGAAAAAGCCCCGTCCGCCGAACTCGCCCCGAATCAGTTCGACCGGGATTCGCTGCCGCCATACGATTTGATGGACGTAGTTTTGAAACGCTATTTTGAAGATAAATACTCGCCCGCCGAAATCATCGCCGAAGGCAGCGATGAGAAATTGGTTTACGATTTGCTCAATAAAGTCGAATCGCCCGCCAACGAATTCAAACGCCGCCAACTGCCGCCGACTTTAATCATTTCCAAAAACGCCATCGGCATCGGTCGCCGCCGTCCGGTAACGCACAAATATCGCCGAAGTCCGACAAACTAAAACAATATGAAAATTTTGATCACGGGCGCAAACGGAATGGTGGCGAGAGCGACAATTGAACATTGTCGTGAACTCGGCGATCAAGTCGTCGGTTTGACGCGGCAGGAACTCGACATCGCCGATGCCGCAGCGGTTTCCGAGACTTTGACGCGCGAACGGTTCGACGGCGTAATCAATTGCGCGGCTTATACGGACGTTGACGGCGCGGAGACGAACGCGGAAATTTGCTATCGAGCCAATGCGGACGGCGTGGAAAATCTCGCCGCCGCCGCCGGAAAAATCAACGCCGCTTTCGTGACGATTTCGACCGATTACGTTTTCGACGGCGCGAACACCGATTTTTATACGCAGCGCGACACGCCGCATCCGCTCAGCCTCTACGGAAAATCGAAACTCGAAGGTGAAATTCGGGCGCGCAACGCTTATGCGCGTTCGGTTATCGTCCGTTCCGGCTGGATTTACGGCGCGGGCGGCACGAATTTTTTGAGCGTGATGCACCGACTTTTGGCGGCAGGAAAATCAATCAAGACAATCGGCGACAGCTACGGAACGCCGACTTGGGCGGGCGATTTGGCGAAGCGTCTGCGCGAACTCGCCGCGCTCGATTTGCCGAGTGTCTACCACGTTGCGAACGCCGGCAGCGGCACGAGTTACGAAGGTTTTGCACGGAAAATCGCCGAGATCAAAGGTTACGACCAAAGTTTGATCGAAGGCGTTTCGGTGAACGATTTAAATCGCCCCGCGCCGCGTCCGGTCAGTTCCAAACTCGCCTGTTTGTTCAGCCAAAAAGTCGGGCTTGCTCCAATGCGAGATTGGAAACAAGCCCTGGCGGATTTTTTGAATTAAGTTCCGATTCGTCTAGCGTTTCTTGCCGATGGACGAAAAAATCTCGTCTTCTTCGTCCATAAACGCCGTCGAATCGTCGCCTTTGTCCGGCGTGTAATAACTCGAATAACCGTAGCCGTAGTAATCGTATTCGAGCGAAGTGGCGCGAATTCCGTTGAGAACCACGCCGTAAATTCGCGCTCCGATGCTGCCGAGTCGCTGCTTGAAGCGGCGCGTCAGATAAATCGAACTCTTGCCCGCCAAAGTCACCAGAATCACGCCGTCAACGATCATCGAGAGAATCGCCGCGTCGGTAAAGAAAATCGCGGGCGGCGAATCAATGATGATGTGTTTGTAAGTTCCCTTTAAATACTGCAAAAGGTTCTTCATCTCGTTCGAGCTAAGGAGTTCAGCCGGATTCGGCGGAATCGGACCGCTGGTAATCACCTTCAAATTCGGCAAATCGCTGTAGGTTTGAATCAGGCTTTCGGGATTTTTATTGCTCGAAAGATAACTCGTCAAACCGTTGACGTTCGCCACGCCGAAATGTTTGTGCAGACGCGGGCGGCGCAGATCGCAGTCAATAATCAAAACTTCCGCGCCCGACTGCGCCAGGGTAATCGCCGTATTGATGGCGGTCGTCGTCTTGCCTTCGGACGGTTGGGCGGAGGTGACGAGAATCGTCTGCGGCGGTTTTCCGGCGGACGAAAACAGCAGCGACGTTCGCAGGTGGCGATAGGCTTCGACCATCGCCGAACGCTTATCGCCGCTGACAATCAGCGCGAGCGCAGAAGATTCGGCACCGTTGCTGTTGCCCAACTGATTGATTTTGCGCTTTTCCGCGCCGGTGGTGAACGGAATCAGGGCGAGCGTCGGCAAGCCGAGATGTCTGCCGATGTCGTCGGAAGTTTTGATCGAATCGTCGAGATAATCGAGCAGGAACGCCAGACCGACACCTGCCGCCAGCGAAATCAAAAGAGCGACGATAATGTTCCGGCTGCGGTTCGGTCCGATGGGCTGGATGGGCGTGATCGCCGTGCTGGAAATTTTCAGATTGTCCGGCTGGCTGCTGGCGATGGTCAATTCCAATTCCTTCTGACGCTGAACGTAGGTATCGAGCAAACCGCGATTGGTTTCGATTTCACGGCTCAGAGTCGTCAAACGGGTTTCCGCCTGCCCCTGAACATTGGCGGAGGAAAATTGCCCGTTATAAGCGGCGAGAAGTTCGTTTTCACGCTTCTGAGCTGATTGAAGCTGCGCCCGCAAACCGTTTAGAACTTCTCTTTCAGCATTCTTTTCCAATTTCACGCCTTCGGATTCGATTTTCTGCGAAACCTCGGTTTGGGTGCGTATCTTAATTTCCTGCAATTTCCCGATTTGCTGGTTGACGGCTTGAATGTCTTTATATTCGTCCGTGTATTTAGCTCTGAGTTGTTCGCGCTTGGTTTCGGCTTCCTGAATTTGTTTATCAATATCCTGGATGCGATTTTCCAAATCGGCTTGACGCTTCGAATTTTGAGCGCGGGCTTCATTGATCGCTTTATTATCGCCGACGACCGACAGAATATCGCCGCTGGCACTGGCACGCTGCGCGGCTTCGTAGAGACCCGATAATTTTCTCCGGTCATCCTGCGCCGACGACAATCTGCCGCTTAAATCCTGCAATTGGACGGCGAGCAAATCCTGTCCTTTCTCTGCGCGCAAAGGTATTTTGGTTTCCTGCATATACCTGATGCGTTCCTGCTCCTGACTACCGATACTCGACCTTAAATCGTCTATTGACTTGGTTAAATCTCCGAGCGTTCGCCGTCCGCCTTCGGATTCGCGCTGAATGTCTTCCTTGATAAAAACATCGCCGACCATATCGGCGGTTTTCGCCGCCAACGCCGGATTAGTGCTTTGCACAATGATATTTACCAGATTGGTTCCTTCGACCTGACTGACGCGCAAACCGCTCAACAGAATTCCGGCGTAGCGGTCAACTCGTTCCTTTTCTTCGGGTGTCAGGGCGACTTCCTTACCGTTTTTGCCGTAGTCGTCGGTTTCCGCCAGAGTCGGCAGCGAGGGCGGTTTGCTTTCGCCGTCTTTCTCGCTCGAAAAGAGCGAGCGCACCATCGAGACCACGCCGCGATTTTGCCCGCTGAACAAATTCGGATCGCGGTGCAGATTCATTCTGATGACGACTTCGCGCATCAAATCGGGATTTTGCAGCAGTCGCAACTGCGTATTGTAATAGTTGACATCGCCGCCGAAATTGATGTTAATCGCTTCTTTCGACTGCACTTTCGGCTTGCGCGGTTCGATAATCATCTCCGTCTTGGCTTCATAAATCGAAGGCTGGCGATACATGTAAAAAGCGACGACGGTCGTCGCCAGAACGGTCATCGCCAGAATCATCGGCAGACGCTTATAGACGACGTTCCAATACTCTCGAAACGAACGGGTTTCGCTGAACTCGTCTTCGTAAATCGGCGCGTAATGAGTCGGTTCAGGCTGATTTACCGCTTGTAAATCATTGACTCCCGGTAAAGGCAGTAATCTCTCGTCTTTTTCCATACTTCGTTTGGATATACTTTATAAATTAGTAAGTAGTCGTTCACAATTAAACTTAACTATCGTGTAATTAGTTAAATGCTGAAGCAAATAGCCTTATGTCAGCTAAGACCAAAAGCCCGAATTGATATAGGTAAATGTAATTTTGAACGACTACTTAATTCTTAATATTATTAAATTCTGTCAGTCTATTAGTTAGACAATCTTGTTTTATAGCATATTCGGAGCGAAATCTCACCTGGATTCGTTCGATTTTTGAGAGTCTTTTGAGAATCCGCGCTTTTTTCGGCGACCGGACAAAACTCTCGATCCTTCTGAAACGTCCGGCTTTTGTTTCAGTCAAAACGTAAATGATATAATTGTCCTTGGTCGCAGAAACATTTATCTCGTATCCATTTGGGACTTTTATGATTGCTATTTCCGAAAAACAAATTGCTGACGCGAACGAATTCGACGGCGGAGATTTTAAGCTCGGCATCGCCGGGTTCAGCTATTCAGACCTTTATGATGCGGTTAAACTCCGTGCGCTTGCCGAAAAATTTTACGAAACGGTGAAAACCGAGAATCCGATTCTGCACGAGGCTCTGACAAAATATATCGGGAATCGCGGGCGCGGCTGCGAAAAACGAGTCGAATCGAAAATCCTGACCGATGCCGCGCCGTATCTTTCCGAGTTCATCGCGCAGATGTTCAACATCAGCCGCGAACGCGCCGATTTGCAAAAAGAAATCGCCGAGCAGAATCCGATTTGGAAATACAAGTTTTTCGTGCAGCGCCGCGCCATCAAAAAGTTTTCGGCGGAAAAAATCGTCGAACTGAATGAAGCGGAATTGACGACGGCACTGCGCGAATTCAAATTCGCCGCCTTTGACGAAACGCTGGTTTACGATGAAGAGTTGGCAACGGCTTTTATCGCCGATAAACTCGTCGAAGCCGAAGAAGCATTGACGAAGAATCTGGAGATTACGCCGGAAATTCAGAACACGCTTGATAAAATAAATTTCGCTTACGATAAATTAAAAGACAAAACTTTCGGCAAAGCCTTCTCGCAATATATTTTGGAAGCGACGGAAACGGGCGCGATTTTGCCGGTCAAAGCAGTTCTGCATTTGTTTGAGGCGTGGTCGGCGGTGGCTTTTTTCAAAAAGGAAAAGCGTTGGTATGCGTTCAAAACGCCGCACGGACTCGATTATCAAAATCTCGTTCATCTGATTCATCCGAACGCGGAGATTCCCGAATTGCTGCACGGCGCGGCGGCGGAAATGCGTCAGCGCGACGGTTTCAAATTGACCGATGATCGCGGAACGCAGCGCGACGCGCTTTACGAAGTTGATTATTGTCTGATTTGCCACGAGCGCGAAAAAGATTCGTGTTCGACCGGACTGCACGAAAAAGACGGTTCGGCGAAACGCAATCCGCTCGGCATAAAATTGGAAGGCTGCCCGCTCGACGAAAAGATTTCGGAGATGCACCTGATGAAACGGCACGGCGATTCGATTGCATCGCTGGCACTGGTGACGATTGATAATCCGATGTGCGCCGGAACCGGACACCGAATTTGCAACGATTGTATGAAAGCCTGCATTTTCCAAAAGCAGGAGCCGGTCAACATTCCGCTGGCGGAAACGGCGAGTTTGACCGATGTTTTAAACTTGCCTTACGGCTTTGAAATTTATAGCCTGCTGACGCGCTGGAATCCGCTCAACGCCAAACGTCCCTACACTTTACCGTATAACGGAAAAAATGTTCTCGTCGTCGGTTTGGGTCCGGCGGGCTACACTCTGGCGCATTATCTTTTGAATGAAGGCTTCGGAGTCGTCGGCGTGGACGGTTTGAAAATCGAGCCGATGGGCGATGAAATCACCGGCAGAAACGGTAAAGTTTGCCCGCGTTCGATCCAAGACATCAACGATATTACCGACGAACTCGACGAGCGCGTTTTGTCGGGTTTCGGCGGCGTTTCCGAATACGGCATTACAGTTCGCTGGGACAAAAACTTTTTGACGATGCTCCAACTGATGCTGACGCGCCGCAAACGATTTCGGGCTTACGGCGGCGTGCGGTTCGGCGGAACCTTTACGATTGAAGATGCGTGGGATTTCGGTTTCGATCATATTGCGATTGCCACCGGCGCGGGTCGTCCGACGATTGTGCCGATGAAAAACAATCTGATTCGCGGCATTCGGCAGGCTTCGGATTTTCTGATGTCTTTGCAGTTAACCGGCGCGTTTAAGAAAGATACGCTGTCGAATTTGCAGGTTCGCCTTCCCGCCGTGGTTATCGGCGGCGGTTTGACGGGCGTTGACACGGCGACGGAAACTTTTGCGTATTATCCGGTGCAGGTCGAGAAAATGCTTGGAAAATATGAAACGATTGTCGAGGAATTCGGCGAAACTGCGGTTTGGGCGAAATTCGACGAACAGGAAATCGGGGCTTTGCAAGAATTTCTCGAACACGGCAGAGCGATTCGCGCCGAACGGGAACGCGCCGCCGACACGGGCGAAGTCCCGAATTTCGTCCCGCTCGTTCAATCTTGGGGCGGTGTTTCGTTGATTTATAGAAAGAGATTGCAAGATTCGCCCGCGTATCGTCTGAATCACGAAGAAGTTCAGAAAGCTTTGGAAGAAGGCATTAATTTCGTCGAATGTATGAGTCCGACCGAAGCCGTGCCGGACGAATTCGGCGCGGTCAAGGCGTTGAAATTCGAGCGTTTGAATTATGTCGAGGAAACCGGAAAATTTGAAAACACCGGCGAATCGGTCGAATTTCCAGCCCGAACCGTCTGCGTCGCGGCGGGAACTTCGCCGAATGTGATTTATGAAAAAGAAAAACCGGGAACCTTCAAATTGGACGAATGGCGACAGTTTTTCGAGCCATTTGAAGTCGTCAAAAACGGCGACGGAAAATTTCACGCCGTCGAATCGAAACAGGGATTTTTCACATCCTACGAACACGACGGAAAATTTATTAGCTACTACGGCGACAATCATCCGCGCTACGCCGGAAATGTTGTTAAAGCGATGGCTTCGGCGAAACACGGCTACGAAAAGGTCGTCGAAATTTTTGCCGAGGAGTTAGCGACGCGCGGCGATTTGCCGCAAGCGACACGTGATGCGATTTTCGACGATTTGGAAGCGACCTTGGACGAACAGTTGCGGGCGTATGTCGTCAAAATCGAACGTCTGACACCGACGATTATTGATGTTATCGTCAAAGCACCTTTGCAAGCCAGAAAATTTGAGCCGGGACAATTCTATCGGCTGCAAAACTTTGAAACGAGTGCGCCGATGGTTGGCGGCAAACGTCTGATGATGGAAGGTCTGGCTTTAACGGGCGCGTGGACGGACAAGGAAAAAGGCTTGCTTTCGATGATCGTGCTGGAAATGGGAACATCGTCGCGCCTGTGTTCGCTTTTGAAAGAAGGCGAAGAAATTCTCGTGATGGGACCGACCGGAACGCCGACTGAAATTCCCGAAAATGAAACGGTGCTGCTCGCGGGCGGCGGTTTGGGCAACGCGGTTTTATTCTCGATTGCCAAGGCGATGCGCGAGAAGAATAACGAAGTGATTTATTTTGCCGGTTACAAAGACGGCGCGGATTTATTCAAACGTCAGGAAATCGAAGATGTCACGGACAAAGTTGTCTGGGCGACCGATTACGGCGTTGAAATTCAGCCCGAAAGAGCGCAGGACGCGCATTTTCGCGGCAACATCGTTCAGGCGATGATCGCCTACGCCGAAGGAAAATTGGGCGATCAAAACGTGGATTTGAAAGATGTTGACCGCATCATCGCCATCGGTTCCGACCGGATGATGAACGGAGTCCGCGAAGCCCGGCATAATACTTTGAAACCGTATCTGAAAGCGGAACACACGGCAATCGGTTCGATCAACTCGCCGATGCAATGTATGATGAAAGAGGTTTGCGCCCAATGTTTGCAGCGTCACGTCAACCCGCACACGGGCGAAGAGTTTTTCGTCTTCTCATGTTTCAATCAGGATCAACATCTCGATTTCGTTGATTTCAAAAATCTGAACGACCGTTTGCGGGCGAATTCGATTCAGGAAAAATTAACGAATATGTGGCTCGATAAAGTTTTTAAAGATAAAGAAGGCTCTTCTCTTTGAGCATAATGAACAACAGGCAATCACTGAAGAACTTAATCCTATTTATCATCGTGTTTGCAGTATTTGCAACGGCATCGTGTATCGGCGACAGAACTCCCAAAGAAATGCAGGAGGCTATTTCAAAATCGAATGTTCTTAAACGAATTGATAAATTAAGTAAGAGGACTGAATTATTTTATAGATGTTCAAATTTAAACTCACTTATCTTTCCGGTGTTTATTGAGAGACTCTGAAAAGCATTTATAAAATAATTTAGTCTTCT
>JAYVKL010000216.1:0-3538 GCA_043768465.1 Pyrinomonadaceae bacterium
GTCGGGCAAGCCAAAAGCGGGGGTCGAGGGCATCAATTTGATTACCCTGTTGTGAACCGACGGCGCGCGGTGTGTGCCGGTAGATTATCGCGTCTTTGATAAAAACCGCGACGGGAAAACCAGGAACGACCATTTCGCCGAGATGCTCTTTGAAGCCTACCAGCGCGGCTTTAATCCCGCTCTTGTTTGTTTTGATAGCTGGTATGCCTCGATTGACAATCTGAAACTGGTGCGCTCTGTGGGCTGGCATTTTTTGACGCGGCTGAAATCGAATCGGCAAATCCGAGTGCGTCAAGGCAAGTTGGAAGCGGTCGCCGCCGCCGGGTTGGGCGGCGGGGACGGGACGATTGTTTGGCTCAAAGGCTTTGGAGAAATCAAAGTATTGCGGGTTCGTGCCACGGACGGCGCATCGCAATACCGGGCGACGAGTCTTCTCCGGATGAGCAAGGCGGAGCGCGAGAAATCTGCGCTCGCGGCGTGGCGGATTGAAATGTATCATCGCGGCTTGAAGCAACAGTGTTTGATTGAGCGAGCGCAGTGCCGTCGATTGCGCCCCGTGTTGAATCACATCGGGCTTTGTATCAGAGCGTTTGTGCGTCTGGAAAGTCATTGTCATCGAGAAAAAAAGAGTTGGCTGGAAGCGAAAACGGAGATTATTCGGGAGGCGGTGCGAGGATCTTTGTCGAATCCGCTTTATTGTTCGCTTCCAACTGCGTAACTCCTAAGAGTATTAAAATTCTTGATTCCTTTTTTCCCGTTTTGTTTGACAATCTGCTCATAAGCATCACGCTTTGTTGCTTTGTTTTGCTTTTCTCGTTTGTCGTAGTCTTCTTCTAACTCAAACTCAATCTGAAAAGCTGAATTTCTTTCGGTGCTTCCAAATATTGCGTCTTCGTGTTTTTTTAAATCTTCGATGGTCGAAAACTGTCCGCCGCGAGTTGCTCGCCACCAAAAGCGAAGATGACCGCGAATTTCGGTTGCTCGAATAACCGAAACTTCGTCGGCTTTTTTGGTTTCTACGCCGCCGCCGAAAAGTGGTGTAATGAGTTCATATTCGCGTGATTCACGGATAATCATTTCGCCGTTTTTCTTTGAACGGCTTAGGTTATCGTTAAATTCAGCTTGATAATTTTCAGGCAATTGAACATTTTTAAAACCCAAACTGCCATCAGGTTGCTTAACTTTTATTTTCACTTCTCTTGCCATAATTTATTCCCAAACTTTTTTTGTTTCTCCGTCCCAAGTTCCCAAAACGCCCAAGCCGAAGCCGCCTTTGGCAAAGTCTTGACCGCTTTTACTTTCAATTTCGCTAATACAACTAAACCAAGTGTTGTCAATCCAACTTCCAATATCTTTATTGTTTTGCAAATCCAAAAACAAAATTGAACCTGCGGGAAGTAATCGGCGTGTCGGTTTTGGTCGGTTAATTTCAAAATCCCAACCCGAAACAGTTTGATAACGATTGCAAGCGATGGCTTTAACTTCGTAATCCGCATTACTTTTTGGCAAACCGCTATCAAAATATGCAGGTGTCAGCAACATCAATCGGCAATGTTTTTCGGCTTTAATTCGCTCTTTAATTTCGTCGGGACAAGTTTGAATCTTTTGATTTTGATTTTGGTTTTTATCTTCCCGCCAACTAACCAACCGTCTTTCACCACCGAGCGGAGCAAGATTTCCTTTGTTTTCGAGCTTTTTACTATTTGCGTCGTCCACAAAAACAACAAGTGCCAGCTTTTTAGTGTTTGATAAACCGCCGTTTCCGTAATTGAATTCAAGTCCGCGAGTAGTAAAAAGATCGCCGTCGTTTGAAGCCATATCCAAATTTATCGCAACGTGAGTTCGTGAATCTTTCTTCAAACTTCCAATTCCATATTCTTTTAGTTCTATTGAAGTTGAATCGTAACTATCTTTCAGCCAACGCAATAATTGTCGCCAATTCCAAAAAGCTAAATCGTTGTAAGGTTTATCTTTTTTGTCCGTGCGATTTAAGCCGACAGGCAATAAACCTTCCAAACTATTCAATGAATCTGCAATATCCAACGGCAAAAGTCGGTAAAGTTGAGCGTGTGTTTTGTCTAATCTTTGTTTGTCAGTTTGCAAAAGCAAAACATCGGCTGGCGAAGGTAAATAAAAATCAGTAGTCGTGTTGAAATTTAGGTGGATTTCTGCCAATAAAGAACATTTGACCTCAATATCTTTAACCGCAGAGATTTGCGAAATATCAAATTTTCCGTTTGCATCCAGACCTGCACGAGTTCTAACGCCTCCCGCTGTCGTTGAAGGAAACGGAAAATCAAGTGAAGTTGCGTGTGTAATATTTGCCCCGAAAGGTTTGCCATCGCGGACAATCAGCGAATCTCGCGGCTCAATTATCCAAGTTTGTAAAGTCATTTTGTTTCTCCTATCGCCTGTTTATTCGCTTGTTTATATGCATTCTTAAAATCTCTCGCAACAATAATTTCGTTGGCTAAATCTTCGAGCGATAAATCTCTGTTAAAAATTAAACCTTCGAGTTTGACTAAAATATCTTTACTGACTTTGCTCAAACCTTGATTCGATTTTTTCCGACTCAAAATTCTGACGGCATCAGCTTCCATCGCTGTTTTTAAACTTGGCACACTTGAAAATCGCAACCACAAATCACACAATTCATATGCGACACCATCAGGCAAAGCATCGTCTAAATGTAGCTGAATAAACCCCAGCAGCCTTTCGTCAAAAGACTTGTCAGTATCGCGGTCGTTCTTCCAACTGCCTTTGATAGTTGTATCCGCACCGCTTCTTTTGCTCAAAATAATTGCTAAGGCATTTTTGCCGTCAATTGATTTCGCTTCTTTTTCAGCTCGTCGCATTGTTTCCAAGGATTCTTGTAAAGGTTCGGTATGATGCACAACCGCAATTCCTGCCGAAAGTGTTGGTCTGCTAGTTTCGCTATCTTTTGTAAATTCAAATTTCTTCAAATCATCTGCAAATTTATCAGCTAATTCTCTCGAACAATCCAAAACTGTATGAAGCGGTAATAAAGCTAAAACATCATCGCCGCCGGAATAAATCAGACAGCCGTTATTTTCTTTTTTCTCAACAATCGCTTTCACGTCCTCTGCAAATTTGCTCAAGGACCTAGATAATTCTTTATGGTCATCAGGAGTTTTTTGATTATCAATAACCGTTCCCATTCGGTCGCCATCGGCTTGAAGCAAAGCAAAATATGGTAAAGGCTTATTACTTTCCTTTCCAAACGCTTTTTTTATAAATGCTCTCAACGCATTTTTAGCTTGAGTTAGTTTTGGCTCATCAAAAAAATCTTTCAGCCTTCCTTCAAAAAGCAAATGACCATCGTAATCTTCAAAAAACTCGTGCTTAATCGGAGTTTTACCAACTATTTTCTTAAATTCTCTATCATCATTTTCGCCAATAATCTTTTTTAAATCTCTTATATAGAACCTGTTTGCAGTTAGGCGATTCTTCGCAGGATTAACCGGATCGCGCAAATCCGAATCTTTGTTTCACTCGTTTTCAATAACCCTTCACAATT
>JAYVKL010000217.1:0-3950 GCA_043768465.1 Pyrinomonadaceae bacterium
TAAGTAGTCGGACAGATTTATCTTAAAGTATTTTTTCGGCAAAAACCTCGATTTCATTGATTAAATCGGGAAAATTTAGCTTAAGATTTAACTGTCTGACTACTTAACAGCCGAATATCCGCCTTATGTTTTCATTTTGTTGTTAATTTATTTATGGTTTAATGCAAAAGAAAATCGACGGTATTACGCATTGTTTGCAGGTTATTCAGCAGTGCTTGGGGTTGCTCTTAATCTTCTCATTACGTTGGTTTACTTTCATCCGCGTCCTTTTATGGAAGGCATTGGTCACGCATTAATAAATCACGCCGATGAAACATCTTTTCCCTCAGATCATACAACTTTGATGTTATCGATTGCATTGATGCTGTTATTTTTCAAATCAACCAGGATCATAAGCAGTATTTTCCTGGCTTTTGGTTTGATTGGAGGATTCGCAAGGGTATTTTGCGGCATTCATTATCCTTTTGATATAGCAGGTTCGTTGCTGGTCGCATTTGTTTCAGCAGTTATTATATGGTCATTGAGAGAAAAACTCTGGATTGTAAATACAATTATTATTAACCTCTACAGCAGGTTATTTAGTCCAAAAAGCACTTAATGATTATGAAGGCTTTAACAAAGCGCATCAAGTTTCTTATCGGTAGTATTAGCCTACATAAATTAGGTTGCCGTATAATATCCTATTTTCAGCATTCTCGTAATTTAGGGTAGATAAGAATTAATAGTAATGAATTCAGGCAAACTTCTGTGGTTCCTCATTTTTAGCGCGAGTTTAACAGTTTCAATTTACGGGCAAACTTCTTCGACTACCGCATCAATCACGGGCGTTGTGGTTAATCAGGCAGGCGAAGCGATTCCAAAAACTTCGATCACTTTGCGGGATATTGCAACCAATCAAACAAGGCAAACTGTCAGCGAATCGGACGGCAGCTATCGAATAACGGCTTTGCCGGTCGGAACATACGAAGTCCGCGCCGAATCTGCCGGATTCGCCGCTTATGTAAATCCGCAGGTCACGCTCATTTTAGGGCAAACGACGACGCTCGACATCACGCTCCAGCCGGCAGGGGCAAATGAAGAAGTAACCGTCACGGATAAGCCGCCTGTTATTGACAGTTCCCAAACTGCTTCGACAACTTCTATCACTCAGGAAAGTATCGAGGAATTGCCGGTCAACAGCCGCAACTATTTACAGTTTACTTTGCTCGCGCCGGGCGTTGCGCCCTCAAACAGTCAAACATCGAACGGCGGGGGAAACGTCTCAAACTCGCCGCTCGCCGACAGCGGATTTACTTTCGGCGGCTTGCGTCCGCGCAGCAATTCCATTTCCATTGACGGCTTAGAAAATACGGACGAAACGACCGGCGCGGCGCTGGTCGCCCTTTCGCCGGAACTCGTCCGCGAATTTCAGATTATCAATAACGGCACGTCGGCGGAGTTCGGCGGCGCATCGGGCGGCGCAATTAATGTTTTAACGAAAACGGGCGCAAACGAATTTCACGGCACGGCTTTTACTTTTTTCCAGAACGAACGCTTCAACGCTCGCAGTCCGCTGTTTAATAATCCGGTTGTCCATCCCGTCTTTCGTCGTTATCAGCCGGGAGCGTCTTTAGGCGGCGCGATTATTAAAAACAAACTTTTCTTTTACGCGGCGGCTGAACAGGAACATTTTAACGGCGACGAAGAATCGGAAATTAATCGCACCGTTCGCGCCCGAATTAACGCCGCTCTTGCAACGGGCTTTGCGCCGCGTCTGCCGGTTCGCTTTTTAAGCGGCGCACCTTTTCGCGTCGGAGCCGATGAAACCGAAGCGGCGGGGAAAATAACATATCTCGTCAATTCGTTTAATACGCTCAATTTTCGTTTTGCCTTTACCGATAACCGCCGGCGCGGCGAAGCCTTTAATACCGATACGCTGACCGACCAATCAGCGCGGGGCAGCACTTATTCAAAAGATTATCAAACGACCGGCTCGCTCGCGTCCGTTTTAACCGCGAAAATTATCAACGATTTTCGCTTTCAATTGAGCCGCCGCTGTTTTCTCTCTCGTGCCGGAGATACCAGCGGCGCAGGCATCGAAATAGTCGGCGCGGCGCGTTTCGGCAGACCTTTTGATGCCGACGGCAACCGGCGCGAAAATCGGCAGCAGTTTGTTGACACTATTTCTTTCACACGCGGCAATCAGGAATGGAAAACGGGCGCGAGTATTAATCACGTTTCACTAAACAGCGAATTGCGCGACGGCTTCGGCGGAATTTATACTTTTCGCACGGTTGATGATTTTCTTGCGGGTCGTCCGGCTTTTTTGCGGCAATCATTCGGAAATCCAAACACAAGATTTGCCGTGACGAATTTCGGCGCGTTTGTGCAAAACCGCTGGCAGGCTTCTAAAAATCTGACTTTAAACTTAGGTTTGCGTTATGACATCGAAAAACTTCCGACGCCTTTTCGCACGGATAAAAACAATTTCAGCCCGCGTTTGGGAATTGCTTTTAGTCCGTCAAAAGATTGGGTCTTGCGCGGCGGTTTCGGTTTGTTTTATGACCGTCTGCCGCTTGCGTTTCTTAATCCGGCGATACAGAAAAATGGAGTCAATGCTTTTGAGCAAATTGCATTTGATACAGACGCGGCACAAGTTTTTATAAACAACGGCGGCGGAAAGGCTGTTTCGCCCGTTTTGAAAATTGCGCCGTCAATTTATCGTGCTGACCAGAATTTTAAGACTCCTTACAGTATTCAAACCTTTGCCGGTGTCGAGCGTCTTTTAACCGCTGATACTACAATTCGCGCTGAATTTCTTTTTACTCGCGGCGTATTTTTGCCGCGAACGCGAAACGTCAATTTGCTGCCGCCTGTTATTTTAACAACTGCCAATGCCGCTTCTTTCGGAATCCTGAATCCAACTATGCAGCAACTCGGACGGCTCGTTTTCGGAACGGGAAGAATAGATCCGCGCTTCGACGCGATTTATCAATTGGAAGATTCGGCAAGCTCGACTTATCGAGGTTTGAGTTTAGCAATCAATAAACGCTTTAGTAGTGAAATTTCGGTTCTTGCTTCTTACACATTATCGAAGGTTACAGACGACGCTTCGGATTTTAATGAGCAGCCCGCCAATCCGTATAATCTGCCAGCCGAACGTGCGCTTTCGCTTCAGAACGTGCGGAATCGGTTTGTCGTCAGCGGCGTTTTTGAACTTCCTTTCGGCGATGAGGAAGGAAAAGACAAAGGCGAAAAAGACAATTTACTAAAAGAAATTTTCAGCAATATTGAAATTGCGCCGATTATAACTTTGAGTAGTGGCAGACCCGTTAATGCTTTAACCGGCACTGATGAAGAAAGAAGCCGCGCTTTTCCGCTTGCGTCGCATCCGCTTGGTTTTTCTCGCAACGCGCTCCGCACTCCGAACTTCTTCAATACGGATTTGCGAATTGTGAAATATGTTCCTTTAAGTGAAAAAGCGAAAATTGATTTTGCCTTTGAGTTTTTTAATTTATTTAATAAACCGAATGTTGCTGCGGTCAATCAATTCTACGGTTCTGGCACAACGCCGCTTCCAACTTTTAGAACACCTGTTCTTTTCAACTCACCGCGACAGTTTCGGTTCTCGATTGATTTAGAATTTTAAAAGAGAAAATCTGAGTTGTTGACTCATTTGAAAAACCAAATTACCTGAATAGTTACGGCGCTTCTGGTTTCTCTGAATAAATGAAGGCTGACATGTTCAGAACCGAAATACCAACTGTAACCGTTGCCGCCATCGGTGCGCCATCCCGTGCGCGTCGGCGTGGCGCACCGATGATTGACGATATTCGGTTTTGAGTCTTTCCAAACCTGGTTCGAGCAACTTGCCAATTCGCTTTAACGAATCCGCGAGCGTTGAATAATTGATTGAAAATCTTTCCGCGATTTGTCCTAAAGTGCGTCCTAAAACGTAATGCTGCTCGGCG
>JAYVKL010000218.1:0-4584 GCA_043768465.1 Pyrinomonadaceae bacterium
CAGACAGTTAAATCTTAAGCTAAATTTTCCCGATTTAATCAATGAAATCGAGGTTTTTGCCGAAAAAATACTTTAAGATAAATCTGTCCGACTACTTACAACAACTGGAGTGAGGTAAACCAATGAAAAGATTTTCGTTTTTGGTCGTGTTGTTTTTGCTCGTCGGCGGTGTCGGGTTAGGATGGTATTTTATCAACGATGTGAGAGCCGGTATTGACGGCGCATTTGACGGCGATGACCCGGATATGCCGTCGTCTATGAATCCCGGCATCTCCAAAGAAGAGTTTATGCGGCTGCGCTCCGAGCATATCGCTAAACTTCGAGGGATTGAGGACGATCAACCGTTCGATCCGCAGGCGCGGATTAATGGCATCAAGCAACTTGAAAATCAGGAAGCGACGCTCGCCAAAATGCCTGAATCTTCGCAGAATAACGCGATTCTTGCCGCGTGGACGGAAATCGGTCCGAATCCGATTCCGAACGGTCAAGTTCAGAGCGGCACCCAACTTCCGGTTTCCGGTCGAACTATCGCCATCGCCGTTCATCCGACTAACCCGAACATCGTTTATGTCGGCACGGCGCAGGGCGGACTTTACCGCACGACCGACGGCGGAACGACCTGGACACCGCTGCTCGACACCGCTTTGAGTTTGGCAATCGGTTCGGTGGTGATTTCGCCCTCGCAGCCCGACACGATTTATGTCGGCACGGGCGAGCCTAACTTTTCGACTGACTGCTTTTTCGGAGCCGGGATTTACCGCATTGACAACGCCAGCACCGTCGCCCCGATTATCAGCGCGGCTTTAGGCACCGCCTCATTCGCCGGGCGCGGAATCGGTCAAATTATCGTTGACCCGAGCAACCCGACAACCATTTTCGTCGCTTCGACTTCCGGTATCGGCGGAATTGGTCCTGCAACTCTCTCCCCGCTTCCGCCTCGCGGAATTTATCGTTCGACCGATGCGACTTCGGTAAATCCGACCTTTACGCAAATCGGCGTGCTTGCCGCGCCGAACAATAATTTCAGCGTGCGCGACATCGCCATTGACCCGAGCAACGCCAATATTATGGTGGCTGATTTGGTCGTCGGCGGCGGCGGTCTTTACCGCACGACTAACGCGCTGGCGGCAACTCCGATTTGGACACAGGTTTTTACATTCACGACTTCGACAAACAACGAAACGGCGGAATTTGCGGCAATTCATCCGGCGGCAGATGCCAACGCCACGTTTTATGCGGCAGCGGGAAACAATGCGGCAAATACCGGACTGGGCAGCATCTTGAAGTCAACCGACGGCGGCGCGACTTAGACGCGCATCAACGCCACGGCTTTCTGCAATCCACAGTGTTTTTATAATATCGCCATTGATGTTGACCCGACCAATGCCAACAATGTTTATATCGGCGGAACCGGGGCAAACACTTTTGACCGTTCAACCGACGGCGGCACGACTTTTACCGCAAGTCAGGCTAATCTGCACACCGATTCGCACGCCATCGCCGTCGCACCGTCGCTGCCTTCGACGATTTATTTCGGCTCGGACGGCGGCATTTACAAATCGGTTGATTCGGGCGGAACTTGGACTTCGCTTAACAACACGACTTTCCGAGCCACGCAGTTTACGGGTCTTGCGGTTCACTCGACCGACCCTAATTATACGCTCGGCGGAACGCAGGACAACGGCACGGAGTTGCAGCAGACAAGTCCGGGAAATTGGTTTCGCGCCGATTTCGGCGACGGCGGTTATGCCGTCATTGACCAAGCCGATACCAGCACAGTTACGCTTGATTTGTATCACACGTATTTCAACGCCTCGAATTTGACCGGTTACGCTTACGTTCCCAGCACCGCGCTGGCCGCCGAAGGCAATTGGCAATTTCGCGGCTGCAGCACCGGCGGCGTTCCTGCCAATGGAATCACCTGCACCGGCACCGTTTTATTTTACGCGCCGCTCGAACAAGGTCCGGGCAGCCCGAACAATTCTATTTATTACGGTTCCGACCGGCTTTATCGTTCGACGGATACCGGTTTGACCAACGCCACCGTCAGTCAGATTTTTACTTCCGCCATCAGTTCTATCGGCATCTCGCCGCAGAACGATAACGTGAGGATTCTCGGTCAAAACAACGGCGGAATTTTCGGAACAGTCACCGGCGCGGCAGCTTTGACTGATCTCGATCCCGGCAATATGGTTCCCAACAATTTCATTGCTCGTGCGATAATTGCCCCGGATAATGTCAACACGGCTTACGTCTCGCTTTCGGCGTTCGGGGTGACGAACGTTTGGAAATCAACCAACATCAATACGGCGGCACCGACCTGGACGGCGGCGGCAGGCGGATTGCCGCAAGTTCCCGTCAACGGTTTGATCATTGACCAGCTCGACGCGAATCGTCTTTATGCCGGAACGGACATCGGTGTTTACACCTCACCGGACGGCGGAGCCAACTGGCTGCCCTTCGGAACCGGATTGCCGCGCGTCGCGGTTTTCGATTTGGCGATCACCTCCGGGCGTTTAGTCAGAATCGCCACGCATGGACGCGGAATGTGGCAAATAGCCGCTTTAGCACCGAGTGCCGCGAGCGTTTCGATTTCGGGCAGAGTTCTTCTGCCGCGAGAGTTGGGTCTGACTAACGCGCTGGTCACGCTGACCGATTCACGGGGAATTGGACGGACGGTTTTAACCGGCAAAGACGGTCGCTTTCGCTTTACCGAGGTAGCGGCTGGTGAAACCTACATTGTCAGCGTTACTTCCAGACGTTACCAATTTGCGCCGCAGGTTGTGACGGTGACGGAGGATATTACCGAATTGAATTTTACGGTTCTCCGTTGAGTAGAGTAAAAAAACAAGAAGCGGGAGTTGAATTTTAATTTCAGCTTCCGCTTTTCGTTTGCTTGGCTGCCTGTTTCTAACCCGATTTCCGTTTATACTAATATTTGGCAGTCCGATAGAATTAAAATATTTATGAAAGCAATCGTCGTCAGCGAATTCGGCGCGCCGGAAGTGTTGAAACTAACAGAAGTTGCAGATTTACAGCCGAACGAAAATCAGATCCTGGTGAAAATAAAAGCCGCCGGAGTTAATCCGGTGGATACTTATATTCGGGCGGGAAATCACGCGACCGCGCCGCCGCCGCCGTTTACGCCGGGCAAAGACGGCGCGGGAATCGTCGAGACGGTCGGCGCAAACGTCGGTCGAGTGAAAACGGGCGACCGCGTTTACCTGGCAAATTCCGTGACGGGAACTTACGCCGAATACGCGCTGTGCGAAGAAAATCAAGTTTATAAATTGCCGGATAATATCTCGTTCGAGCAGGGCGCGGGCGTTGCCGTGCCTTACGCGACTTCGTTTTGGAGTTTGTTCGACAAAGGCAAACCGGTTGAAGGCGAGACGGTTTTGATTCACGGCGCGTCGGGCGGAGTCGGCATCGCGGCGATTCAGCACGCCAAACACTGCGGCTTGAAAATCATCGGGACGGCGGGTTCGGACGAAGGCAAACGGCTGGTTAAAGAACAGGGCGCGGATTTCGTTTTCGACCACGCCGCGCCGGGCTATCTCGACGAAATTCTTGCCGCCACGAACGGCGGAGGCGTTGATATTATTCTGGAGATGCTCGCCAACGTCAATTTGAACAGCGATTTAATTATAATCGCCGAAAAAGGCAGAATCGTCGTCATCGGCAATCGCGGCGAGATTACGATTAACCCGCGCCTGATTATGAATAAAGACGCAGTGATTCGCGGGTTTTCGCTGCACACTTTGAACGGCGCGGAACATAATTCGATCCACGCCGCTCTTTACGAAGGACTCGCGGGCGGCTGGCTGGCGCCGGTAGTCGGCAGGAAGTTTCCGCTCGCCGAAGCTCCGAAAGCGCACCACGCCGTGGTCGAAGAAAAAGCGTTCGGCAAAATCGTGCTGACCGTTTAACTGAACCTGAGTCCTGATTTGAAATCAAAGTTGGAATTAGACGCTCGATGAACACTGATTGAGCGAGTTTTCGCCGATTATTTTTAGTAAGTTTTCCGGCGGATAAATAAATTATTTATTGAATCCGCGTTCATCCGTTAAATCCGCGTCTCTCAGCGTCTAATTTTTTCTCATTTCAACTCAGGACTCAGGTTAATTGAACGACTGGAGCGTCGTGGACGTTCCGCTGCCCTACAAAATATCGCCGTTTTCGTCTTACGAAATACCAACTACGATACAAAACACAGCGGCTATTTTTCAAAACGAAACGCGGAAGGCTACCGGCGAATATCGTGCAAGCGGTGTAAAAACCTTAATTTTCGAAAGTTCATAAACCTCTTCGTATTCAGTGCCGGCGAAAGTCGGGATGTGTCAACAAACATTTATCGTGTTGTTCAAATACTCGTTCGGTTAAATAACACCAATTCAAAACAAAGTGTGCGTATCGTTGCTCAAAGAAGTCAGAACCGCCTTGCGGTAGCGGGCGGATTTCCCGTGCGGCGTTGACCCGCCCGCGACCGCAGGCGGTTCTGACAATACGCACTAATCAACTTGAATTGGTATAAATAATCTGTAATCTAGATTTTTTAATGTTCTGAGTTCACGCTTCAGCGTG
>JAYVKL010000219.1:0-2962 GCA_043768465.1 Pyrinomonadaceae bacterium
GTTCGCTATCTCCTTGAATTTTATTAGTCTAAAACCAGGTTTAGCGAACCCGCTGCTCGTTCTTCAATTTCTATCTCTTAAATTTAAACGGACTCTTAATCACAAAGCCTACTCGGTGCTGCTGTTTTTGATTGAGAACGCCGGGCGGACAATCGGGAAAAAGGAATTTTTCGAACATATCTGGAAAGATGCGTTTGTCGAAGACAATAATTTGACCGTCACGATCACGGCGATTCGCAAAGCTCTGCGCGATAATGAAAATGCCGTCAAAATTATCGAAACCGTGCCGCGCCGCGGTTATCGCCTGACGGCGCGGGTTGTCGAAACCATCGAAAGTTGCGCGCCGTCGGCATTGCCCGAACCAGCAGAAGCAGTTGAGAAACCTTTGCCGATTCCCGCTTCAAATCATCGCCGAAAATGGCTGACCGCTGCTGCTGCCGTCATCTTGATTATGCTGGCTGCGCTCGGCGGTTATTTTCTTTTTTCGGCGGGCGGCGCGTCATCCGCTCAAACGCCGCGTCGGCTGGCGATTCTGCCGTTCACCAATTTGAAACCGGCGGAGGAAACCGATTTTCTCGGTTACGCCTTAACCGATGCGCTGATTGCCAGACTCGCGCCCGTCAAATCCCTTGGTGTGCGCCCGGCTTCTTCGGTTTTCAAATACCGCAATCGCACACCGTCGCCGACGCAGGCGGCTGAGGAACTGCAAGCTGATTTGCTGTTGAGCGGCAGCTATCTGAAGGAAGGCGGCACGGTTAAAATCAACGCCGAACTGATTGACGTTTGGCAGGAGCAAGTCATTTATCAGGATGCTTTCGAGATCGGCGACGGGACTTTATCCGGTTTGCAGGAACAAATCTCCAGGCGTTTAATCAACGCGCTCGGGTTGAGCTTGACGAACAGCGAATCAATTTTGCTCGATTTGCAAAAGCCGCGCGACGAACGGGCATATGAGTTCTACCTGCGCGGAATTGATTATTTATGTGACGGGACGTTTGCCGCTCGCCATCGAAACGCTCGAAAAAAGCGTCGCGCTCGATGCGAATTTCGCCCGCGCTTGGGATTATCTCGGCTCGTCCTACGCGGTCAACGCTTCGGTGCGTTTCGGCGGGCGCGAGCAATACGAACGGGCGCAAACCGCGTTTGAAACGGCGGCGCGGCTTAATCCGGCCGACCCGCGCCCGCAAATTCTGCTGGCGAATATGTTCACCGACACCAACCGCGCCGAACAAGCCGTGCCGGTTCTCCGCCAAATTATCAAAGAGCATCCCGACAACGCGCTGGCTTATTGGAATTTGAGTTACGCCTATCGTTACGGCGGGCTGCTTGAAAAAGCGATTCAGACCGGCGAGCAAGCCCACGCGGTTGATCCGGGTTTCGTTTTGCGGACGGACACGCCGACTTATTATCTTTACACGGGCGATTACGATAAATTCAAAACGAATCTATCGCCGTTTAATAATTCCGCTTTTATCACGTTTTATCGCGGCTTCGTCAATTATCATTTGCGCGAGTTCGGGCAGGCGAAACGGGATTTCGACCAAGCCTACGCGATGGATTCCGGCTCGCTGCAAACGCAAATCGGCAGGGCGTTGAGTCTCGGTTTGGGAGACAAACCGGCGGACGGCTTAAAAATGCTGCGCCGCGCCGAATCGCAAATTCTCCGACAGGAACTCTACGATGCCGAAGGTGTCTATAAAATCTCGCAAGCCTACGCCGTTTTAGGCGACAAACCGTTGGCTCTGCGCGTTTTTCGCCAGTCGGTGGTCGGCGGCTTTTTCTGTTATCCGTATTTTCTGACCGATCCGCTTTTGTCGAACATCCGCCGTGAAAAAGAATTTGACGAGATTCTGGAACTCGCCCGGCAGCGGCACGAAACTTTTGTCAACAACCTCTCTTGACCTTCATAAACCGTCGAATATCTCGTTGTCCGCCGTGAAATTAACGTCGTTGGTTTCTTCGATAATCGAGCGAACCTGAGCGTTTTGGCTGAATGCATAACGCCGGGCGGAGACGCTGAAAATGTAAGTTTCGCCTGCCGGAACATCCGTGAATCGGTAAAAACCGAATTTTCCGGTCAAAGTCGTCTGCGTTTCGCCGTTCACGTCCGTCAGATTGACGCGCACGTTGCGAATGCCGCGCCCCGCCGCCGTTGTCACGCGCCCGCCGACCGTGACGCTCGCCGCCGTCGGAGACAAAAATTGAGCAAAGACAAAAGGCGATAAACTCGTTACTCTGCCGCAAATCCGACGCGAAGCAAAATCGCTGAAAGAAGTTTTGTCAACCAATGAACCGCCTTCATTGTGCAAAATTCTCAGGGCGGCGAAAGTCACCGAACTGACCGTGTTCGGAGTGATGAAACAAACATCAATGTCTCCCGAGTAAGCGGCGTTGGTGCGAATATTGAATGCTCCGCCATAGTTTGAATAGATTGGCGGCATTTGACCGGCGGCACTCAAATTGATTGAAGCGGCGTTTGAATAACCGGCAAACTAAACGACTCTGCACTGGAAGTGCAGAGGTTTTGAAATCTGAACGCGAATAAAATTCGCTTGATTGTTCTTTTCAGATTAAGAAAAGAAAGCATAATAAATTCTTGCAATGAAATTGCAAGGCTTTAGACCTGCGTGCTGGAACAGTAAATGTGTTTGAAAGTTAAATTGATCGGGCTGCTGAAACTCGGAGCGAACGGATAGAGCGTTTGAGAAACATCGGTTGAATTCGGTTTCCAAGCCGCATTGAAATTATTGAAAGCATCGTCGGCGACATAACCGGAATTCGTTCCGTCGGCGTTCATTTTGGCGATTTTATAAAGCCCGTTGACAACGACTGTGTAAGAGCTAGTCTGAAAAGTCCGTCAGTTAGACTAAACTGTTCTAATGACTAAAAAAGAAAGTTATCCGAGTGATCTAACTGACGAACAATTTGAGTTTATCAAACAATTTTTACCGAAGTCGAATCA
>JAYVKL010000220.1:0-5897 GCA_043768465.1 Pyrinomonadaceae bacterium
CAGTAAAGTTCGCTCCTCTGACGGCTTGATGCTCCACTGTTGGGGAAAATTGGCAGTTGCCTTTTTTCTACTCGTTTTCAACTACTGATTCGCATACATATTTACGATAATAAAAATCGTTTGATCGAAACGACAGGCTGGGATGATAAAGGACAGATTTCAGACCGCCAGGTTTATAAATACTCAGGCAAACAGATTGTTCCTTTAGAATACGCTTACTATTTTCGAGACGGCAGGCAATTCGAAAAAATTACTTACACTGATTATAAATTCAATTTGGATGGGGATTGGATAAAACGTAGAGATACCTCTGACAAAGATGATGGGCGTAGACAAGTTTCAAATACTTCAAGAGAAATAGAGTATTTCACGAAAAAATGATGAACAATTATTTCTCATCGGAAAATCAAGCTTTTAAATCAGAGCCGCAATTATCGAGGCTATTTAATTATTCAGACAATCAAAACGATGGATATCACGCCGCACCTAAGTTGAAACAAACCGTCAATTCGGCGCGTCGAGAATCGCGCATCGTTTTGGTAGAAAAAATCTAAAAACGGAGACTGTTAAAAATGAGAACATTGTTTTACGCGCTCGGATTGTTTATCGTAATTGTTATCGGCAATACGATTATTGTCGCTCAAGATGCTATGAAACCACCTGTTGCGAAAAAAGAACCCAAAATTACAAAAATTAACGGCTATGAATTGAAGGACGATTACAACTGGCTGCGGAGCGCGAAAGACCCGAAAACCAATGAGGTGCGCCCGGAGGTCAAGGATTATCTGACTGCCGAAAACGCTTATACGACGGCGGTAATGAAGCCGACCGAAGCGTTTCAGAAAAATTTATACGACGAAATGCTTGGACGCATCAAGCAGACCGATTTGAGTGTGCCATATAAAAACGGCGATTACTGGTATTACTCGAAAACCGTCGAAGGTCAGCAGTATCCGACTTATTTCCGCTCGAAAAAACAGAACGGCGATGACGAACAGCTTTTGCTGGATCAGAACGAGATGGCGAAAGGATTAAAGTTTTTCGCCGTCGGCTCGTTCGATGTCTCGGACGACGGCAATCTGCTGGCGTTTTCGACCGATTCGACCGGCTACCGGCAATATACCTTGCAGGTCAAAGATTTGCGAACGGGAAAAATGCTGCCCGACAAAATCGAGCGCGTGACCTCGACCGAATGGTCGAGCGACGGCAAATATCTGTTCGTCAGCATCGAAGACGATACGACGAAACGCAGCGATAAAGTCTGGCGGCACACCGTCGGCACGAACGACAATAAACTGCTGTTCGACGAAAAGGACGAACTGTTCGGAGTCAGTGTCGGGCGTTCGCGCGATAAAAAAATGCTCTTTATCTCGTCCTACGCCTCGACGATGCGCGAATGGCGTTACCTGCCCGCCGATCAACCCGAAGGCGAATTCAAAATAATTCTGCCGCGTGAGAAAGATCACGAGTATTCGGTTGATTTCTACAACAACGAGTTTTACTTCACGACCAACAAAAACGCCGAAAACTTTCGCGTCGTCCGCGCTCCGGTCGCCGATCCATCCGAAAAGAATTGGACGGATTTCGTCGCGCACAATCCGGCGATAAAAGTTGACGGCATAGATTTTTTCAAGGATTACGCGATTGTCTCGGAGCGCGAAAACGGTTTGGAATATCTCAAGGTGCTGGATTTGAAAACTAAACGCGCCGCGACGCGCATTGCCACGCCCGAATCGGTTTATACGATTGGGATGGGAACGAACGTCGAATTCGACGCTTCCCGGATTCGTTACGCTTACGCTTCGATGATTACGCCAAATTCCACTTATGAATACAATTTTAACACCGGCAAAAGCGAGCTTTTGAAACAGCAGGAAATTCCGAGTGGCTACGATAAATCGAAATATGAAACGACCAGAGTTTGGGCGACCGTCAGAGACGGCGTGAAAGTTCCCGTCTCTTTGGTAATGAAAAAAGGCACGAAACTCGACGGGCAATCGCCGATGCTGCTTTACGCTTACGGCTCTTACGGCATTTCGATTGACCCGAATTTCTCAACGGCGCGGTTGAGCTTAGTTGATCGCGGAATGATTTACGGCATCGCGCATATTCGCGGCGGCTCGGAACTCGGCGAAAAATGGCGGCAGGACGGCAGAATGTTTAAGAAATTAAATACGTTTAACGATTTTGTTGATTCGGCGGAATGGCTCGTCAAAAATAAATATACTTCGTCGGACAGATTGGTGATTCAGGGCGGTTCGGCGGGCGGTTTATTGATGGGCGCGGTCGTCAATATGCGACCGGATTTATTTAAGGCGGCACTCGCGCAGGTTCCGTTCGTGGACGTGATGAACACGATGCTCGACGCTTCGCTGCCTTTAACGACGGGCGAATATATCGAATGGGGCAACCCGAACGAGAAGAAAGCCTTCGATTATATGATTAGATATTCGCCGTATGACAATGTGAAAGCGCAGACTTATCCGAATATGTTAATCGAAACTTCTCTGAACGATTCGCAGGTTCCGTATTGGGAAGGCGCGAAATTCGCCGCGAAAATCCGCGCTCTGAAAACCGGCGACGGCGTGGTTTTGCTGAAAACCAATATGGGCGCGGGACACGGCGGCTCAAGCGGTCGTTACGATAAATTGAAGGAAGTCGCGTTCGATTACGCTTACGCGCTCGGTCAAGTCGGAATCACGAAATAGAAGGCAAAAGTAAAAAGATCAAAGGCAAAAGTCGGGAAGAGATTTCCGGCTTTTGCCTTTGATCTTTTTAAAAACATTCGGTCAGGTTGAACGAAACGCTCTTTCAGTTTGATTGAATCGTCCACGTCAAATAAACGGGCAAAATGATTAGCAAGCAATAAAATAAAGGCTGAAAGCGATTTGTTTGGATTGGCACACGCCTTGTAAATGGAACGGCGAAAGTTATTCCGCAAATTTCAGAAAATTCTAGAAATAGGGGACGAAAAATGAAGCAGCAACGATTCGCATCAATTCTTTCCACATTTGTTATCGCTTCGCAAATGTGCGTTTCAACAGCTTGGGCGCAGACGGCTTCGCCGAATCAAAAATCACCGGAACTGCCGAAGGTAACTGCCGGCAACAATCTTTATTCAAAATATCTTCAGGATATTTCACGAAACGCCGGAGACGGCGTGACGGTGACGACAAATAATATTGGTCGGCAGACTGAAAAACTCGAAAACGCCCTTGCCTCCGGCAACGGCGGCGTGATTATCGTTGACCGTCACAACTCGAACGGCTACGCGGTGATCGAAAACGTCGCCGAACGGCTCAACTCAGGTTCCATTCAGCAAAAACTGCGCGGCAAAAAAATCTTAAAATTGGATTTGGGCGCAATTCTCGCCGATTCCGTGACCGCCGAACAGGTTTCGGCACGAGTGCGGGAAGCGCTGACGCAAATCGAAAAGACGAAAGGCAGCACTTTTCTATACGTCGAAGACAGTGCCGTTTTCGCCAAATATAACGCGCTGTTCGGCGCGGTCATCGCCGATGATCTACGCGCTTCTTTGACGAAAGGCAGTATTCGCGTGATCAGTTCCGCCAATTCGCAGGGTTTCGACGAACAGATTACCGCCGACGCGGATTTGAAAAATCGCTTTCGCAAAGTCGAAATCAACACCGAAGAAGCGGAGGATTTCGTCGGCGACAAACTTTCGCCCGATTTACGCGAGTTAATCGGCAGTGCCGGAAAAGACGAAAAAGTCGAAGTTATTCTGCAATCGGACGACATCAAAAATCCCGAATTGCTGGCGGTTCTGGCGCGTAATAACGTCGGCATCGAAAACCGCATCGAAAGTTTGAACGTGCTGATCGTTGATTTGCCGGTTGCCGCCGCCGAACAGGTCGCGGCTCTGCAAAGCGCGAAACATCTTTCGCTGAATAAAGAAGTCGGAAGTTTGGGACATATCGCGGTGACTACCGGAATGGCGGCGATGCGGGCGCAGACGGGCAACGCTTCGCTCGACGGCACGGGCATCGGAATCGCCGTCGTGGATTCGGGAGTTTATGAAAATCACAAATCCTTTGCGGATGCGGACAATCACGACCGCGTAGTCAAAAGCATTGATTTCACCAGCGAAGGCGGCACGAACGCCGATCCCTACGGACACGGCTCGCACGTTGCCGGACTCGCCGCCGGCAGCGCGGGCGGCAATGAAAACTCGCTGATTAATTATGTCGGCATCGCTATGAACGCCAAAATTATCAACGTCCGCGTTCTGAAAGCGAACGGCACGGGAAGCTCGGCAAAACTTCTTCAGGGAATAGACTGGATTTTAGCCAATCGCGTTGCCAATAACATCCGCGTCGTCAATATGAGTCTCGGCACTCCGGCAATCGAATCGTATCGCAACGATCCGCTCTGCCGCGCCGTGCGAAGATTGGTTGATGCCGGCATCGTCGTCGTCGCCGCCGCCGGAAACAACGGCAAAAACGCCGTCGGACAAAAAATCTACGGCGCAATTCACTCGCCGGGCAACGAGCCTTCGGTGATTACCGTCGGCGCGACCAACACTTTTGGAACCGATGCTCGATCCGATGACGGCATCGCTTCGTATAGTTCACGCGGTCCGACGCGCTCGTTTTACACAGACGCGCTCGGCGTAAAAAAATACGACCAGGTGGTCAAACCCGATCTGGTCGCGCCGGGCAACAAACTGATTTCGGTCGCCAGCGATAAAAATAACATTCTCATAGGCAATCCGAATTTGGCGGCACCGGTTGCCGGAAACGACAAAGAAGATTTGATGATGACGCTTTCGGGAACTTCGATGGCAACGCCGCTCGTCGCCGGAAGTGCCGCGCTGATGCTGCAAGCCAATCCGAAGCTGACACCGAATATGGTGAAAATGATTTTGGAATACACGGCGCAGCCGCTCGCCGGATTTAACCAACTCGAACAGGGCGCGGGCGAACTCAACGTCGAAGGCGCGGTGCGGTTGGCAAAACTCGTTCGTCAGGATTTGACGAATACGACCGCGCTCGGCTCGCCGATGCTCAACGGGCAGCTTTTGCCGCGCCACACTTCGACGGTCGGCGGCACGACTTTTCAATGGGCGGGAGGCATCATCGCCGGCTACGGTTTGCTGACGGGAACCAATCTCATCACCAAATATCAAAAAATATACGGTCAAAGCCTGCTGGTGAGCGACGGATTGCTGGTGAGCGACGGTTTGTTGGTGAGCGACGGTTTGTTAGTCAGCGACGGTTTGCTGGTGAGCGATGGTTTATTAGTTAGCGACGGTTTGTTGGTGAGCGATGGATTGCTGGTGAGCGACGGGCTACTGGTGAGCGATTCAGCATCCGCGCTAAATATCAGTGTGAGAGCAAGATTGAAAGTCGGCAGTTCCTTTATGCCGTCGCGCAATCTTTATGATGGTAACTTCGCGCAGATGGACGGAATTGCTTGGGCTGATGGATTGCTGGTGAGCGACGGATTGCTGGTGAGCGACGGATTGCTGGTGAGCGACAATACTTTCAGCAGTTCATCTCCGATAGTGCAGGGCGATAATACAAGCCAAATGCAGTAATTAAAACGTCGGGCAAAACGACAAAAGAGTTCCGATGAGAAATCATCGGAACTCTTTTGTCGTAACCGTCAGATTATTTGAAGCACAACTGTTTTTTTGAAAGTTTTTCAATTAGTCGCCACTCATCAGGATGCCGTCTCTCGATTGCGTCGCCTGGCAGCCGCCGGTGTTGCGGTCGCTGACCAGTAATCCGGCGCGGTCGCCGCTCATCAGGATGCCGGTGACGGACGAACCGGCTCCGACAATCAGGATGCCCGCCAACTGGTTGAAGATGCCGCCGGTCGCTTCACACGTCGGTGTCGTTCCGATTCCTCTGTCACTGACTAGCAAGCCGGCGTTT
>JAYVKL010000221.1:0-5086 GCA_043768465.1 Pyrinomonadaceae bacterium
GTTGCTCAAAGTCAGAACCGCCTGCGGTCGCGGGTGGGTTTCCCGTGCGGCGTTGACCCGCCCGCGACCGCAGGCGGTTCTGACAATACGCACTAATCAACTTGAATTGGTATTATTTGCTTCGTCGGAACCCCTGCTGAAAATAATCAGCGAAAATCCGCTTGATCGGCATTCATCCGCGTCTCATTACAGGAGCGTTGATTTATCTCAAAACTCAGGTTAGATTACAAGTTTCAGAAATGGTAGTATAATTTTCGAGTTATGTTAGATTCGACACCATCAGCCGTTTTACAGTCGGAGACACTGCCGTTTCCTTTTAATAATCGTCCTTTTTGCCGTTACGAGCCGATAGAAAAGCGCGTCGAACACGCCAAGGTTTTAATCGTCAATGACCTTCTGCGTTACGACAGCGATATTTCCGATTTGGCGCGGGAGGAATGGAACGGCACCCGCGAAAGCAAACTGCGGTTCGAGCGCAAAATTTCGGGAATGGCGTGCGACAACATCGCCAAAAACATTCTGCGCCTCGTTCGGCAGCCGAAAACTTTGACCGTTCACCTCTCGGAAGTCGGCGAAGCGGCGAAGCAGTTTGCCCCCGACGCGATTGTGATGAGCGGAACTTTGTCCGATTTCGATTATTATAATCCGGCGCATCTCGAAAAATTCGGCGAATTTATTCGTCGGACGAAAATTCCCGTGCTGGCGATTTGCGGAGCGCACCAACTCGTCGGCACGAGTTTCGGCAGCAGATTAACGACGCTCGACCATCTCGATGCCTCGAAGAAACGCCGCAATCGCGTGGTCGAATACCAGTATCGCTTTATCAAAATCACCGATGACACCGACCCGATTTTTGAAGGCACAGCCGATGTCGAAAGCGGCATCTGGCAGGATTACACGCTCGAAGACAACATTTTGCGCGTCTGGCAAAACCACGGTCTGCAAGTCGAAGGCATTCCCGAAGGCTTCCGCCAACTCGCCACCGCTTACCTCTGCAAAAACCAAATGATGGTTAAACGCAGTGCCGGTCAGTTAATTTATAGCGTTCAATTCCACCTCGAAAAATCGTTTGAAGACTGGAGCAAAAACCCGACCCGATGGGAACATCCGAACGAATCGCGCGACGGACGCATTTTATTCGAGAACTTTTTGAAGCTGGCTCTAAACCATCGGCAATAGTTTTCGGACGAAGAATCAGCAACGGTCGTCGGAAAACCGAACAAAATCGTCGGAGGATAACGATTCCGCCGTTAAAGTTTTTCAGCCGGACAAAACCGGCATCCACTTTGAATGCTCTGAAACAAGCATTCAATTAACTTTTCTCCGGCAAACGAAGACATTTTCCGACGACCGATAAGCCGCCAGTGCCGACCGGCAAAATTTCACCGATCATCAACGGCATCGCCGATTTTCAGTCGTGTGCTGAACAAAATTCAAAATGATTCTGAAGAATATCAGTCAACTCACCGCCTCCGAACATCAGGCGGTGATTATCAACGTCAGCACCAAATCGGTGACGACGCTGGCTCTGCTGAGTGCTTTGCGGTTTGCCGGGATGCCTATGCTGGTGATTGACTGTGAATCTCAGGACGGCAGTTTCGATCATTTTACGCGACTGATGAAAGTTCACGATTTCGATTTGCTTGCCGCGCCTTTGAAAAAGCACGGGAACACGCTCGACTGGATTTTCGAGTTTATTCCGGCGGAAAAGGTTCTGCTCGTTGACTCCGATGTCGAGATTCTGGGTTCGGAGATAATCCAGATAATAAGAAATTTTATTGACGAGGAGCGCGTATTCGGCGGCGGTTTTACGCACGGACCGTGCTGGCTGCCCGACCATCCGGGAATCGGTTATTACCAGGAACGAATGTGGATACCGCTGACGATGCTTAACGTCGCGCACGTCCGCCGGGCTTTACGCGCCGGTTTCTCGTTTATAGACGAAACCATCCTCAACGATTTCGCCGCTTCAAATTTCGTTTCCAGGCTTTTAGCTTTGAGATTTAAGAGACCTTCGCTCAGAAACCGGCGGCTGGCGTGGCTGAATCGGTTTAGGACGAGCTATTACGGCTTGGAACCGGCTTACGTTTTTTGCGACACGGGCGCGGCGGTTTACCAGTTTTTGAAGTATCGGGAAGGTTTGTATTTCGCCGGTGTTCCGGCGGAGCGGCACGAACGGTATGTCACTCATTTTCACGGCGTTACGCGGTCACTGCTTGACCCGAACGATACTAACAGCACCAGCCTCGCGGAAATCAACGAACAGGTTCGGGAACGTCTCGAACAGGTTTACGGGTTCGCGGGTTAGTGCCGTGTCATCCGAGTTTTTGACGATCAAATTACGCCTTCGTTCAGAGTCCAAACTGCGGAACGCCGTTTGTTCTTTTGCCGGCGAAGCCGCAACGGAAACACGCAGAAAGCGTGGATTTTAAACGAAGAACGAAGCCGCGCACCGATAACTTCTAAAGTTTTTCTCCGACATAAAAACTCGCCGACAAAACCCATTGCGACGGCTGACGATTCCGCTTTATTGGCAAATAAGCTATTGTTCTATAAATGTCCGACCCCGAAACCATCATCGAATTTCGCGGCGTTGATTACACCATCGGCGCGGCGAAAATTCTCGACAATTTGAATTTGCAAATCAATAAAGGCGAAACGCTCGTTCTGCTCGGCGAATCGGGCTGCGGCAAAACGACAACTTTGAAACTTATCAACCGTTTAATCGAACCGACGAACGGCGCGGTTTCGGTCGAAGGCAAACCGACGGCTGCTTGGGACGCGATCAAATTGCGGCGGCGCATCGGCTACGTTTTGCAGGAAGCCGGGCTGTTTCCGCATTTCACCATCGCCGAAAACGTCGGGCTGATTCCCGGTTTGGAAAATTGGAACGAAGCGGAAAAACAGGCGCGAACCGTCGAAATGCTCGAACTCGTCGGCTTAAGTCCGTCAAAGTTTGCGATGCGCTTTCCGCACGAACTTTCCGGCGGACAACGCCAGCGCGTCGGTGTCGCCCGCGCTCTCGCCGCCGATCCTGAAATCCTTTTGCTCGACGAACCGTTCGGCGCACTCGACCCGCTGACGCGCCACAACTTACAAAAAGAATTCGCCGGATTAGTGAAAGAATTGAATAAAACCGCCGTTTTCGTGACGCATGACTTGCGCGAAGCGATGCTTTTAGGCTCGCGCATCGTGCTGATGGAAAAAGGTAAAATCGTTCTTTTGGAAACGCCGGAAAATTTTCAAAAGTCCGACGAACCGCTCGCCAGAGCATATCTCGAAACGGTTTTGAATTAAACGCCGATGAATTTCTACGAGTTTCTACAACAAAATTGGTCGGAACTGTTCGCTTTGACAGGCGAACATCTGCTGCTCGTTTTCGTTTCGACGTTGTTCGCCGTCGGCATCGGCGTTCCGGTCGCCGTTTTGCTGACGCGGCGGAAATCTCTGCAAACGCCGGTTTTAGGATTAGCTAATATCTTTCAAACCGTGCCGAGTCTGGCGTTGTTCGGGATTCTGATTCCTCTGCCGTTCGTCGGCGGCATCGGCGCGAAAACGGCGATTATCGCGCTGACTTTATATTCCCTGCTGCCGGTGATTCGCAACACGGTCACCGGAATTACGAGCGTTGACCCGAAAGTGCGCGAGGCGGCGGAGGCGATGGGTTTGACTGATTGGCAGATTTTGAAAATGGTCGAGCTGCCGCTCGCCGCGCCCGTGATTTTAACCGGAATCCGCGTCGCGGTCGTCATTTCCGTCGGCGTGGCGACGATTGCGGCGGCGGTCGGTGCGGGCGGACTCGGAACTTATATTTTTCGCGGACTGCGGCAGAACGATAACAATTTACTGCTCGCGGGCGCGATTTCGTCGGCGTTGCTCGCACTGGTCGCGGATTTTCTGCTCGGACAAATCGAGAAAACTTTCAACTTGACGAATCGCGTTTTAAGGTCACGGCGCAAACTCGTTTTCGCGGGCGCGGCGATTTTGATTTTAACGATTTTCGGTTTGAGCTTTTGGCAAAAATCGAATGTTCAAACGGCGAACTCAAACGATAAAATCCGCGTCGGCTCGAAAGATTTTACCGAATCGGTGATTTTAGCCGAAATTCTGGCGCAGATGCTGGAGAAAAAAGGCGTGTCGGTCGAAAGACGTTACGAACTCGGCGGCAATCTCGCGCACGAAGCCCTTTTATCCGATCAGATTGACGTTTATCCCGAATACACCGGCACGGCTTTCACGGCGATTCTCAAACACGCGCCGATTACCGACGCGGGCGCGGTTTATCAACAGACGAAAGCCGAATACGCCGAAAAACTTCGATTGAATCTCAGCCCGCCGCTCGGATTTTCCAACGATTTTGCGATTCTGGTTCGCGGTGAAACGGCGCGAAAATTAAACTTGAAAACGGTCTCCGATGCCGTCCCGAACTCGCAGAACTGGCAAGCCGGTTTCGGTCAGGATTTTATGTCACGGGCGGACGGTTACGCCGGATTTGCCAAAGCATATAATTTTCATTTCGCCAAACAGCCGCGTGAAATGGATTTGTCTTTGACGTATCGCGCCCTCGCCGCCGGGCAAATTGATATTATCGCCGGAAACTCGACCGACGGCTTGATCACCGCACTCGATTTGTTTCAACTTGCCGACGACAAACATTATTTCCCGCCGTATCAAGCCGTTTTCATCGCGCGTCAGAATAAATTGGAGATTCTCGGCGAAGTTTTCGAGCAGTTGTCCGATTCTCTTTCGACCGAAGAGATGCGCGGGTTAAATTATGAAACCGACGGCAGACGACGCGCTTTCAAAACGGTCGCTGCGGAATGGATCGGAAAAAAGAAATTTTAGAAATTGTCTAAGCGCGTGTTTGGAAATTCACCTAGTCGAAAAGTGAACGGCTTAATTTTACATTTTACATTCAACATTTTTAATTTTTGTCCGGTAAAAATTTAGAATCAAGAATGAAGAATGTAAAATTGCCGGTCTTTTTTGAATTTCCAAACACGCTCTTAGAGCGTGTCTGAAAAGTCTCCGTCAGTAAGGTCGAGTTAGATTCGTGACGAAACGAATTTACCCTTCTGACCTCTCT
>JAYVKL010000222.1:0-26596 GCA_043768465.1 Pyrinomonadaceae bacterium
GCAAATCGCGCCACTGACACCCGTTTTTCAGTTGATAGAGAATCGCGTTGACGATTGCGTGCCGTGAAACGACGTATCCGCGAGTCTTGCTCTGTGGCAATAGTTGGTCTAAAACCTCGAACGGCGGTGCTGTTAAATCAGTGGTGTATGCCATTAACGGAGTAAAAACGATTTTCCATTTAATCGCAAACAGGTTCTATAAAGATTTTGACGAGCAAATTGCCTGTTTCGTTCTGAGTTCACACTTCAGCGTGTTCTTCCGCCAGCGCAGCGCGGCGGAGGACAAACTGAAGTGTGAACTCAGAACGAAGACGCAAACGCTGCCGCTCTCAGGTTTTGATCGTCTCCGGCAATTGCTGATGTTCCGCCAAACTTTTCGTCCATTCGATATATTTTTTCGAGTCGAATTTTCTGCCCGTCGAGCCGGTCGTCATATAACGCATTTTGCCGAAAACGGAGCGTTCCATCCACGGGCGGTCGTGTTTGCCGAAACACCATAAAATTCCCGCGTAGGAATTCGGATTGCGCCCGTCGAGACAGTATTTATTGTTCAGATGTTCGAGAATTGTAAACGCCTCTTCGTAACTGCGCGTCCACGCGATGACGTTTTTGCCCCACAGCATTCGGACGTAATTGTGAATTTCGCCGGTGATATTCATCTCGCGCTGCGAAGCGTTCCAGAGTTCGTCGTAAGTCTGACAATTCTCCAGTTCTTCGAGCGAATAAACGATTTCGCGTTTGTCGCCTTCGTGTTCGCGCATCGTTTTCTGCGCCCATTCGGGCAGACTTTCGAGCGATTCATACTTCGGATTAAAGCGCGTCAGATTGTAAGAAAGTTCGCGGCGGACGATAATTTCTTCGAGATATGCGTCCTTCGCCGCTTGGGGCGCGTCCGAATCTTTGACCGCCAGCGCGATTTCGAGCGACGACAAAAAACCGAAATGCAAATATGACGAAAGCCTCGATGAACCGTCTTTTTCCGGTTTGTTGCGGGCGGCATCGTAATCCGGCAAAATATCCGCCAGAAATTTCTTCAAACGCTTTCTGCCGTTCGCCGTTCCGCCGTGGTAAATCTCCGACGGTTTGACGGCGTGGTCAACGTCGCAATCCGCCACGAGTTCGGCGATATTTTTTTCGGTAACTTCCGTATCGGGACAATCTATTTTTAAAGCGAGGCTTTTGATTTTCACTTTCGCTTCCTCAAACGGAGTCAGATAATCGTTTAAAATCCGCTTGATTTTCGGGCGAATCGTCCGCGCCGCGAACTCTTCTTTTTCAAATTTCGACATCGGAATTACGCCGTTTGAATCAACCGCGTAAACCGGAACACGCGCTTTTTCGACAATCGCCGCGTTGTGTTTCGGAATAATAAAACACGGGAAATCGTCGGTCACGATCAACGCCGCGTCTTTGGCGATTTTAGCGACAACCTGCTTCAGCGCGTCTTTATCTTTCTGCAAATAAAAGACATATTTGATGCCGAGCTTTTCAAATTCCCGACGCTTTTCCTCAATGCCTTCGAGAATATAAGTGTGAAATCTATCCGAAGCCCACGGGTAATAAAATTTCAAACCTTCGTAAACCACCAGCGGCAAACCGCGTTCGTTCGCCTGTTCGACGGCAAACTTCAGCGCGTGATTGTGCGTCGTGCGCTTGAACATCTGCATCCAATACAAAATATATTTGCCGTCGTTGTTGACTGGTTGCTCATTAAGAAGTTGAACTCTTTCGCTGATTTGTTTCATATCAGTAATAATTTTTACAAACGAGTGCGAACAACGCAAAGTTAAAATTTATAAAAAATATTTGTCTTATAAACAAACCTCAAAAGAATCTGCCGAGGGAAAAATAGATTCTGCCGCGCCCGTTTTCGTTGAGACTGCCGCCGAAAAATATCGCGCCGACCGGCGTTTCGGCGATTACGCCGCCGGTCACGCTCTGGCGGTAGTTGATCGTGCGAAATCTTTCAAACGCGCCGCCGCCTTCATACCACGCGCCGAGGTAGGCTTTATTTCCTAAAAAAGTCGGAAAAATTTTCGGATTGTGCACACGCCGATGCCGCCGCTGGCGTAATTATCGGCGCGAAATTCGCCGCTGCCGTAGCCGCCGAGCCGGAACGCGCCGCCGAGCGTGAACTGCTGAATCGGCGAAGCCGTGCCGCCGAAACTCGTGCCGCCGCTGCCGAAACCGAAAAGGATGTTGCGCTCGCTCAAATCGTAAAAAGCGATGTTTCTCGATTCGACTTGGGTAAACTTTTGATTCGCGCCGGGACTGTCGAAAAAATAATTCAAAGTATTTCTCGACAAAATCCCGCGCGTCGGAACCTGCGCTTTGTTCAACCCGTCGTAAATGTAGCGCAGCCCGAAAGTGCTGAACGCGCCTTTGACGTTCGGCAAAAGCGGGTCGCCGATGCGTCTTGAAACATTTTGATAACCGATGGTGTAACCGGCGCGAAGCTCGCTGCGCGGGTTGAAAACGTAGCCGAGGTCGCCGCCGATCTGCGCGGTTTCCTGCAAGTATTCGGCGATGCGATTGCCTTGATTAAAGACGTTCAACCGCCTTCGCTCATAAGAGGCTCGCGGCGCGACGAAAAATTTGGAACTCGCCAGCGGACGATAGAATTCGGTTGCCAGCAAAGTATTCGAGCCGACGTTGAAATCGTTGCGCCATTCCGTGCCGTAACGTCCGACATCGAAAAACGTCAGCCGCGCTTTGACGTTGAAATTTACGGTGTCGGTTTCAAAACTGTTGACATCGAATCCGAGTTCGAGCCGCGCCGGTTTTGCTATGCGCTCGTCGGCTTCGTTTAGGCGAATCAGCAAACCGGTGGCGCCGTCGCGCTGCGTCAAATCGTAGCCGAGCGCGGTGAATCTTCCGGTGCCGGTTAAATCCGTCAAATCCTTCGCCAGCTCGTCCTGTTTGGTTTTATCCAGCGGTTGATTATTATATTTGCCGGTAAGTTTTTCCTCGATGGTTTTAATCGCTTCACTATTTTTGCCTTCGACGGCGACGAACGCCGGAACGGGCGCGACAGCGGGCAATCGGCGACGTTGACGGGCGGCGAGATGCGCCTGCCATTCGGCTTCGTCGAGCGACAGAGTTTTCAGCAAGCCGATTTTCTGCGCCGCGCCGCGCCAGCCCAATTCGATAATTTTTTGACCGGCAGTAAAATCGGCAATCGTATAATTTTCAAGGTCGGGCGCGATGATAAAATCCGCCTGCCGCAGACTGCGCCGCGAATTATCCAAAGACGCGATATTGATGGTTTGCGCCAGCACGCCGAGCAGATTGTCGAGCGATTCACGGCTTCCCAACTGCGTTTCGATATTGACGACAATCAGAATATCCGCGCCCATCGCCTTGATGACATCGGTCGGAATGTTGTTGACGAGTCCGCCGTCCGCCAGGATTTTCCCGTTAACCTCGACGGGCGCGAAGATTCCCGGAATGGACATCGTGGCGCGTAACGCCCGCGACAGCGAACCGCTTCCGAGCGTCACCGATTCGCCTTTGACCATATCGGTTCCGACGGCGCGAAACGGAATCGGCAGCTCGTCGAAATTGTTAATTTGAGCGTAGGGCAGAGTTTCGCGGTCGAACAGCAAGCCGATTTCGTGTCCGGGATTAAGGGCGTTCGGCAGATTCAGATTGTTGATTCTGCCGCGTAAAGTTATTGGAGCCGGAAGGTTGCGGCGGTCTTCCTTGCGGCGAAAAGATAAATTGTCGAAAAGCGGCGAACCCGACAGAAGTTTGTCCCAATCGAGGAAATTGATTAGCTGTTCGATCTCGGCAGGCGTTCTGCCCATCGCGTAAAGCGAGCCGACGAGTGCGCCCATACTCGCGCCGCCGATGAAATCAACCGGAATATGATTTTCCTCCAGAACTTTGAGAACGCCGATATGCGCGAAGCCTCGCGCCCCGCCGCCGCTCAAAACCAAGCCGACGGTCGGGCGTTTTTTCAATTCGGTTTTCGCTGTTTGGGCGCGAACGATTGAACAGGGAAAAACGGCGAACGCGAAAATTAAGAGAACGGCGGCAAGTCTTTTCGTCATAAATCGTTTTTCGGTGAGATTTTCTTATGCTAATTTGAAACGGTTTGATGAACGACGTTCGGCGTAAAGTTGTATTTTGCAAAATTTGCCGCGCCGCAGGCGACAAAAAGAAAATCAGCCGCGAATAATGCGAATTTTCACGACTAAAATTAAACAAAAAAAGCCTCGGTTTATGAGGCTTCTTCATCGTCCACTGCATTATTTTTCACTGTTATCCAAATGGTATTTTCTAAGAGCGTGTTTGGAAATTCAAAAAAGACCGGCATTTTACATTCTTCATTCTAAATTTTTACCGGATAAAAATTAAAAATGCCGAATGTAAAATTAAGCCGTCAACTCGCGCCATCTGACTTTCCGAACCCGCTCTAATAAACAGTTGCACGATTTCTTTTACAATCTCTTTTCAGTCGGGACTTTAATTGTTTGTTCCATCGTAGCTTTTGGAGTTAATTCTGCTTTGTGAGGAGTTTTATTGACGTTAATATGCGGCGCGATAATCAAGGCGACAATACTCATCAGCTTAATCAAAATGTTCATCGAAGGACCCGAAGTATCTTTGAACGGATCGCCGACGGTATCGCCCGTGACGCTCGCTTTATGGGCTTCGCTGCCTTTGTATTCCATTTTCCCGTTAATCATCACGCCCGCTTCAAATGATTTTTTAGCGTTATCCCACGCGCCGCCCGCGTTGTTTTGGAACATTCCCATTAGAACGCCGGAAACGGTTACGCCTGCCAATAAACCGCCGAGAACTTCCGGTCCGAAAACGAATCCGACGACGACCGGAGTAATGAGAGCGATTGCGCCGGGAAGCATCATTTCCCGCAGCGATGCCTGCGTTGAAATAGCGACGCATTTCTCGTATTCCGGTTTCGCCGTATATTCCATAATTCCCGGAATTTCCTTGAACTGACGGCGAACTTCTTTGACCATCGCCATTGCCGCCCGCCCGACGGCGGCGATGCAGAGCGAAGAAAAGATAAACGGAATCATTCCGCCGACGAATAATCCTGCCAGCACATCCGCTTTATAAATATCAATCGAATTGATTCCGGCGAGACCGACGTAGGCGGCAAATAACGCCAGAGCCGTCAGTGCCGCCGAGGCGATGGCAAAACCTTTTCCCGTTGCCGCTGTCGTGTTGCCGACGGCATCTAAAATATCGGTTCGCTGCCGGACTTCTTTCGGCAGTCGGCTCATCTCGGCGATGCCGCCCGCGTTGTCGGCAATCGGTCCGAAGGCATCAATCGCCAACTGCATCGCGGTGGTCGCCATCATCCCGGCGGCGGCAATCGCCACACCGTATAAACCGGCGAAATAGTGCGATAAATAAATACCGGATGCCAGAATGAGCGTCGGAACTAAAGTAGATTCCATTCCGACAGCCAGACCGCCGATGATATTTGTCGCCGCGCCCGTATCGGATTGCTGCACGATTGATTTAACCGGACGGCTTCCCATTGATGTATAAAATTCAGTAACGATACTCATCAGCGCGCCGACGATTGAGCCGACTAAGATCGCATAGAAAACTCCCGTATTCGTGAAGTTAAAGCCTCGCAAAGTCATATTCGCGGGCATCATCCACATCACGATAAAGTAACAGGCGATAACCGTAATAATAACCGAAACCCAATTCCCGACGTTCAATGCTCTTTGAACATTGCCTTTGTCATCGGAAATTCTGACCAGCGTAAAACCGATAATCGAAAATATAATTCCGAGTCCGGCAATCAGCATCGGCAAAAGCATCGGGGAAAGTCCGCCGAAATTATCTCGGACGACAATCTCACGTCCGAGAACCATCGTCGCCAGAATTGTCGCCACATAGCTGCCGAACAAATCCGCGCCCATTCCCGCCACATCGCCGACATTATCACCGACGTTATCGGCAATCGTCGCCGGATTTCTCACGTCGTCTTCGGGAATTCCCGCTTCGACTTTGCCGACTAAATCCGCGCCGACATCCGCCGCTTTCGTGTAAATTCCGCCGCCGACTCTGGCAAAAAGTGCGATTGATTCCGCGCCTAACGAAAATCCGGCAAGCACTTCAATCGCTTTTTCCATTGCGAATCCATTAACCGAACCGCCGGTATTCACGACGTAAACATTATAAAAAATAATAAACAAAGTGCTGAGACCTAAAACCGCCAGTCCCGCCACGCCGAGTCCCATCACGGTTCCGCCGGTAAAAGCAACTTTCAGCGCACCTTTCAAATCGGTGCGAGCCGCCTGAGTCGTTCGCACATTCGCTTTAGTGGCGATATTCATCCCGAAATATCCGGCAGTCGCGCTCAGAACCGCGCCGATAATAAACGAAATGGCGATCACCGGCGAAGAAGTCTCAACCATCGTTCCCGACCAGCCGAGCAGGATGGAAGCTACGATGACAAAATAGGTCAAAACTTTCCACTCGGCTTTCAAAAACGCCATCGCGCCTTCGGCGATATAACCGGCGAGTTCCACCATATTGTCCTCGCCGGTCGCTTGTTTAGAGACCCACGAAGATTGAATTGCCATCACGACTAACCCCAGAATCCCTAATGCCGGGATCAGATAAAGAACTGTAGATTCCATTAAAAACCACCTATCCGTTAAACTTTTTAATTAAAAATATGACCGCCCTTTCCAGCGCGAAGACCGACGAACCGAATCAGGCAAAAGGGTAATTATTGCCGATTTTAGGGCAAAGATTCAAATAGACTTTACAAATCACGCGAGCAGCGACTGTTTTTTCTTTTCCATCAGTTCGATAAAACGCTCGAAAAGATACTCGGAATCGTGTGGACCGGGCGCAGATTCGGGATGATATTGAACGCTGAAAATCGGCAGCGTTTTATGGCGCAAACCGGCGACCGTCCGGTCATTGAGATTGACGTGCGTTATTTCGATTGCGTCCGGCAAACTGTCCCCGTCAACCGCGAAACCGTGATTGTGCGCGGTGATTTCGACTTTGCCCGTCGTCAAATCCATAATCGGCTGATTGCCGCCGCGATGTCCGAATTTCATTTTGTAAGTTTCACCGCCGAAAACCTGTCCGAGAATCTGATGCCCCAAACAAATGCCGAACATCGGCACGTTTTCCGTCGTCAATTTCGTGATTTCCTCGACGACTCGTTTCATCGAACTCGGATCGCCCGGACCGTTTGAGAGAAAAATCCCGTCCGGCAGTAAGGCTAAAACGTCTTCGGCGGCGGCATCGCTCGGCACGACCGTAATTTTACAGCCGTGTTTGGCAAACTCGCGCAGGGAATTGGTTTTCACGCCGAAATCGTAGGCGACGACGTGAAATTTTTGTTCGCCGTCGGCTGAATAACCGAAAGATTCGGCAATCGTCACGACACTCGCCAATTCACGATTCGACATTTCCGGCGAATTCAAAACCTTCGCCAGCAGACTTTTTTCGTCCGCATCAATCGAAGAAATCGCGGCTCGCATCGCGCCTTTGTCGCGGATGTGGCGAACCAAAGCCCGCGTGTCAATCTTCTCGATGCCGACGATTTTATGACGTTTCAAATATGAATCAAGCGTCTCCGTCGCACGCCAATTAGACGCGACTTTGCTCGCCTCGCGGACGACGAAACCCTCGACCCAGGGACGGCGCGATTCGACATCTTCCTCGTTCACGCCGTAATTTCCGATCAGCGGATACGTCATCGCCACGATTTGCCCGGCGTAACTCGGATCGGTCAAAATCTCCTGATAACCGGACATCGAAGTATTAAAAACCATCTCGCCGAACGCCTCGCCGTCCGCGCCGAACGACGCGCCGCGAAACGTGCGACCGTCTTCGAGAACCAGAATCGCCTTTTTTGATAAATTCATTCTTTTATAATTTTACAGTCGCGCCGGTTTCGTTCGATTTCCGCGCCGCGTCCATTAAAAGCTGCACTTGATAACCGTCCGCAAACGTCGCCGCGTTTTCGATTTTCGATTCTCCTTCTTTTATCGCGCTGACGATTTCCGCCGCCAATGCCAGAAAGCCGTTGTTCCAGCCGGTATTTTGCGCGCCTTCGACACCTTCGTTCAAATCAATCTCAGTCTTGTTCCACGTTTCGCCGTCCGGTTTGCCAATAAAAGCTGCGCCGTCAAATTCGACGCGAATCGCGCCTTTGGTTCCGAAAAATTCGACGCGGTTTTGATAAGCCGGATACTCGACCATCGAAAGCGAAAGGTTCGCCGTCGCGTCTTCGCAAAAATCGCCGTCGGCAAAACGCAAAATCAAATTCGCTTCGTCGTCGGTCGAAACTCGTTTCACTGCGCCTGATTTCCCGTCGCGCCGTGTTTTGACGTGCGTTTGCAGTTGGCAGAAAACCTCGGCGATTTCTGCGCCGGTAAACCAGCGCAGACTGTCAAAAACGTGCGAACCGATGGCTCCCAACGCGCCGCCGCCCGACTCAATATCGCTCCACCAGTTCCACGGCGCGTCTGGGGATCCGCGATGCGGAGCGCGAAAATTATATTTGGCGTGGCGAATTTTTCCGATTTCGCCGCTCTGCAAGATTTCTTTAGCGCGTCGTCTTCCGTTTAAAAACCGGAGTTCGTGGTCAATCAAAGCCAAGACATTTTTGTCAGCGGCTTTCTCCGTCATTTCCCGCGCCTCGTTCGCCGTCATTGCCATCGGCTTTTCGCACAAAACGTGCTTGTTATTTTCGAGCGCGAACAGGCTCATCTCCTTGTGAAAAACCGGCGGTGTCGTGATGCAGATCAAATCAACGTCTTCTCTTTCTACCGTTTCGCGCCAGTCGGCGGTGAAATGCGCGATGCCGAAATCTCGCGCCGTCATCTCCGCGTTTTCTAAATGTGCGCTGGCAATCGAAACGATTTCCGCGCCGTCTATTTTGTGAAACGCCGGAATCTGCACGGTTTTCGCAAAACCCGTCCCGATGATTCCGATCCGCACTTTTTCCTTCATATTCAAAAATTAAAACACAAAAAGCCCGAAACAAAAAAGCGCGCGGAAGTTATTTCCACGCGCTTTTACTTGCCGAATCTTTTGAATCTTAACGGTTGCCGATAAATTTCAAACCGCCCGTGCTTCCCGAAATTTTCCCGCCGAGCCGCAAAAATTCATCGTAAGCCGCCCGATTTTCGTCGCTGATCTGCACGATGCTCGCGCCGATTAAATAGCGTTCGGTCGAAAGGTGTTCGCCGATTAATTCGTATCTCTGCCCGACGATTTTCATCGAAATTTTCCCGTTCGGCAAATCCAGTTCGGCGTTCAGAGTTCGTCCGTCGCCGACCAGATAGTTTTCCTTGACGCGAATCGAGGCGACCGTAAAAGCGATTCCCGAACCGCTCAAATCGGTGGTTTCGCCCGTAATGAAAAGGTTTATCGTCGAATCTAAACGCCCGGTTTTGCCCGTCGGTTCAAACGACAATTTAATCGCCACTTCGCGTTTGTGCCGCGCCGAGACGACACGGGCAGACATTGATCTGTTGAATTTAGCAATCAAGTTTCTCAGCATTTATTTCTCTCTCACTTATACTTCGTTGGAGTTGGAAAAATTAGGGGGTTGAACAAGTTATAAACTTTTTTGCGAAAAATATCAATAGCTGTTTTGTCAATTTTATTTCGGGTTACATTTTCACCGCCTGACCTTTATTATCGCGGCTTTTCAAAACGGAAGTTTTTTTGGCATCCGATTCAAAGCCGAACGACAGTTTTCCGGTTTTACCGTAAACGGCGGGCGCGGCGGTCGCGGCGTATTTTCTCCGGTCGGCGGACAGTTCGATTTGATAAATATAGCCGGTCGAAGCGGGTGTCAAAATATCCGGCGGCAGAAAGCCTTTGCCGATTAAAGCCGTCGTGTCGCCGTAGAGTCCGCCGTTTTGCAGGGCGTAAATCATCTGCGCTTTGTTGACGCGCTCCAGCATCGCTTTGGCTTCTTCGTGGTGAGTTTTCAGACGCAGGGCGGAGAAATAATTTCCACCTTCTTTTTTAATTTCCTTTTCGGCTTTCTCATCAACCGTCAACAGTGTCCAAACGGCGTTTTCCCGCCGCAGTCTGATTTCCTGCACCTTCAACTCGCCGGTCTCATTATCGGGCAGTTTCGCCGTCACGGTCGCGCCGTCTTTGGAGATAATTTCGCCGTTGATGGCAATTTCGGCGGGAACCTGCGCCGCCAGCGGCTCAAAATCAATTTGCAGCTCCTTCATTTCCGCGTCGGTCAAACCTTCGACGGCGGGACGCAGATTCGTCAAAAACATCGCTTCGCGGAATTTGCGCTCGCGCAGATTTCGATAAAAAGCCCTGACCGTATCGGCGGGCGAATTCGGCTCGATTTTAATCGTCGCTGGCAGCGGTTCAGTCTTCACGCCGTTGACGGTTATCGGCGCATCCGATTTTATGTTTCCGGTTTTTCCGACATTTTTTTCCTTCGCCTCTTCGACGGCGCAGCCGCCCGTCAAAACTGCCGTTAAAGCGGCGAAAAAAAACAGATTCCGTATTTGAAAAAACTTACTAAACATTGACTCACACTCCGAATTTTATTTTGAAAATTGGGGAAAGCACGTTCGGCAGAAATGGAAAAAACGCGCCATCGAAATTATAGCGCGTTTTGTTCAAAAAGGTAAAATGTTTTTAAATCTTATTTCGGCACAACCAGCGAAATTTTCTCTGTTTCGCCGGATTTGAGAGTTACCTTCGGGGCGTTTTTGACGGCTTCGTCGAGCCATCGGTCGAGTTCTTCGCCTTTTTTCGAGTAGAACTCTTTGGTGTAAATCACGACTGCGTATTCGCCGGGCGCGGCTTTTATTTCAAATTCGCCGGTTTCGCCGGTTGTTGCACTGCGGTTGAAATTCGGATTTTTTCGTTTCGCCGCCTCGACCGGAACGAGTGCCGTTTCCATTTTTTTCGCCGGTTGTTTTTCGTCGTCCGAAACCGTTCCTTTTAATGTTCCGCTGCCTTTTGAAATGATGAACTGCACGTTTCGCAAAACATCGCCTTCTTTCAAATCAATTGGATTGGTCAGCAGATCAACGCCGTTGAAGATCGCGCTTTTAACGTAAAAATCGGCATCGCCGGTTGAGGCGGCGAGAAAAGTTTTGCCGCCCGCCGCGCCCTCTATCTTAAAATCGTAATTGGGCGTGCGCGGCGAATTTCCCGCCGGAGAATTTGTCGCCATTACCACTGACGAATTTCCCGCGTAAGCCGAATTTTCCGGCGGCGAATTATAGACGGTCGTCGAACTGTTGATTTCCGGGTTGTCCTGCACGGCGATAATCGTGACGATGGTCGGCATCGCCTGATTACCTTCCGTTTTCACCGTTCCCGAAACGGTCGCGCCGTAGCCGAGTTCGACGACGATCTCCGAGAGATTTTGGTTGTCAATCGTGATTTCCTGCGTTTTTTTCGCCAGTTTCGGTTTCGGCGGGTTGTTCGGCATCCGATTGGAATTGGAAGACATCCGGTTGCTCGCATATTCGTCATTATAATTGGACGGTTTGATGCTCAGCGTATAAGTTCCTTTCGGTATTTCCTTAAAATTCCAGATTCCCTGTTCGTCGCTCACGTCGCTCTGTTGACTTCTGCCCACTTCATCGAAAATCGAAAAGATACTTTCGCCGGTTCTTTTTAAAGAGACGGTGGCGTTTTTCACCGGCGTTTTATCTTTGGCGTTGATGACTTTGCCCTGAACCGTGTACAAGTCACGGCTTGGAATGTAGATGTTGATTTCGGATTGTTCCTGTCCGGCGACGACGTTGACGATCTGCGCCTTCTCGGTCGTCAGAACGTCGGGATAGAACATCGTCAGCAGCGAAGAGCCGCCGATGAGCGACTCGAATCCGCCGTAGCCGCTCGGTTTGTTTTCGCCGTGCGAAACATTTTCGGTTACTTTAACGATGTATTCGCCGTTCGGCAGACCGGCGAAACGATAAACTCCACGGTCGTCGGTTTGGAAACCGCCGCCGCCGCCGCCCATCATCATCGAGATGATACTGGAAAAATTCGGGATAACGGTGATGAATTTTTCTTTCACTTTTCGCAAAATTTCGACTTTGACACCGATTGCGGCATCACCGTCCGCATACATTATCCGTCCGCTGATCGCGCCGCCGCGCCGCGCCGGAATCTGCACGTCGAGGTCGCCGATGCCGTTGACGATAATCGGCGGAAACCCTTCGACGGCTTCATCCATTCCTTCCTTTTGTTTCGAGATGTCGGCGTAAGCGAGCGGCGAAACGACACCGGGCGCATTGACGAAGGCGTAATAAGTTCCGGCGACGACATCTTTTATTTCAAAAACGCCGTTGTTGTCGGTCAAACCCGACAACTCGCGCCCGCCGCCTTTGCCCATCAGCATTATCGAAGTGCGTTTAACCGCTCTGCCCGTATCTTCATAAAACACGCGCCCGCGAACGGTTGACTTCGGCGGTTCGGGTGTCGGTCGGTAATTGCCGTTTGACATTCTATTAACAACATTCGCGTTCTGCATCGAAGCCTTCGGCACGAGCATCAACGAGCCGAACAGCAAGCCGAGAAAGCAAGCCGCAACTTTGAGCAAAAATAAATAATGGCGCGAGTTAAATTCAGTTTGTTTTAGCATCTTGATTTTGTTCTTTTCCAAAAATACGTCTCAAATAAAAAACCGTTCCGCCAAGTATAAGGCAAAACGGTTTTTGATTCTACGACTTTTTCCGCAAATCTATTTTCGACTTCTTCCGGTCAAAAGCAATTCGCGCCCGACGTAATAAAGAATCAGCGCGAGAATCCAGAACGGAATCATTCCGAGCCAGTCGGCATTGTTACCGGCAAAAAACGGATTGCTCGTTTCCGCCCATTTTTTGAAACTCTCCTGAATTGATGCCAATGCCGGAACGACGGCGAAGAAGGCGATTAAAATTCCCGCAATCGCGCCGCCCGCGATGTAGCCGGAAGCCATCAAAACGCCGTTCGATTTGTCGGTTTCAGCGATAATCTGTTCTTCGGACAAATTTTTGTGCGCGAGTTTACGTTTCAGGTAAATGTCCACCGCGTAACGCACCATTCCGCCGACGAAAATCGGCGCGGATGTGGCAATCGGCAGATACAGTCCGACGGCAAAAGCGAGTGCGGGCGCACCGGTCAATTCCAGCACAATCGCAATCATCGCGCCGATTAAGACCAATCCCCACGGCAGTTCGCGACTCAAAATTCCTTTGATGATATAGCTCATCAAAGTCGCTTTCGGCGCGTCGTATTTCGGCGCGTCGGTTAAATCGGGGCGGGAAGTCAGCTTGCCGTTGATGCCCGGATCAACCAGATATTTGATTTCGCCGGTCGTGTCAACCAGATATTTCCCGGCAGGAACGCCGCCGTCATTATTGGTTTTGTGCCAGCTTCGATAATTGTTTGAATCATTTGCCGCCTGCGAGCCGGTGAGTTTTTCGGCGGTTCCGATTTCCAGACCGTTCGGAATTTTCGCGCCCTTCGGGAAGTTTTCCTCGACTTTCAAAACGGCTAAACCGGAAGCGTCAACCAGATATTTGCCCGACGACAAATCTTTGATCGGCGGTTTGGTTTCGCCCGTCTGCGGCGTGTTGTTGAGCAATCGAAACGCGCCTTCAATCGGCGGTTTGGCTTCGCCGGTGTAAGGTGTCAGCAGTTCTTTTTGTTCGATTTTGACTGTTTCCTTGACTTTTGAAAAACTCGTCGGCGGCGCATAGATCGTGCCGTTCTGGTTCAAAGTCAGCAGAATCGGACCTAAAACCAAAGCCGAACCGAGTGCGCCGATTAGAATCGCAATCTGCTGTAATCTTGGTGTCGAGCCGACGAGAAAGCCGGTTTTCAAATCCTGCGAAGTCGTGCCGCCGTTCGATGCCGCGATGCAGACGATGCCGCCGATGGACAAAGCGGTGACAAAATACGGCGATGGCGCAGTCCAGCCTAAAACTAAAAATACTAAACAGGTAATCAGCAGAGTCGCTACCGTCATTCCCGAAATCGGGTTTGACGACGAGCCGACTTCGCCCGTCAGACGCGACGAAACGGTGACGAACAAAAAGCCCAAAATAATAATCAGAATCGCGCCCAAAAATGAAACAATCGGATTCGAGAAAACGCTCAAACCGAGTTGCGGAAAAAGCATAATCGCGGCGATCAACGCAATTACGCCGACGACGACCCATTTCATCGAAAGATCGCGGTCGGTGCGCGGCAGAGCCGAACCGGAAGCATCGTTGCCGCCGCCGCGCAAGTCCGCCAGACCCGACTTCAAACCGCTCCAAATCGTCGGCAGACTGCGGAAAAGACTGATGATTCCCGCCGTCGCCACCGCGCCCGCGCCGATATACAAAATATACGCGCCGCGAATTTGTCCCGGACTCATATCGCTGATTTTGCGCGTCAATTCCGGCGACAGAGGCGAGGTCAAACCGTCGCCGAAAAACTTAATCATCGGAATCAAAACGAGGTATGACAAAACGCCGCCCGCCATCATAATCGAGGAAATATAAGGTCCGATGATGTAGCCGACACCGAGCAGCGCGGGATTATTTTCAAGCGCGACCGAGCCGCCTTTCAGCGTGTCGTCGCTCAATTCTTTGCCGGGTTCGCCGCTCCAAAAACTGAAAACCTGCATCAGCGAGTTGTAGACGAAACCGATGGCAAAGCCGATAGTGATAATTTTCCCGCCTTGAAGTGCCGAATCGTCCGTTTCGGAAACTTTTACTTCGGCGTGTTCGTTGGCGACGGCGCGTGATTCAGCCGACGCGCCCGCCTTCAAAACTTCCGCGCAAGCCGTTCCTTCGGGATATTTCAAAAATCCGTGCTGTTCTTTGATTAAAGCGCGGCGCAAAGGGATCATCATTAAAATCCCTAAAAGTCCGCCCATCACGGCGACCAGCATCACGCGGGTTATTTCCAGATCGAAACCCAGAATCAAAATTGCGGGCATCGTTACGCCGAGACCGAAAGCGATTGATTCGCCCGCGCTTCCGGCGGTTTGGACGATGTTGTTTTCCAGAATCGTCGCGTCTTTGGTCAGACCGATTTTAGAAAGCAGTCGGAACAACGTAATCGAAATGACGGCGACCGGAATCGAAGCTGAGACGGTCAAACCCGTTTTCAAAACCAGATAAAGCGATGACGCGCCGAAAATAATGCCGAGCAGCGTTCCGACAATCAGCGGAAGAATCGAAAGTTCGCGCATATTGACGACCGAAGCCGGAATATACGGGCGAAATCTCGCTAAAAAAGGATTATTCGTCATAAACGAAACAAAAGCCTCCGAAGTAAAATTTTGAAACGGGAAAGAGATTTGATTAAAACCTTGCGTTAATTTAACTTGCAAACGCGTTTGAAGCAAGCGGCTTGCGGTAGATGGAAAAGAAATTTACAGGGATGACAGGATGGACGGGGATAAGAAGATTTTTAGAGAAGGTGTTTTTAACTGGACGTTATCTCAAAAATCAGATTTTACGTTCAGAGTCCACGCTTGAGCGTGTATTTTTCGCCAGCGACGCGCAGCGAAAACAGCAAACTGAAGTTTGGACTCTGAACATAAAATCTGATTTTTATATTTATGAGACAGTTTCTAGAAATGTTTTTAACAAAAACTTTGATTTATCCCTGTCCGTCCTGTCATTCCTGTAAATTTCTTCCGTTTCTCTGTTAGACTGAAACAAATTTTTCGAGGTGTTTCAAATGACAAAAAATAAAATTATCTCTGCGTCTCTGCGTCTCGGCATTTTACTGTTGCTTTCGGTCTTTTCGATTGTCGCGCAAAAAGTTCCCGCGCCCGCCGACGTTCTCGGTTTTACGCCGGGCGACGACCGAAAACTCGCTTCGTGGAATCAGGTGACGAATTATTTCAAAAAGCTCGATGCTGCGTCCGACCGCGTGAAATTTGAGGAAATCGGCAAATCAACGAATGGCAATCCGTTCGTCTACGCGACGATTTCCGCGCCCGCGAATTTGAAAAATCTCGAAAAATATAAACAAATCAACGCCAAACTCGCCGATCCGCGCTTGATAAAATCAAACGACAAACTCGCGCAGTCTTTAATCAAGCAAGGCAAAACCATCGTGCTGATAACCTGCGGCGTTCACTCTAACGAAGTCGGCAGTTATTTGTCGTCAATGCTTATCGCCGATAGATTGGCGACGGCAAAGGATGCAGAAACATTAAAGATTTTAGACGACACGATTATTTTGCTTGTGCCGTCTCTGAATCCCGACGGCGTGGACATTATCAAAAATTGGTATGACAAAACGCTCGGCACAAAGTTTGAGGGAACCGAGCCGCCGGAGCTTTATCACAAATACGTCGGACACGACGACAACCGCGATTGGTATGCTTTTACGCAAGTCGAAACGCAGTTGACGGTTGATAAAATTCACAACGTCTGGCATCCGCAAATCGTCAACGACATCCACCAGCAAGGCGAATTCGGCTCGCGCCTGTTTTTGCCGCCGTATCTCAAACCCGTCGAGCCGAACGTGCCGCAGGAATTGGTCGAAGGCTACACGGAACTCGGAAATTATATGGCGAAAACGATGCGCGAAAAAGGTTTTTCCGGCATCACGACCGATTCGACCTACGATGCCTGGACACCGGCGCGGGCGTATTCGCATTATCACGGCGGCGTGCGGATTTTGTCGGAAACGGCTTCTTGTAAATTAGCCACGCCGATCACGGTTAAATTTGAAGATTTGCGAAGCGGTTTGGGTTACGACGTGCGCCGCGAGACGGCAAACTTTTCGCCCGTCTGGAAAGGCGGCGAATGGCATCTGCGCGACATCACCAACTATATGACGACCGCCGCGTTTCTCTTGCTGAAACACGCTTCGGACAATCGAACGCGCTGGCTTTCGAGATTTTATACGATTGGCAAAGAAGCGGTTAGACCGCGAAAAGACGGCAAATTATTTGCTTATGTCTTGCCTTTTCCAAAGAAAGATACAAACGGCGAGGCATCAGAAAAATATTTCAGACGGAGCGAGTTGCTTGAAATTTTAGACCGCGCGGGAGTTGAAGCTAAAACCGTTGACAATTTGAAAATTGATGGAATTAAATATCCGCAAAGCACAACGATAATTCCTCTCGTGCAACCTTACGGCGATTTTGCGAAGGCGATTTTGGAAAATCAAAAATATCCAGATTTGCGCGACGAAAAAGGAAATCCGATTCAACCCTACGACGTGACGGCACATACGCTTTCGTTGTTAATGGATGTCGAAGCTAAACCTTTTTACAAACCATTTGTTTATAAAACTTCCAACACAGGACGAGGTTTCGGACGCGGTTGCGGCTCCAGCATCGGCGACGGCGGCAATGGTAAATACATTCCTAAAAACGCAATTTACCGGTCAAGTATCCCTGTAATTGACGAAGGTTGGACTCGTTGGGTTTTTGATAAAGAGGACAAAATTCATTGTAACTCTTCCTCCGAAACTGTAACTGACAAAGAAATTTGTGCGGGCGACTTTGCGCGAAACGCCGTAATCTTCCCCGACCAATCGCCGAACCAAATCTTAAACGGCTTCCCGAAAGGCGCGATGCCCGACGAATACACGGGCGGAATCGGCGCGGACGGTGTGGCAAACTTAAAGAAATTTGTCGAAGCGGGCGGAACTTTGGTTTTTCTCAACCGCGCTTCAAACTTCGCCATCGAGCAATTCAATCTGCCCGTCCGCGACGTGACCAAAGATTTGCCGCGCAAGGATTTTTTCATTCCCGGCTCGATTCTGCGAACGACGCTCGACACGACAAATCCAATCGCCAAAGGAATGCCGAAAGATTCAATCGCGTGGTTTGAAAACTCGCCCGCGTTTGAAGTCGCGGCTGATGCACAAGTCGAAATCATCGCCAAATATCCGATTGACGAGAAAAACATTTTGCTCTCAGGTTACGCTCTCGGCGCGGAGAAAATCGCGGGCAAAGCCGCGCTCGTTGCGATTCCGATGGGCAAAGGCAAAATCGTTTTGTTCGGCTTTCGCCCGCAGTATCGCGGGCAATCGCTGGCGACGTTTCCTCTGCTGTTTAATGCCATAGGAAATTAGAAGCGTTAACCGCCGGTTGCACGAGAAGAACCCGAAACAAAGCGGAAAACGACATTTGTCGGTTGATTCCGGCGGCTTGCCGATGCTTTGAAAGTGACGGCGGCAATGCCGGAGCGAGCGGACGGGAGCGCAAAGTTTGTTTACCGAAAGCCGTGAAAAACTCAGGAAACCTGAAGAAATTTCGAGTTGACGACATTTCTTCAGGTGCGAAGCGGCACCCGAAAATCCGGGAACGGCATAAATTTATGCCGTTCCCGGTGAACTCGAAAACCTGATTACAAAACTGTTGACTAAAATTTGCGAGTCCATCAAACCGGCAGCCTAACCGCTTTCCTCGCCGCGTTTTTTCAGCAGTCGCCGCCACAATTCGCGGTAGGAGGTGAAGCGCGAAACTATCATATTAAATTGGTAACGCTGCGCGAAAGTCAGATTTCGGGTGTCGGCGAGCCGTTTGAGATTCGCGTCGAGCCGCGCTCTGGCTTCGAGCGGCGGACGTTTCGCGCCGTTGTTAAAATAAATATCGAACTCGATTTTCAACCGGCGAATGTCCTCTTCGAGCCGGGCGATTTGCTGGTCGAGACTCGCCGATTCTTCCTGTTTGGTCTGCGTTTGCCGGTGAAATGCGTTTCCTAAAATTGCCATATTCTTCAAACTCTCCAATTAAAATAAAACTTGCAAAGCCGTCGGTATTCCTTGGTTTCACGATTTTTCGGTTAAGATAATTTTATGAATGAACCCGATCAACGCGAAAATCTGCGACTGCTGCCTTCGATTGACGCGCTCTTGCATTCGCCGCTCGCCGAACAAATTTCAACGGAAACAGGCAAATCGCACCTGACGATGCTGGCGCGGACGGCGATAGATGCGCTGCGCCGAAAAATATCCGGCTCACCAGACGGCAGCGGAAATTATTCACGCGAAGGTTTATTAAAAGAAGCGTTGGAAAATCTCGAATCAACCCGGCAAGCCGAGAAAAATACGAGCTTGCGGCGCGTCATCAACGCGACGGGCGTAATCGTTCACACGAATCTGGGACGCGCTCCGCTGTCGGAAAATGCGCGGCGGGCGTTGGTTGAGACGGCTTCCGGCTACTGTAATCTCGAATACGACATCGCCACGGGAAAACGCGGCAAACGCGGCGCACGAGCCGAACAACTGCTGGCGGAATTGACCGGCGCGGAAGGCGCGTTAATCGTCAACAATTGCGCGGCGGCGGCATTTTTAATCCTGAAAGTTTTAGCCTTCGGCGGCGAAGTCGTGATCTCACGCGGCGAACTCGTCGAAATCGGCGGCGACTTTCGCGTCCCCGACGTGATGGAGCAATCCGGCGCGACGATGCGCGAAGTCGGCACAACGAACCGCACGAAACTTTCCGATTACGAAAAAGCGGCGAACGAAAACACCAAATTGTTTTTAAAAGTCCATCCGTCAAATTACCGCATCGTCGGTTTTACCGAATCGCCCGACTTAAAGGAATTGGCGGAACTCGCGCACCGCCGCGACGTTTTGCTTTACGAAGATGCCGGTTCCGGCGCGATTTTCGATTTGTCGAGCTACGGTTTGACCGACGAGCCGATGATCGCCAATTCAATCAAAGCGGGCGCGGATGTCGTCTCGTTCAGCGGCGACAAACTGCTCGGCGGCGCACAGTCCGGTTTGATTGTCGGGCGGCAGGAAGTCATTGAAAGAATCAGAAAACATCCGCTTTACCGCGCGCTACGAGTTGATAAAACGATTTACGCCGCGCTCGAAGCGACGCTCGAATCATTCCGGCGCGAAACGGCTCTAACCGAAATTCCCGTTCTGAAAATGCTTTCGACGACGAATATCGAACTGAGGAAAAGAGCCGAAAAGTTTGCCGCCGGATTCGGCGAAAACTCGAATCTGCACATTGCAATAATCGCCGGAAACTCCGTTATCGGCGGCGGTTCCGCGCCGACCGTTCAGCCGCCGACCACGCTTTTGGCGGTAACGCATCTGAAAATGTCCACCGGTAAATTGGAAGAAAGTTTGCGATTCTCCACGCCGCCGGTTATCACGCGAATTTTGGAAGATAAAGTTTTGATTGATTTGCGAACCGTTTCGGAAACGGAGGAAACGGAACTTCGGCAAATTTTAAGGGAACTTTAGTTTGCCGATTTTACGGTCACGTCAAACTTGCTGAAGTTTTTATATTCCATCGTCAGTCGTGTCTGCACCTGCGAATTCGGTTTTATTTTGCCGGTCTTCAATAAAAGTTTCGTCGATTTTTCTATTCGCGGGTTAAAATTCTCGACGATTATTTTTTGCGGCAAGTATATTTCAAATTTGCCCGGCTGATAAAAATACTGCTGCTTCATTACGACAAAAGGTTCGGTAAATTTCGGTGAATCAAAAGTCAATTCGCTTATCAACTTTAAAACCCGGTAATTTTTCAAATCCAGCCCGATGATGCCGCGATAAAACTTGTCTGAAATTTCCAAAAAATCCGGTCGCGTTGAATCTGATGTCTATGTTCGGGTTGACGGCTGTTTGCTGAAATTTCACAACCACGGTATCGCTGCCGACGATGTTTTCTCCGCCGATTTCTTCAAATTTGAAAGATTCAATGAAACTTGAGGAAACCGGCATTGCTTGATTTAATGTAAATCCGTGAACGCTGATGCCTTCGTCATAGCGTGAACTTTCCCGGTTGGGTTTTTCCAATTCCTGCTCAAAAGATTCGGTGTTGGCGAGTTTGGCAAAAAGTTTGACGGTGCGACGGTCGCCGTCTTTGATTTGTTTGCCGTCAACTTCCCGAATGTTGCGAAACTCGCCGAGATTGCCCGGTTTAGTTTCCGATTCGTAAATGACCAAATCAGACAAAATCTTTTTTTGACTTTTTAACTCTCCCGCTTTATTGAAACTCTCAAAAGTTTTGGTTTCTTCAGCCGTCAAATTTTTGAAGACGGTCGAGTATTCGGAGGTTTTTTCAGTCGCCCTGGTCAGAAACGCCCGTAATTCCGATTCAGACAACTTTTGCCCGTTCGCAGATGCCGACGCTGATAAGCAGAGCGCGGAGAAAATGAGTAACCGGGCAAAATTCTTCATAAAAATCTATCCGCGTCTTTGGTGAAAAGTCTGTTATAAAATCAACCGACGCTTTAACGCCTTTTTTTCGGAAAAGCGCGGTGATCGGCACCATCTAAATTTTCCCGTGTCTCGGCGGTGTTTTTTCTTTAAACTTGAGTCGCTTAACGCAGAATCGCCGCCGAAATCCATTCGCCGGCGGTTTCGACTTTGCAATCAGAAATTTGCAATTTGTTCAGTTCGGCGGTCAGCGTTTTCTCCTGCTCCTTCAAAACTCCCGACAAAACCAAAATTCTTTTTGCTTTTTCGAGCAGCAGCGGCAAAATCGGGAGCAGCACGTCGAGCGTGATATTCGCGCAGACAAAATCGGCGGCGCGAGTTTCGGCAGAAATCGAGCCGACGAAAAAATCAATCCCGTCAACTTCGTTTAATCCGGCGTTTTCGGCGGCGATTTTTATCGAATCAGCATCGGTGTCGCAAGCCTGGAATGAGTCGAGAGTCGAGAGTGGAGAGTCGAGAACAGGATGATTTCCGGCTCTCGACTCTCGACTCTCCGCTCTCCACTTTTTAGCCGCAATCGCCAGAATTCCCGTTCCCGTGCCGACATCGAGAAAACTCATTCCGCCTTCGTAATAATCTTCAATCGCCTTCAAACACAACCTGGTCGTTTCGTGCGTTCCCGTGCCGAACGCCATATTCGGCTCGATGCGGACGACGATTTTGTCGGTGTTTTCCAGGTTTTCCCAACTCGGCGCGATGATAAATTTGGCGGTGACGGTCGGCTTCCAATGCTTTTTCCACTCGTAAAGCCAGTCAACTTTTCCGAGGCGGCGCGAGGCGATGTCCCGAATTGCGTCCGGCTCGAAAGCGTAAATTCGCAACGCTTCGTGCAAATGATTGAGCAGGATTTTTTCGTCCGGCGGTTCGTCGAAATAACCGATGACGGTTAAGATTTCCGTCGGTTTTACGCCGAGATTATTGATTTCCGTGCCGAGTGCGCCGCATTCGTCCAAACCGAATTCGACGGCTTCGGACGCTTCGGAGGCAACCGTAATTTCGTAAACGCAGCAGGTTTCGTTCGTGTTCATCGTGTTTGAGATTATTCGTAAACTCCGAGTTCGTCCAAATCCTGCGGGCGATTGCGCCAATCGGCGACGACTTTGACGAAGAGTTGGAGAAAGACTTTTTTGCCGAGCAGGTTTTCGATGGCAACGCGGGCTTCCGTGCCGATTTTCTTCAATTTGATGCCGCCTTTGCCGATGATAATTCCCTTCTGCGAACTGCGTTCGACGTAAATCGCGCAGTGAATTCTCGTAACCTGCGTTTCGGTTTCGTCGTATTTTTCGGTGACGACTGCCGTGACATACGGAATTTCGTCGCCCGTCGTTTGCAGGATTTGCTCGCGCACCATTTCCGAAACCAGCGTTCGCATCGGTTGATCGGTCATTTCGTCCGCGCCGAAAATCGCTTCGGCGACCGGCAGATGTTTGGTGATTTGTTTGAGCAAATTTTCAACCGCCTCGCCTTTGAGCGCGGAAATCGGAACGATTTCGGCAAAATCGCATTCTTTGGAATAGTATTCGATGAGCGGCAAAAGTTCCTTTTTGTCGTGAATTTTATCAATTTTATTCAACACTAAAATCGCCGTTTTGCCCGATTCTCTGACTAATTCCAGCACGAATTTATCGCCGTTGCCGGTCGCCGCCGAAGCATCGCGCAACAGCACGACGACATCAACCGACAGAATCGCGTCGTGAACGGCGGACATCATCCGGCGATTGAGCAGATAGCCGGGTTTGTGAACGCCGGGCGTGTCAATAAAGACGATTTGCCCGGCATCCTGCGTGACGATTCCCTGAATTTTGTGGCGGGTAGTTTGCGGTTTGTTGGAGACGGCGGCGATTCTCTCGCCGACCAGATGATTGAGCAGCGTTGATTTACCGGCGTTCGGGCGACCGATCAGCCCGACGTAACCGCTGCGGAAATTTTCAGATTTCATTAAGTAAAGTTAGCAGAACCAGATGAATAATGGAAAACAGATAATGAAGAGATTGATTTGATTTTTCATTATCTGTTTTCCATTATCCTACTGTTCCTTAATCAGCCGTTGCCGTGCGGCAACGGCTTCGGTATAGCCGCCGTCGGGAACATTGCCGACTTTGATGGCGGCTTCGTAGATTTTTACGGCATAACCCGGATCGCCGTAGAATTCGTAAATCCGCGCCAGAGCGACGTATGAAAGAGAAATCAACGCGGCGTTAGTATCTTTTACAGCCGGATCGGAATTTTTATTCGCCGATAGAATGGCGTTTTCATAAGCCGTTTTTGCTTCGCCCAAACGCTGCTGTCGAGCTTGTTCATCGGCGATGCTCTCGGCGGAAAGACTCGCCACGCGACCGAGCGCGTAATAAATGCGCGCTTCCGCCGGATTCGACGCGAGCAGTTGTTTGAGTTGTTTTTCCGACTCGACGTAGCTTTTCGCTTTGGTCAGCCGGTCAATTTCCAAAAGCCTTTTCGTGATCGGATTATCAATGACAATTTCCCGGCTGCCCGAATTTTGGCGGCGTTCTTCACGCGCCGCCAAAGCACTTTTCCGTGCTTCGGCAAACTGCGCGAGCCGATTTTTTTCCTTCGCCGCGTCGAGCGCGAGAATGTAATCGCGCATCGAACCGGCGATGTCGAAACCGGAATCTTCCAGACCTTTCAGTTGATCGGCGAAATAAAAAGACAAAATCGCGCCTCTTTCGTAGGCTTCGGAAAGCTGCAAAGCCGTTTCGTCGGCGAGTGTTTTCTTGAATACGTCGAGTTCAGCGGAAACCGCTTTTTTCTCGTCAACGGTTTTCATCCGGTCAATTTTCCGCCTGGCTTGCTCGGTTCCGACGCGCGTTCGCTCAAATTGAATTTGCCGCGCGTCAATCGCCGCCACGAGCGAGCGCGAGACGGCGAGAAAAACATCCGGCGACACATCGGGGTTCGATTGGCGGCGTTCGTCGAGCAGAATTTTGATGCCGTCGCGGACGGTCGAAACCTCCTTGCCGTTTTTTAAAACCAGCGGATCAACGACGAATTGCAGAAAAGCGCGGCGCACTTCCGAGACGCTCAAATCGGTCGCAGGCGGCACAATCGCAAAATAATCGTCGCCGATGTTGCGGAAATTAACCGTTTCCCGAACGGCGAACATTTCCGGCACGATGTAAAATCGCCGGCTGCGCTCGCGCAGTTCGATTTTTTCCAGATTTTTCTTACCTTTTGAATCTTTGACCTGAGTTTTGACGCGCTCGATATAAGTCAATTCCGGTCGCGTGTGCAGGTAATCGAGCAAATCCGAAACCATTTTCACGGTCGAGAACCGCATCGCGTCGCCCGCCGATTGATATTCTTTGACGTATTCGTCGAGTTTCGTTCTTAAAACGGCGCGGTAAAGCTCGCGCACGAGCGGCGCGAAATCAAGGACTTCGAGCAAATCGCCGGGCAAATCAGTTGCCCGCAAAGGATCGGAAAAATCCGGCGCGGGCGAAAGCGTGTAAGCCATCGAGATAAACGGCGCGGTCAGCCCGTTAAAGAACGGTTTGTATTTTTCGGTGAATCGCTTTCGCTCTTCTTTGGACAAGCCTTGTTTCGATTTTTCGAGCAGCGCGGAGAATTCCTTTTTATCCGCTTCATTCAATTCCTGTTTATATCTTTCGGCAAATCGGGTTTTATAGCGTTCGACGAAAACCACTAATTTCTGCCGCAATTCCGGGCTGATGCCCTGCATATCGGTCTTTAATTTCCGCCGAAAATTTTCGCCGTCCGCCGTCAGAGGCGTGTCGAGTCCGGCGGCTTCGAGCGATGCCATAACGACCATTACCCGCCGGTCAGGTTCTATTTTCACGCCGTAGTTCGTCAAGTCGAAACCCGTCGGAGTTTGCGCGTAAAGAGTGCCGGGCAGCATGGAAAAAATTAAAAAAGCGGAAATTATTAAAACTCTTCTCATTGTCGTACTTAAAAAAGGAATGGTTGAAAAATCGGGCGGCGAAGAACTTCGGACGAAGAAACCAAAAAGAATTTTCAAGCGTGATTTCGTCGTCTGTGTTTGCGTCTTTGCTCTATTAAAGATGACTTCGGGCAGGCGAAAGATGTCTTTCGTGAAAATCGAAAGAGGATAAAGGAATCAAAATGTCTGTCCTTTATCCTCAAATTTTCGGCGCGAAAAATGCGTTTTAGTGATAGCTGCTCAAGGCTTCCGATTCGCTTTCGTAAACGTCGAAAACGGTCAGCAGTTTGGTGATCGCCAGCAAATCCTGAATTTTCTGCGTCAGATTCAAAAGCCGCAGGCTGCCGCCTTCTTTATTGACGGCACTGTAGCTCGAAACGAGTTCGCCGATGCCGCTCGAATCAACGTAACCGACGCTGCCCAAATTAAGCAGAATCTTCTTTTTGCCTTCGCCGAGCAGCCGGCGAATCGTCGTGCGAAGCGCGACGCTGCCTTCGCCGATAGTTACTTTGCCGTCCATATCGAGAATTGTAATATCGCCCGCCTGACGTTCCGTTATGTTAAGTTCAGCCATTGTTATCTCCTGTTTTGATTTTTAGTAGTTTCGTTTGATTGCAGATTTTAGACTAATTCGCTGGCAAAAGTCCAAGTTAAAGATAAGAAAACTCACCGTTTTTTCAGCATTTTCACCATCATACCGCCGCCCGCGTGATTAGACCATTCAACTTCGTCCATAAACGAGCGCATAAATAAAATGCCGCGCCCGCTCGCCTTCAGCAGATTTTCGGAATTCGTCGGGTCGGGAATTTCTTCGACCGCGAAACCTTTGCCGAAATCTTTGACAGTAATTGATAATCCTTCGTCCGAATTTTCAAACGTGATTTCGACTTGTTTTGTTTCGTCCAAAAGATTGCCGTGCTTGACGGCGTTGGCGACCGATTCGCGCACCGCCATATCAATGGCGTAACGCGCCGCTTCGCCGAAACCGTTTTCTTCGGCAAACTGCGCCGCTTCCAGAGCGGCTTTCTCCACCGATTCTAATCGGCTCGGCAATTTGAGTTCTATTTTTTTTTCGCTCACAGGTTTAATTGTAAATTATCGGTTTCCGGCGGCTCGTGTCAAGAGGAAATCGGAAAAATTACGGCGATGGTTCGGAAGCGGTTTTTAGCCGCCGGTGTTCGACTCGCAAGAGCGGCGGCTAATAAATGCTTTTGAACGCTGCCAAACAAGTAAAGCAATTTTTAAATTTTCTAGGATTCCGTCAGATGTTCTGAGTTCAAACTTTAGTTTGCCGCGCCCGCGAAGCGTGGCGTGAAGCTGCCTGAAAGTGGAACTCAGAACACCGGATAACTAGAGTAGGACTTACGCAGTTGAACATTTATTTGATAAAAATAAAGAATGAATCCGCCAAAAGTCAGGGACGAAGATTACATTAACTAGGAGTTACGCAGTTGAAAGTTTATTTGATAAAAATAAAGAATGAATCCGCCAAAAGTCAGAGACGAAGATTACATTAACTTTATTATCGCCACGCCG
>JAYVKL010000223.1:0-11701 GCA_043768465.1 Pyrinomonadaceae bacterium
ACTCACCTTACGCGATTTAGGATTTTTCACCGCCAAGGACGCTGTGGACGCAAAGGAATAAAAGAAATATCTACTCGAACAAAAACTGCCTGAAACTTAATTCATTCTTTTGCTCAGAAATTTTGAAAAATCCTTAAAATCCTTTGCGTCCACAGCGTCCTTGGCTGTGAAAATTTCTTTCCTGCGTAAGGTGAGTTAATAAATATTTTTTATTTGGATCGGCAGACAAATATCATTAGTGATTTTCGGAGTTACGCAAACTGTATCAACCACCGAACTAAAAGCTGTCGGGAAACGCCGCGACAGGCTTTCTAACCAAACAAACACCCAGTCTGGAAATCCGCTGAAAAGCATTTAAAAAATAGAAAACGCTACGCGCACAGGTAGTGCGTAAAGTTTCACAAAATCGTAGTGTTCAGTCAGCGGACAAACGGCGGGGAATTTATCGTCGGCGAATCCGTCTGAGCAATAAAAATTAGCGAGATACGATTAAGGAGATAAAAAAATGAGTCAAGATAAATTTGTTTTGCCGCTGCCGATGCAGGGCTTCGCGCAGCCGAACAGGGTTTCCTGCTGGTATGCCTGCTACGCGATGATGTATGCCTGGAAAAATAAGTTAGCTGCCGAATTAGACCAAAAGCTGTCGGCTGCCAAATACGATTTAGGAACGATTAAGAATCGCGGGTTGAAAGATGACGAATACCGCAGAGTTGCATACGCCGTCGGCACCCGCGAAGTCTTGCGAATCAGTGCGCTGAACTGGTCGCTCGAAGATATTATTGACCGGCTGCAAAGATGGGGACCGATTTTTCTCTGCACGTTGGAACTCGGCGGCGGTCACGCGATGGTTTTATACGGCGTGGATACGAAATTGAACAACGTCATCGTTGCCGATCCGTATTCGGTCGGCGGAGATTACGGTTCCGCGCACAACGAATATTTCTCGCTGAATAAATTCAGAGGCACGATTCAGCCGGTGGATTACGCGGTTCAGGTTTTCTAAAAATTTAATCGTAACAAGCAGCTTTAGTTTTGATTCAGCCGATTTATCAAAAGCAGGAGAAACATTATGATACCCGAACAAATAAGGCGCGTTAAAGAAATTTTCGCTCAAATCGCGCCGCTCGCAGGCGACTTGGCAACCGTCTTTTACCAACGCCTGTTTCAGCTCGACGCGACACTGCGCCCGCTGTTCAACGAAGATTTGAGCGAACAGAAAAAGAAACTGCTGATGATGCTCAAATTCGCCGTCGGAACGCTCGACCGAATGGACGTTTTCGAGCGGTCGCTCGAAGAACTAGGGCGGAAACACGTCGCTTACGGCGTGCGCGACGCGCATTACGAAACGGTCGGCACGGCTCTGATCTTAACATTGCGCGATATGCTCGGCGCGACGTTGACGGAAAAACTCGAAGCGGCGTGGATCGCCGCTTACACATTGATTGCCGGCACGATGCGCCGCGCCGCTTATCCGCGACCGGCGCACACCGCTTGAAAATTTCCCGGAATACTACCCGAAGCAGTCAACTCTATTTTATTGAAAACATGGATTACGCAGTGAACATCACTCAGTCAGGGCGCGGCGGAATCGTTTATTATCTGGAGAACGCCGCCGCGCTTCCATTCGACTGGGAATTTGCGGTTGACGGCGCGTTGGTGTTTGTTCCGTCTCCGCCGCATTGGGGTAATTTTTGCGAGAGAAACGGTTTGCCGCACGTTCGAGACGGGCGCGATGAAATACTGAAAAGAGTCTGCGAAGAAATCATTCGGCAAAAAGCGGCGGGCGCGAAATATACAATCGGGGACGATTACGTTTCAATTTCGTTCAGCTAATGCAAACCGCTTAAAAATTCAGTCACGGACACATCGTTCGCGGATTTCCGCATTGACCGGCTGGTTCGCGCCAGCCGGTTGTTCGTCGCCGGTTGGCACTTTGACCCGAATCGCCGCGACAAACAATTGAGTTAAGCGAGCTTTCCTTTTGAAGGATTTAATTCGATGGGAAGTGATTTGAAGAGTTCAGTAATCATCTGTTTTATCCGCAATACGTCTGGCGAGCGATTTTACTTCTTCAACCGGAATTTCAAGTGCTGCGGGTTTTGAAACCGTGATTAAAATTACGTCCTTTCCTTTTCTGACAGCTATTTCCAGTTTTTTTGAATCGTTATTTTCAAAACGACTCAATTTTGCTTCCTCGCCGATTTCAGCAATGTTTTCAATCGAATAATTATCCGTGTCCGCCAATCTTTCAGTTACCACGCCGAACAGCCTTTTTGCTTCCCGGACATCTTCAGAATCAGTCTGCATCCAATACAAATTGCCACGTTCAGGCGCATTTTCGGCAACATAGCCGCAGGCTCTTAGATTTCCGTCGTTTTCCGCTTTTGAAGAATCGCCGGGCGCGAAATTGTTTTTGCCTATCAGAACGACCTGATTCGTTCCGATAATAATTTTCCCGTCGGTTTCCGATAGCCCGCAATCGCTTTTCGGCGACAATCCGCAGCTTAACGCCGCTGAAATCAAACTGAACGCGAAAAACAGTTTCGCATAACCTATCAATTTATTCATAAAAAATCTCTTTTTAATTTTTCCCAAAAGAATTTTTTCGTTACTCAGCCATCATCATTTTCCTGTAAAGTGTCTGTCTCATTTCAGTGATTTTGGGGAGTGCCTCGGCTTTTCATTTGATCCGGCAGCGCAATTGTGTCGAAGTCCTTGATGTCAATTTTGCCGAACTTTTTCGGCGTGAGCGATTTGGTTTCGACTTTTTCAGGACTATGCGAATCATAAGTGGTTTTTTGAGCCAAAATAAGCAGTCACGTCCGGGCGCGGCGCGAGTAATTAAATTGGTAATAATCGCCCCACCGCTGCCAACTGCCGCCGTAATTATAAACCGTGAAACTACTGCGATTCGCTTCAACGCCGTCAAACGGATCGCCGAACGCGCCGCCGCACGAACGACAATAAACGACCTTTTCATTGCGAACGGCTAATTTTAGTTTGCCGCCCGCGCCGGACACGATAATCAGCAGCGAGCGTGAATCATCCGTTTCGTTTTCGGTCGGTTCGGGTTTCGATTTTTCTGTAACGAGTATAAAATATTTCGTTCCGTCGCCGTTCAAGTCCGCCGATTCGAGCGCGATTGCCGTCGCGCCTTTATCAACAAACTCTTTGACTTCGGTGGGAATTACCGGTGCCGAATTTTGCGCGAATACCGTTATCGGCGCAAGCCATAAAATTACCAAAATTGCCGATTTACCCGATGTTTTCATTGTCAATTCCTCCCGTGCCGACCATATATCGCCGGGTCGAACCCGGAAATCCCATCGTGTAAACGTCGAGAAAAACGGCTGGATTGTTTTCGTAGTAATAGACCTGTTCGGTTGCGTAGGAATACGGACAGTTTCTGATTTCCGGCAGAAATTTATCCTTATGCAAAATTCGCGGCGGCAATTCGGTGTGATGCGTATTGTCTTTAAGTGTCAGTTCGATCATCGAAGCGTCAGCGTCAACGCCGCGCACTTCGCACGGTTTGCCGGACGGATTCAGTTTCAATTCAAGCTCATAAAATTCGTCGTCGCGCGGATTTATCGGATTGAGAATCGGATTAAAAATTACCTTAAACGGATTGTAACCGGGCGATAACTTATCGCCTTCGTAAAAAGGCATCATTTTTTTAACCATTTTGCCGTCGCCGTCGAAAAATTCCGTTTCCTCCATCACGGATTTCTCGAAACTGCGGTCGGTTTCCAGATGCGCGACGACGAGCCTGCCGGTGTTGCCGCGAATGATTTTAAACCGCTTCATTCCGGCGGCGACGCTTGATTTGTAGCGTTTGAATTGCGCGGCTTGCGAAAAGCGTCCGGTGTGCAAATCGTTGTTCTCCGAGAAATCATCAACCGACGGCGCGGCGGCATAGACGTTTTTGGCAACCTCAACAAAATAAGTCGTCGCGTAATCGCCGCCCGAATGAACGTCCCATTCGCCCGATTCTTCAAACGCCAGATATTTGCCGTCGGCGGAAAAACCGGTAAATTTCATCTCGGCGTAATCGCCTGCCGACAAATTAGAAGACATCGCCGCCGTCAACAAAAAGACACAAATTAAGTAGTTGGACAGAATTATTTGATAGATGAATCATTGCAGAAACACGCACGATAGTCGAGTGTGTCTTTGCGCCCTTACTTCGTGCGGGCTTCTACATTTATAAAACTATTCTGTCTGCTTACTTATCAGCGAAAACAGGTGAAAACCGTTCCAGCGCACGAAATCGCCGGAATGCGAGATATATTTCTAAATCCAAGCCGCGCCGTAGGTAAAGGCAAGCGGAATTCTCGACAAATATGGCAGCAAAAAACCGAGCAGTAATGCGGCGGCGACGGCAAATATTTTCTTTGCGTTTATTGTTTCGGCTTTTGTCATCATGTTTTCACGACCATCTTTGCCCATTGAAATCAATTTTTTCTCACCGAAATTTCATTTAGTTCCGCATCGTAGCTAACCGAGCCGCCGTTGGCTCCCTGCTCAATCGAGACTCTCCAAATCGCGCCTGAAGATTCTATGTTATTTTTGTTAAATGAGACATATTTAAATTGTCCGTTCGGCAGATCGAGTCTTTGCTGCGCTTTTTGAACGAGACCGACGGCATCCGTCAGATTTATCGAACTGAGCGGAAACGGCTGAAAAATTAAACTTGCGGGCAGCGGCGACATTGGCGATTTTTTTAAGCCGCTGATGCCGAATCCGTAAACGTCAACCATTTTCGGATTTTCCGACTTGATAACTTTTAATGTCAACGAATCTTCTCGAATCCCGATTTCTTCAAACCGGGCATTTTCGCCGAACTTCGTTCTGATTGCGGCGGCGGCTTTGTTCAATTCCGCTTCGTTGAGAATTTTATAGTTTGCCGCGCGGTTAGTTTGCGACAGATCGACGCTGACGATTTCTCCCGCGATGTTTGCCCGCACCGACGCGCTTTCGCGTGTCCCTTGAATCTCGACATCCCAGCCGAATTTGCTGCCGACGTAAGTCGCAAACGTCAATTTTTTAACCGTGCCGCCTTCAATTTGCGTTTTCTCCAGCGCGTTTTTGACGATTTGCGGCACGACCGTAAAATCAATTTCTTCAAACGGCAATTTATCCAAAGTCCGCGTATTTCCGTTAAGCTGAACAGGTTTCGGCTCCGGCACAAAATATCCGAGATATGTATATTCATCAATGTTCTGCGGATTGCCGGGCGTTTCGATTTTCATCGTGAATGTGTTTTCGGTGATTTCCACTTCCTGCACTTTGAACGAAAAGCCGACTTTGCTTTTCACAGCGTTAGCGGCTTTTTCGGCAGCGTTTTTCTCAAAAAAATTCGTTTTCAACTGTTTCATCAACAGGCGGCAGCCAAATGTCATTGAAAGCAAAATCAATAATACGACGCTCAAATTTTTATTTTTCATATAACTATCGGACTTCAAATATTGTTCTTCCGTTTGAGAAATCTTTCGATAATGTCGGCGATGTGGTTGTCTTCGCTGACATCTCGCGTTCCGCATTTCAGCGTTTCCGTGACGTTTGTGTAGCAGCGAAACTGCAAATAAATTTCGCTGCTCGTGTGTTCGCCGGTTCCGCAGACTTCGTGCGAGATGCCGATTATTTCGCTCGTCATTCCTTCGACCATCCAATATTTGAAAAAATATTTCCGACCGCTGACGCAAAAATCGTCCGCCGTTTTGTCAAAGTGATATTTGATTGTGTCGAAAACCCGCGAAATTAAGAAAAAAGCTGCTGCGAATGATGCCAGTTCCATAATCATTAAAAAAGGTGTCGCCAAAACCGTATATTCACCTTTCGGAACTTCGCCTTTGCCCGTAATTAAAAAGCCGACGGCAAACGCCAATGACGTAATCCCGGCTGCCAGACAAAGAATTCCGCTCGCCCAGCCTCTTCGATAATTGATCGTTAAAACGTCTTTTGATTCTTTAATATCCGTCATTATTTATCTCGCAATGTTTCCAGAAACTATCACTTTTATCTTTTATTTACCGCAAATCTGCGCCGCCGGATTCATCTGGCAGACGATTTGTTTTAACGCTTCGATTTGAGCGCTCTGCTGTTTGATTTGTTCGGCTTGCGCCGCGATTTGCGTTTGCTGCTCTTTGACGGAATTAACGAGAACGGTTGTCAGGCGGTCGTATTTCACGCCTTCGACTTGCCCGCTGTCGTTGTAGATGACTAATAATTTATCAACTTTTTCGACATCTTCCGCGCCGAAGCCTAAATCGTGCATTCCGCCGTCCTTCCAATCGAAAGTAATCGGTTTTAATTGATTGAGCAGATTTAAGCCACCGAAATACGGCGCGATGTTGTTTTTGTAGCGCAGACTCGACGAACAGACCGAAAGATTGGCGGAAGCGTTGCGGCAAACCTGCGTCATTCCGCCGAGCGACAAATTCAAAAGATGCAAATTGCCCTGAATATCAACATTTCCCGTCGCAAACATACTTCCGACGCTGGTCAGACCGGAGACTTTTATCTTGTTGGGAACTTCGACGGTATCGGCAGTCGTGCCGAGAACAATCGTGTTGCTGGTCATGAAAAAAGAGTCCGCGCCGATGGCGGTTGAGTGATTGGAAGTGCCACCGAAAGCATTGGAGTTGGTGCCGAGAAATGTGTTGTTGTCGCCGGAATTGGAAATCCCGGCTTTATAACCGATAACGGTATTGAAACTCGCATTGTTAGCGAACGGTCCGGCTTGAAAGCCGAAGACTGAATTACCGTTTCCGACTGTCATTCCGCCGCCCGCACCGCTGCCGAAAAATGAATTTTCGATGCCCGTCGTGTTTGATGAGCCGGAATTACTGCCGAAAAATGCGTTATTGCTGCCGCCGTTATTTGCGCCGCCGGACGAATTACCAAAAAACGCATTGCTGCCGCCCGTATTGTTGACCGCGCCCGCATTGCTGCCGAAAAAAGCGTTGCCGCCGACGGTCGTCGAGCTTCCGGCGAGATAGCCGAAAAACGAATTATCGCTGACGGTTGTGCCGCTCTGCCCTGCGCCGCTGCCGAAAAACGCATTGCGCGTTCCGAAAGTGTTTGAAACTCCTGCCTGATAACCGAAAAACGAATTGTCGCTCGCCGTTTTGTTGCTGACACCCGCGCCGCTGCCGAAAAACGAATTGAACGAACCCGAAGTATTGAAAAATCCCGCGTCCTTGCCGACAAAAGAATTATTGCCGCCGCTAGTTGTTAATTCGCCCGCTTCGCTCCCGATAAATGTATTCGCCTGACTAAATCCGTTGGCGGATTGTCCGGCTTTGTAGCCGAAAAATGCGTTGTTATTTGAAACTAAATTGTGATTGGAAGATTGTCCGACGACGACGCTCGTCTGGTTCGGTGTGCTGAAAACGGTTGTGTTTCCGATTCTAAAATTCGTCGTCGAATTAACGATGTTCGCGGAAAAAAGTCCGCCGACCGTGCCGAGACCGCTGATGTTAAAGTTGGAAGTCGGCTGTAAAACCGTCGAATTGTCAATAAAACTGCCGCTTCCGCCGCCGACCGTGCAGGTCGAGATTTGATTTGCAGCATTGCGGCAGAGCGAAGTCGAGCCAGCCGCGCCCAAAACACCGACTTGCAGCAGATTCGGCGCGACGACCGAATCCAATGTTCTGCCCAAAACGACGGTGTTATTGGTTGAAACGGTCGCGCCCGAACCGAGCGCGGTGGCAAAGGTTAAGTTGTTCGCGCCGACGTTGGCGGAATCGCCGACGGCGGTGTTGTTCGCGCCCGTCGTGTTGTTTTGCCCCGCTTGTATCCCGACAAATGAGTTGCCGCTGCCCGTCAAATTGAATCGCCCGGCATCTTCGCCGAAAAAGACGTTGCGTGTTCCGCTAGTGTTGGCGAACCCGGCGGAGCGTCCGAAAAACGAATTATCGCTTCCCGTATTAGTGCGCCCCGAATCCGTGCCGAAAAACGAGTTATTGAAACCCGACAGATTATTCAGTCCGGCGTTCGTGCCGACAAAAGCGTTGTCGCCGCCCGTCGTGTTGGCTGTTCCGGCACCTGTGCCGGCGAAAATGTTTCCGCCGCCGCCGCTCAAAATGCGATTGCCGCCGATATTAAATTGTGTCGCCGCGTTGAAAATGTTCGCCGCGCCCGTGCCGTCAATATTGAAATTCGCGCCCGTTTGCAAACTCGTCTGATTGTTGATGCCGCTTCCGCCGCCGCCGCCCGTCGAAGCGATGGTCAGCGTGTTGCCCGACGGCGTAATCGTGATGTTCGCGCCGGGCGCGAGCGTGACGTTGTTCGTCAAATTATTGACGCTGCGAACCACTTGCCCGGTCACATATTGGTTGGCATCAATTCCGCCAAGCTGATCTGAATTGATTGCGTTACGCGCCCTAATCGCGTAAGGCGCACTCGTGATTTCCTGACGCGGACTCAAAACGACGTTTGTCACAGTAATTTCCAGAAACCGCGCCGTGCCGTCAAAACCCGCCGCCGTGTAATCGAGCGGAACGGTGAAAATACCGTTGACCACCGACACGGCGGGAATGTTGATGTTCGCGCCGACCTGATTGCCGCCCGAAACCGCGTCGAACAACGCAAAGCGCATATTATAAACGCCGTTGGTCGGCTGCACGACGGTCGAGTCGGTGAAACGTCCCTGATATGTAAACGCCGTGGTTTGCGCCTCTGCCGCAGTCGCCGAACCGAACATTATCGCCGCCGCCAAAATCAAAAACTTCACTTTGAAAAATTCGTTATTCATAGTTGCCGATCTCCAATTGATTTTCTTTATCAACATCGAATGATAAACCGCTCCGCCGTGATTTTTTCGTGAGCCGATTTACTCCGCCGAAAAACGTCAGTTCAGGTGATCTGGCATTCGAGTGAAAGATTAAAACGGTCTGATTGAAAAAGCACTACTCGTGTGAGTAGTTATATTAATCCAGAATACAAAGGGCGGATTGACGCTCAATCGGTCGGAACCGTCAGCGGTCGCCGGCGGGCGAAGCCGAAATGTCGAACGTCGAATTTTCCCGTAAGTTTTACGTTTTGAAGTCGAAAAAAAAGGAGCCGACGTATTGCGTCAACTCCATTCGAGATCACCGGATTTTCTAAATTTGCTTCGACTCAAAAAGCCTTCGCGCTCGTGTCCGCCGCGTTTAAGACTTCCGCGCTTTCGCTTTTCGTCGCGCCGATTTTTTCCGACACCAGTTTTCCCTGCATAAATTGTAGAAGATATTCGCGCCCGCCGGCTTTGGAATCGGTTCCCGACATATTAAAGCCGCCGAACGGATGCGCTCCGACGAGTGCGCCGGTGCATTTGCGGTTGAAATAAAGGTTGCCGACGTGAAATTCACGGCGGGCTTTTTCCAATTTCCCCGCGTTTTTCGAGTAAACCGCGCCGGTCAAACCGTATTGCGTGTCGTTGGCGATTTCCAGCGCGTGGTCGAAATCTTTTGCTTTGATAACTGCCAAAACCGGCGCAAAAATTTCTTCCTGCTCCAGCGTCGAGTTTGCCGCGACTTCATCAATAATCGTCGGTTCGATGTAAAAACCTTGGGAATTATCGCCGCCGCCGCCGAACAATAATCTGCCGCCTTCCTGCGTTCCTTTGGTGATCGCCCGGAGCGCGTTGTCATAAGATTTTTGATTGATAACGGCGGTCATATTCGTTTCGGCTTCGGTTGGCAAACCGATTTTCAGCTTTCTCGTCAGCGCGACGACTTTTTCCATCAACTCTTCGTGAACCGCTTCGTCCACAATCAAACGCGAACACGCCGAACATTTCTGACCCTGAAAACCGAACGCCGCCTGCACGATGCCGGTCGCCGCTGATTCCAAATCGGCTTCCGAATCAACGATAATCGCGTCTTTGCCGCCCATTTCCGCGACGACGCGCTTCATCCAGTGCTGTCCCGGACGAGCTTTCGCCGCTTCTTCGTAAATATGCAGACCGACCGCTTTTGAGCCGGTGAACGAAATAAATCGAATTTTCGGACTTTGCACCAGCCGTTCGCCGACCGCCGTGCCGCTGCCCGCGACGAAGTTGACGACTCCTTTCGGCAAGCCGACTTCTTCCAAAACTTCCATAAATTTATAAGCAATCGTCGGCGCGTCGGGCGAAGGTTTCAGCACCGCCGTGTTGCCGCAGACGACCGCCGCCATCGTCATTCCCGCCATAATCGCCAGCGGGAAGTTCCACGGCGGAATAATCGCGCCGGCTCCGAGTGCAACATATTCAAAGCGATTATCTTCGCCCGCGAGTTTCGTGATCGGCTGCGGTTCCGCCCAGCGCAGCATTTCGCGGGCGTAGAATTCCAGAAAATCAATCGCCTCCGCCGTGTCGCCGTCGGCTTCCGCCCAGGTTTTCCCCGTCTCGAAAACCATCCACGCCGAATAATAATGTTTTTGCTCGCGGACAATTTTCGCCGCCTTGAAAAGATACTCGGCGCGCGTCTCGGCTGGCACATTGCGCCACGTTTTGAATGCTTCGGTCGCCGCGTCAATCGCTTTTTCAACCAAACTTTCCGCGTCTGCGTCAACATCCGAAAACACGCCGACGATCTGCGTCTTCTCCGCCGGATTGATGCTTTCAAATTTCTTTTCGAGCGTAATTTTCTCGCCGTTTATCACGCACGGATAATCTCTGCCCAATTCGCCGCGCACCGTCTCAATCGCCTCGCGCATCGCGGCGGCGTTCTCCGCCGTCGAATAATCGGTGAACGATTCGTTCTTAAATTCGTCGGTTGTTCTTTGTGTTTGCATAACTTTATCTTTCAAAATTTTACAGATTCCATTTCGGATCATTCCAAACGTCTAAAAATCCTCCAACTCGACAGTTTTCGATTTCAGGACGAGTCTCCAGCCAAAGGCGAATTTTCTCCTCCTCATCTATCGTCGGAGAAGCGGATTTTTTCTCTGAGGTTACAACTCCTTCCCAAATATCACTATTTCCGCCGCCGCCAAACAGTAATTTATTTTTCTCAATTTCATCAATAAACTCGTCTAAAAACCTACCAAATTGAATTTCTCCAACCTCTTTTTTCAGATTAACTGAAATTTCAAATCCAAACACTTGAAACTCTCCCAAATGATATTTCTTTCGCAATCTCCTCTTAAGTTTTGATTTTATTATTTTCACTTTATCATTCGCTTTGCGGTCATCTGATACTTAGGTTTCATTGTTTGCTGGCTTTCCCTTGCCGCCGCGATTGATATATCCATTGCGTTCAAGTTTAATAATTAATTCTCTAATTTTCGGCGGCATAATTTCAACGACTCATCTGCCGGTCAATCTCGTGCAGTTCCCATTCGTCTAAAAATTCGGGATAAACGGCTTCGGCTTCGTTCTGCCACGCAACGACGAAGCGCGGCTGCTGGCTGTCGCTTTGGTGTTTGACATAACTTAAAATCAAAACCCAGCCCGCGCCGAGATATTTGTTCAGTTCGCGGCTTGAGCCGACATCGGCGGTTATTTTGGTGTCTTCAATTTTCATAGAATTTTTCACCCGATCAGCTTTTGCAGATTGTTTCGTAAATTTTCTCGATCACTGCTTTCTAATGTTCCTTTCTGCACGGGACAAAAACAGTGTTGAAAGATATTTGGAAATAGAAAGCGGATGTGTTTTCGAGCTAGCATAGCTCTTGTATATATGAAAGAAACACCTCCGAATGCTTTGCCGCATTACGAGCAAACTTATCATTA
>JAYVKL010000224.1:0-8762 GCA_043768465.1 Pyrinomonadaceae bacterium
AGATTATGAGCGATTTACAAGAACCAGCGAAACAATGATTCAGATAGCGATGACGCGAATAATGTTGCGTCGTCTGAAACCTTTATGAGTTTTCAAACAGCTTCTAAGGGAAATCAAGTTTTTAGAGAGTTTTGCAATTGCCGTTTTGCATCTCTGTTATCAAGTGTCAAAAAAACAGTTGAAGGTTTCATATTTCCGCTTAATTATTTTTTCGCCTGATTCGCACACAGTTTTCCAAACACTTTCGCAGGCGGGAAACTTTCACCCGAATCTGATTGATCGAAACGCCCGCTTCGACGGTCAGACGGCGGCGCGTTTCGATTATTTTTTGAGACGGCGCGTCGGTAAGATAGCTTTGCAGGAAAGTTCGCTCGGCGTTCGGCAATCTATCGAAACATTCGCGGAAAAATCTGAAATTGTCAGTTTCAGCATCAATCGGCAAAACTTCTTTTCCCGTATAGAAATCTTCGGCGGCTTTTTTTCTTTTTGCGAAAGCCTTAATCTTTCGAGAAAAATCAGCCGCGCAACCCCGAAACTGTATTTTTTAATATCGTCAATCGGCGTGTCGGCAGCGGCTTTTAACGCCGTCCGGTCGAGCGTTTCGTCCGCCGCCGTCTCCGGTTCGGAGTCGCCTTTGATCTCAAAAAATCTGACGAGCGAACCGCGCAAAGTCGTATAGGCGGCGGCTTGCCGTTCGTCTTCGGAAAACTCGGCGAGCAGGCGATTTAATGATTCTGAAGTCAGATTTTTTGCCACGATTTATAAAGTTGAATTTTGCGTTGGCAACATTATCGCCTCAAACGCGGCTTTCGACAACTTTTGCCGCCGCCGACTTGTAACCGTTTTCGACATTCAATATCATCGAACAAAAGAATTTAGAGACAAACGAATGACCGAACAAAAACCCAAAAGAGTATTTTTGATTGATACGATGTCGCACATTTTCCGCGCTTTTTTCGCGCCGATGGGAATGCGCCAGGAACCGCTCCGCAACTCGAAAGGACAGGTCACACAAGCCGTTTTCGTTTTTACGAATATGCTGCGGAAACTGCTCAAAGACGAAAATCCCGATTACATCGTCGCCGTTTTCGATTCGTCAACGCCGACTTTTCGCCACGACGCTTTCGCCGCTTATAAAGCTAATCGCGCCGATATGCCGGACGATTTGAAATCGCAGATGCCTTATATCAAACGAGTTTGCGAGGCTTTCAATATCCCGATGCTGAAAACCGACGGTTTTGAAGCCGACGATTTGATCGGAACGCTAGCGCATAAAATCGCCGCCCAGAATATGCAGGCGGTGATCGTCTCGAACGACAAGGATATGTGCCAACTCGTGCGCGATCCGCTGATTGTTTGTATGCGGCAGAATTCGCAGAACGTCAAACGGAAGGTCGCCGTGCCGCCGATTGAATGGTGCGACGAGGCTTGGGTGCAGAATAAATTCGGGGTTACGCCTTTGCAGATGATTGATCTTTTGGGTTTAATGGGCGATCAGATTGACGGCATTCCGGGTGCGCCGGGAATCGGCGAGAAGGGCGCGACGAAACTGATTCAGCAATTCGGTTCCGCAGAAGAAGCGATGAACCGCGCCGCCGAAGTGACGCATAAAAGCTACCGCGAAAGTTTGCAGAACAACCAGCCGATTATTCGCCAATCGGTCGAACTCGCCACGATTCACATCGGCGTTCCGGTCGAGGTTGATTTGGATTCATTCAAATACGACGCGCCGAATCGTCAACTGGCTTACGCGCTATTTCGTGAATTGGAATTTACCAGTTTAACCCGCGAATTCACCGATTCCGCGCCACTTTTCGACGGACTCGAATCAGCGGTTTTGGGAATCACCAAACGCCGTTATCAGAAAATCACGCGCCGCGAAGATTTGGACAAATTGATTCGCCGACTTTGGGAAATCGAGCATTGGAGTTTTGAAACCGACGACTCGAACTCGCCGAAAACCGCCGCCTCCTATCAAAAAGTCGAGCCGTGCGGCGTGGCGATTGCCACCGGCGCGGGCGCGAGTTTCTACGTTGATCTGGAGAATTTTGAAGGCGGCAGAACCGAAGCCGTCGCGCCGTTGAAGGATATTTTGTCAAACGGCTTTCTGGCGAAAGCGACGCACGATCTGAAGCGCAATCTGGCGATTTTGAAAACTCTGGACATCGAACCCGAAGCCGTCGAAGACGACACGATGCTCGCCGCGTATCTCCTTGATTCGAGCCGTGCGAGTTATGCAGTATCGCTTTTAGCAGCGCAAACCCTCGGTCAGGACGCGGCGGCGGAATTCCCGGAGGGCTGGACGGAAACGCAATACCGCGCCGCCGAACGCGCCGATTTCGCGTATCAGCTCGCGCCGCCTTTGCGAAAAAAATTGCAGGAAGACGGTTTGGAAGAAATTTACACCGACATCGAACTGCCGCTCGTGCCGCTGCTTTACCGGATGGAAATGGCGGGTCTGAAAGTTGACACCGGCGTTTTGAAAGGTTTGTCCGATTTTATTTCGACCGAAACCGAAACTTTGGGCGCGAAGATTTACGAACTCGCCGGGCGCGAATTTAATATCGGCTCGCCGAAACAAGTCGGCGAAGTGCTGGAAGAATTGAACATCGGATCAAGCAAAAAAACCGCCACCGGGCAGATGTCCACGAGCAAGGACGTGATGCTCGAACTCGCCGAAACTTACGAGCTGCCGCGCCTCGTTTTGGAATACCGCGAACTCGACAAACTGCGGGCGACTTACGCCGACGCGCTGCCGAAACTCCTCGGCGCGGACGGCAGAATTCACTGCCATCTCAATCAGACTGTAACAACCACCGGCAGATTATCTTCGAGCGAGCCGAATCTGCAAAACATTCCGATTCGCACCGAACTCGGTCAGCAAATCCGCAAAGCCTTCGTTCCCGAAGAAAATTTCAAGCTGATTTCCGCCGATTATTCACAGCTCGAACTCCGGCTTCTGGCGCACATCACCCGCGACGAACGAATGCTCGATGCGTTTCAAAACGGCGAAGACATCCACGCGCAAACCGCCGAATTGGTGTTCGGCGCAAAGACTCCGGCGGAACTGAAAATCGCCCGCCGCAACGCCAAAATCACGAATTTCGCTATCGCCTACGCCGTCGAAGCCTACGGACTTTCCCAGCGCGTCGGCATCTCGCGCAGTGACGCGAAAAAGGTGATCGAAGATTATTACGAAACCTACAAAGGCGTGAAAACCTTTATGGAGGAAATTCCGAAAATCGCCCGCGAGCAAGGCTACGTTTCTTCGATTTACGGGCGCCGACGTTACGTTCCGTCCATCAAAGACCGTAATTTCAATCTGCGCCACCGCGCCGAACGCGAGGCGATCAATATGCCGATCCAGGGTACGGCTTCCGATATTGTGAAGATGGCGATGCTCAAAGTTGACGATGTTCTGCGGCGCGAAAACCTGAAAACGCGCATCGTGATGCAGGTTCACGACGAACTGCTGCTCGAATCGCCGGACGATGAAGTGACGCGGGCAATGGCAATCGTCAAAAAAGAAATGGAGTCGGCGGTCGAGTTGGACGTGCCGCTAACGGTCGAAATCGGCGCGGGCGAAAATTGGATGACGGCGAAATAAACTCGCCCGAAGAAGTTCGGAAAAATCCGATTATTCCGAGCTGAAATCGCCGTCTCAATCCAGACCGTTCTCAAAAGCGGGCGGCTGGAAATATAACCTTCCGGCTTGAGCGCAGCCGTCAGAGAAAGACCATTCAAATTTTTTCAACTGAAACGGGCGTATCTTTGATTCATTCAAATCTGCGCCGCCGACACTCAAAAAAAATCACTTTCCTTCTCAAAAAATCAGCCCCGACTTTTCACGATTCCGCCGCGCATTAAATTTCCTACATTTTAAATGATTATATTTTTTCGCTTTCGGTGCGTTAGATAAGTAAGCAGGATTATCAAGCAGACCAAGTTCGTTTTCCGCCGTTCGTTTCGTATTGAAAACGATCATTTAATCGTTTGTAAATTTTCTTTCGATACCAACAATCTTAGCCGGCGGAAATTGAGGCAGCGATAAAGTTTTTGAAAAAAACGAAAGTGCAATGTAATTTTCCGCCGATTTTTGTCATATACCAATGAAAGATGAAATAACGCGCAGATCAACCGTCGAAAATCGTTTCGATTCGGCAGGAAAAATTCCTACATCAAAAAAGCCGGTATTGATTTCGCTCCGCCCGACCTTGATTTTTCGGCAATTCAGACCGGCATCAGCCGGATAAACTGCGGCACTTAACCTTTTCGGCTTGGAATCGAGTTATTCCGGTGCATTTTCACCGTAACTTTTGCTTTTCCCAAGTCCGTTATCCGGTAATTCAAGGGCAGTCGTCGCCAATTACAACGGTTAATTCAACTCCCGCTCGTTTTAACCACGGCAAATAATCATATACGGCTGGAAGTTCTGCGCCGACTCCGTGCATTTTCTTCGGTTCACGCAGATTCTTCAACCGATAAGTCAAACAGAAGATTTTTATGCTTAATAATGTTGTTGATTTATCGCACCACAACACGGTGACGAGCTTTCAACCGGCAAAACTAAACGGTGTCGCCGGTGTGATTCGCAAAGCCACGCCAGGCGCAGCCGTCGTTGACGGCGAATATCACGGACGACGCGAACACGCGCTGGCAAACGGATTTCTCTGTGGCGCGTATCATTTCGGCACAAAAGGAAATGCCGAACAGCAGGTCGAACATTTCCTCGCCGCCGCCAACCCGACCGACACCGATTTGCTCGTTCTCGATGTCGAGCCGAACGGCATCTCCGGCACGATGACGCTCGCCGAAGCGGAAACATTCGTCTCGGCGGTCAAAGCTAAAACCGGACGCTTTCCGGGACTTTATTCGGGCGAATCTTTCCTGCGCGAAAAAGTCGGAAGCAACACGCACACGATTCTGAAAAATTGTTTCCTGTGGGTCGCCAAGTATTCCAGCGATACGCCGAAAGTCCCGGCAGCCTGGCAAACTTTCACCTTTTGGCAATACACCGACGGCAACGCCGGTTCACAGCCGCCCCAAGTCTCCGGCATCGGACGCTGCGACCGCGACACATTCAACGGCAACCTCGAAGGTCTGCAAAGACTATTGGGCGTTTAGTAATCGAACTATCGCTTTTATAAACGGCACATATAAATTTTGTGTAAATCTTTAAACATTAAACGGGTTGAAATTGACTGTGTTGACTGAGCAGGATTTCCTGAATTACACATTCTTTTTTGCCTACAGACAAAGAAGGAAAATTTTATGAAAAAGAAAAGATATTATTTGTTGCCTGCGCTGATTATTTTGTTCGGTTTGAGCAATCTTTGTTTAGCGCAGAAGAATGGAGATGCGGATGCCAATTTAGAGGTTGTGGCGAAATCTACATTTATAACCTTCGACGACGTTAAAAATAACTTCGGAAAAAAGTTCGCCCAATCTTATTTCGTCGTTCAGGTTGAAATTCACAACGATAAGCTCAACAAACAATTTATCGTTCAAACAATAGATGTCGTTATTGATCCGAATCAATGCCGATACGCGCAACAGGCTGACGAATCATTTCCGAGAGATGATTGCAAGGCAAAGTTTGACCAATACTTTTACATTATCAACCCGCTGCAAGCCATCAGGCGTGAAGAAGTTATCGCTACAGGAAAAGCCGATTTAAACCGCAGTAATCGTAACGTCGGCTTCCGGGTGCTTGCCTTTACCGCTACTATGGGGACAATACTTACCGGATTTAAAGGTCTCATCGGGCGCGACGGCATTTTGGGAATAAATGTTTTGGGAACAACGGTATCCGCCGCCGCCAACACGCTCTTTCCAAATATCGCCGACGAAAAGCTGGAAAATCTGCGAAATGCGATTCCCACTGAAAATATTATTATTCCAAGCAAACAGTCAAAGAAATTTAATATTTTTATTCCGACTGAACGTGTGTTTTGGAAGGACTCCTGGAAGAAATATATCAAAATTACGAAAGACAGTTCTTACGACACATTCAAACTCAAAATCCTGCTCGATTTAATTATGTTATCGTCGGCGACCGGCGTTTTGGTTGATAATGATGCTCCCAAAGTGCAGGTCAGATCGGATGACAGTTTGAGAAGACAAGCCGAGAAACTTCTGACGATAAACGCATTTACGGAAGATGAAAATACGCGGGCAAGAAACGCCTTCGACACGCGGGAAAGGCTTAATGTTGAACTCGATACTCCGGGAACAGCATCGGAGGCTCTCAAAAAATTGAGGAAAATAGTTGATGCGTTGCGAAATGAATCGCAATTCAGACTGTTTTTTGATGCGAAAACAGTAACTAATCAATCCGACGGCAAGAAAATAGTCGGTGCATTAAGAGAATTGCTTAAAATTTTGAGAGCGGATAATAAAAATGATAACTCCGACTCAATAAAGAAATACGAAAATATAGTCATTCAAATCGGAAACTAAAAGGAGAAAATTAATGTCAACAATAAAAAATTTAGCGGCAACTATGAGTTCATTATCGCAATTGCAGGGAACTTGTAACACTCTCGAATTACAACTTTTCTCAAAACTATCGAAATTGGATGCTGTCCTGAATTCGGAAGGGGAAAAAGTTACCGAGGCAACTTTTGACGATTTTAACGGAGACCCGAATAAATTGGGAAAATTAAAAATTACCGAAGGCGGCAGTGAATCGGCTTGGATTAAAGAAGTAAAGACCAATGTTTCAATTTCCTGAAGTTAATAGAGTATTTCGGCAAGAAGCTTTGTTGAGAAGAACTGTGACGAAATTTTATTTCAGGAATTTTGATTAAGATTTGTTGAAACCTGCACTTTATTATTTGAAGTGTAAATTTACAACCCGGAGCGTCAACTTGTATGTAATTTGGGTTAGACGTTTCGTGTGAACGGTAAATCAATTTGTCGAGAGGTGGAAATCGTTTGTGCGGAACGTCAATTCGTTTGTCGGTTGCGTCAAATGGCTTGACAATTGGTAAAAATGGTTTGTTGACGGGATAAATTGGTTTGTCGGTTAGAAGAGATGGCTTGTCGGTTACGTCAAACAGCTTGTCGAAAGGATAGATTCGTTTGTGCGGAGGCACAAATGATTTGTGTGAACTTAAAACTCAGATTCAAAGGAGAAAAACTTAAATGAACGATAAAGAACGAAATTATTATAACGCCTTTGTCGGTGTGCGGGACTTCGGGGCGGAGAATGTTGCCGATTTTAAGGCGGGTTCGGCGGGCGCGAATAACTTTGCGGCGGTCGGGGCGGCGGCTCTTGAAGTGGAACAGTCGGGCGCGGTGCAGACTTCCGGCGCGAGCGGGCAGATGACGATGCAGAAAGCCTTGGCGATTGCCGAAATGCGCGAAGATTTGCGGGCGATCAACCGCACGGCGCGGGCGTTGGCGGTTGATGATTCCGCCGTCGGCGCATTGTTCCGAATGCCGCCCGGCAATAACGAGCAAAATCTGCTTGCCGCCGCCCGCGCATTTTTAACCGACGCGACTCCGCTTGAAAGTCAATTTGTCGGGTTCGGTTTGCCCGCCGATTTTCTGGCGGATTTGCAAGCCGACATCACGAATTTCGAGCAAGCCGTCAGCGAAAAAGGCGCGGCGCGCGGCGGAAAAGTTTCGGCGACGGCGGCGATTGGCGGCGCGGTCAAAAACGGACTCGACGGCTTGCGCCGCCTGCGGGCAATCGTCCCGAACAAATACCGCGACAATCCGGCAAAACTCGCCGCGTGGACGAGTGCCAGCCACGTCGAACGCGCGGCAAAGAAAAAACCGGAAACAACGCCGAACACATAGTTCATTGAAAAATGAAAGCTGGAAAATTAGAGTTTCTTCGAGTGTGTTTGCACAAAAAATCTGTGTGCGAATAACAATCGCCGGTTTATGACGTAATCGCCGGTTGAGAATAAATTTACGTTCAGAATAAAAGGAGAAAAAACAATGAAATACTTTACAAGTGAGCAATTACTAAATGCGCCAAAGGCTGAATCCGTCAATTTAATTGATTTTGAAGTTGCCGAAGTAGTCGGCGGTTTTGTCAACGGGACTTATTTCTTAACGGTTTCGGGGACGAAGCCTTATCTCAATATGAAGGTTGAGCTAAATCCGGTGATTTATACACATCAACCCGAATACTGGCGAATCGAGGTTATCGGAATTCTGCCTGGATTTGGGCTTCCAGCCCTTGCGCCCTACTCGGTTTCAATACCGCTTGACGGCATTGTCGGCACTAAAGGAATCGAAGTTGTCGGCGCGACTACGACAAAACAAATTGATGTCTTCGATGAAAGAATCGAACTTTGTAACGAAAACGGCGATGTCGGATACCGCGCCGACCAAGTGCCGGGCGGAGTCATTATCATTGCCGAAGGAAAACACGAAACTTCCGGCTATGATGTCTTTTTAGAGCAATCACCGATTGAGATATTCCCGCCGCAATTCATTCTTAAACATCGTAAAACAGACGGTCTTGTTTTAGATGTCGTAACGCCTTTTTATACATTTACCTCTTTCAAAGCCGCACAGAAGATTGAAAATGTATTTATTGACGACGCAAAAGGAAAACACAGCGTCAAGGTTGACCAAACACCCGATTAATTTATGAAAATTTCGTCCTCACCGCAATATTTTCCAACCGATCTGAATTTTATCTAAGAGTCTGTTTAAATTTAGAAGATAGAAATTGAAGAACGAGCAGCGGGTTCGCTAAACTTGGTTTTAGACTAATAAAATTCAAGGAGATAGCGAACCAA
>JAYVKL010000225.1:0-12461 GCA_043768465.1 Pyrinomonadaceae bacterium
GCGCGGCGCAAACGAAGCTCATAATATCGGCGAACGAAGACGGAGCGGCTCGCCATATAAACTGATTCTCGCCACGCCGACGATGCGCTGGCTGATAATCTCCGGCGCGCTTCACAACTTTAATCTTTACGCGCTCGGTGCTTTTATCACGCCGTATCTGATGCGGTTTCACGGGCTGGATATTCAAAACGCCAATCTGGTCTCGATGCTGATTTTCGGCGTGATGGGCGCACCGGCACTGCTTTTGAGCGGTTTCGTCGGCATCGCGGCGCGGAAACGACGAGTCAACGCGCCGCTGGTCGTCGTCGCGGCGGCGATTATGCTTTCGATTCCGTTTTTCTTTACCGCGCTCCAAACCGCTGCCGGCAACATCACGTTTTTTTTGCTGGCGATGGGCATCAGCTACGGCTTGATGGCTTTTTATTATTCGCTCGTTTATTCGACGATTCAGGAAACGGTCGAACCGGGTTTGCGCGGGACGGCGATGTCAATTTATTTTCTGGCGATGTATGTTTTAGGCGCGTCGGTCGGACCTTACGCGACCGGAGTTTTGAGCGATTATTTTACGAGAAGCGCGGCGACCGCCGCCGGAATTGCCGATTTGTCGCCAGCCGCGCTCGAACCGTTTCGCGGCGCGGGTTTGCAGAGCGCGATGTATCTGATACCGATTTTAAGCATCGTGCTGACGCTTGTTTTATACGCCGCTTCGCGCACCGTCACCAAAGATATTGAGAAAATTCAGAGTTGGATGAAGGAGTCGGCGGATGGCAATTAGATAATTGTCGAGTTTTAACCGGCGTGGCAAAATAATATCAATTCAAAATACAATAGGTATATTGATGCCGAATCTGTCGGAACCGTCGGCGGCATCTGGTGGGTTTAATCCAGATCAAGCCAACCCATCGGCTGCCGCCGACTGCTCCAACACTACTCATTTTTCAAGTTGAATTCGTTCTTCGATGGAATTTACTCGGCAATAAGTTTTTCGCGGTATTGGTTGACGATGCCCATATCCACTTTCACGCTGTCGGCTAAAATGACGACCAGTTCGCTCGCTTTCGCCGTGTCGAGCGCGTGAAAAACCGAGGCTTCGTTTTCCCTGATGATTTTTACGTCGGGATTTTTTCCGCTTTCTTTGACCCCGGCTTGCAGCAAATCGTAAACCGATTGTTCGGTGCGCCCGCGCAGATGGTCGCCGCGCCGGATGATTAAACGGTCGAACATTCCGCCGGCGATGCGTCCCATTTCGCGCAAATCTTCGTCGCGCCGGTCGCCGACTCCGCTTAAAATTCCCGTTTTGAACGGATACGGCAGTTTGCCGATGAAATCTTCCAGTCCGAGCAGTCCCGCCGGATTGTGCGCGAAATCTATCAAAAGCGTGAAATCTTTGATTTCGATAAAGTTCAGTCGTCCCGGAGTTTGCGCCGTCGAAGGCGTGAAGGTCGTCAGTCCGACGCGAATATCTTCCAAAGACACGCCGTGAACGAAACACGCCAAAGTTGCCGCCAGCACGTTCTGAATCATAAATCCGGCGCGTCCGCCGTAAGTCAGCGGAATATTTATCGCCCGCTCGACGCGGACTTTCCATTTGCCTTTGAGCAAAGTGATATAGCCGTTTTCGTAAACGCACGAAATGCCGCCGCGCCGGGCGTTGCGCCGGATATTCGGGTGATTTTCGTCCATCGCAAAATAGACGACTTTGCCACTGACCAGCTTTCGCATATTGTAAACGAGTTCGTCTTCGGCGTTTAAAACCGCGAAACCTTTGCTTGAGACAGAGCGCGGCACGACGGCTTTAACCCGCGCCAAATCTTCCAGAGTATTGACATCTTTCAAGCCGAGATGATCGGCGGCGACGTTGGTGACGACGGCGATGTCGCAGTGATCGTAGCCGATGCCCGAACGAATAATGCCGCCGCGCGCCGTTTCCAAAACCGCGACCTGCACCGACGGGTCTTTTAGAACCAACTGCGCCGAAACCGGTCCCGTATTGTCGCCCGCCGTAATTTGATTGTTGTGAATATAAGTTCCGTCGGTCGTAGTGAAGCCGACGGTTTTGCCGCTGCCGCGCAAAACGTGCGCGATGAGCCGCGTCGTCGTCGTTTTGCCGTTCGTTCCGGTAATCGCAAAAATCGGAATGCGAAACGGTTTGGTCGGCGGAAACAGCATATCAACGACGTATTCGGCGACGTTGCGCCCGATGCCTTCGGACGGCGCGAGGTGCATTCGGAATCCGGGCGCGGCGTTGACTTCGATGACACCGCCGCCGTTCTGACTTAAAGGATCCGTGATGTTCGGCGCGATGACATCAATGCCGATGATGTCCAGCCCGATGATTTTGGCGATGCGCTCGAATAAAAAGACGTTTTCCGGGTGCGCTTCGTCCGTGCGGTCAATCGCCGTGCCGCCGGTCGAGATGTTCGCCGTCGTTTTCAAAAGCAGAACTTCGCCAACTGGCAAAACCGTTTCGAGCGTGTAATCTTTCAATTTCAAAAGTTTTTCGGTCGAGCCGTCAACGTCAATCTGCGTCAGGACGTTTTCGTGTCCGTAACCGCGTCGCGGGTCTTCGTTGGTTTTATCAATCAACGCCTGAATCGTGTTTACGCCGTCGCCCGTGACGTGCGCGGGCGTTCGTTCGGCAATCGCCACGAGTTTATTATCAACGACCAGAGCGCGAAAATCGCCGCCGTCCAGCATTTTTTCGACGATCACCCATTTTGAACGCGACTGCGATTGAGCGACGTGAAACGCCGTGACCGCATCTTCCAGGGTTTCAATTCCGACGGTCGCGCCGCGTCCGTGATTGCCGTCGAGCGGTTTGATGACGACGGGAAAGCCGACCGCTTCGACCGTGCTTTTCACTTCGTCTTCGTCGCGGATGCGGAAACCTTTCGGCACGGGAACGCCCATTTCGCCCAGCAGTTTTTTCGTCGCCGCCTTGTTCGTGGCGATGTCGCACGAAATCATATTCGTTTTATTCGTCGTCGTCGCCTGGATGCGCTGCTGATAAATGCCGTAACCGAGTTGGACGAGTGCCTGATCGTTCAGCCGAATATACGGAATATCACGCGACACGGCTTCTTCGATAATCGAGCCGGTCGAAGGTCCGAACCGCACCCGTTCTCGAATCACGCGCATCTCCTGAATCTCGTCGGCGAGCGTCTGTTTAATCGAATCAACCGACTTCCCTTCCGCCAATTCCAGAAACAAACGCACGGCGGCGCGGGCGGCGTAACGCCCGACTTCTTCCTCGAAATACGCGAAAACGACGTTGTAAATTCCCTTTTCGCCGGTTTCGCGGGTTCTGCCGTAACCTACATCCATTCCCGCGAGCGTCTGCAATTCGAGCGCGAAATGTTCGATGACGTGTCCCGCCCAGGTTCCTTCCCGAACGCGCCGGTTAAATCCGCCTTCTTCTTTGTAACTACAGCCGTGCGTTTGGATTGACGGCATCACTTCGTTCATCCGCTCGTAGAAACCTTCGATTTTATCCGTCGGTTGCTCTTCATAATCGCCGATTTCGAGACGCATTATAATGAGCTTTTTCCAGTAGCCGCTCCAGTAATTCGGACCGCGCAGAGTTCTGATTTCGTGAATTTTCATATTCTTTCATTTTAACCATATAGAAATATAGAAAACATAGTTTTTATTTTACCAACGAAATATGTGGCAATTTTACGATTGATGTGCAATTTGCTGTTGACGATTCGGACGAATTTTCTATGTTTTCTATGTCTCTATGTGGTTAAAATTTTATTCAATATCAGGTAATAAAAATTCGTTTGGCGGCTGAATCGGCGTTCTGCCGAAATAATCGTAAATCAAGCCGTTGCCTAAAATGTGAAGCTGCACGCCGCAGACGCTGAACGGCTGAAAATCGCTGACTTCGGCGATTTCGTTGTAGGAAATCTGCGAGCCGTCCACAATCGTCGCCGAACCGTTGCCGAAAACTTCCAAGATTCCTTCGTTATCCAGAATTATCGCCGTGTTTTCGTCAATGCCGATGCCGAGATTATACGGATTATACGAGACCGCCGTAATCAGGCGCGAGATGCGCCCGCGTTCGGTGAAATGCTGGTCAATGATAATGTTTTTCAAAAAGCCCAAACCGGGCGAAAGCCTGACCGAATCTTTATGCGGATGCGCCGCCGAATCGCCGCGCACGATCATCGTCGTGGACATTCCCGCCGCACCCGCGCTCGTTCCGGCTAAAACGACATCGGTTTCCGCGACTTTTTCGCGCAGAGCCTGAGCGAACTTGGTGCCGCCGAGAACCGACACGAGCCGCATCTGATCGCCGCCCGTGATAAAAACGCCGTCCACGCCGTCAAACAGGGCTTCCGCATCGGCATCGAAAACATCCTGTCTTGATGTCGCCCGCAACACCTTCGGATTGGCGATGCCCAAACGCCGGAACGCCTGAACGTAAACGTCCGCCGCAAATTCCGGGAAATCCGATGCCACCGGCACGATTAAAACATTCGTCTCGCCGCCGTCCTTGCCCGTCAATTCCAGAAACTTCCGCAAAATTCGCCGTTCGTTATATTTGTCTTCCGCCCCGCCGATGACGAGCAGATGCCCGCCGATGACTTCGCGGTGAATCCGTGTATCCATTCTGATTATTGTCTATTGTCGCCGCAGATTTGTAAAAGACTTGAATGTAAGTTAGCCGCCGTTTTTGTTTTGGAAGGATGTCTAATATGCTTTTAACTGACGGAAATTTATATTATGAAAAGAAATCACCTGAACATCGCCGCCGTTTTTGCGCTCGCAGTTTCGTGGCTTGGATTTAACTTTGCCGTTTCCACAGCGGCGCAAATAAACCAACCGCGCGTCAATCCGATTTCAACCGGGGTAAAAACGCCGCCGCCGCCAACGAAAAAAGCCGCGCCGACACCGCTGGTTTCGCCGACTCCCACGCCTGCGATCACTCCGACTCCGCCGCCGTCGTATCTAACTTTGCCGGAGCTTCAAGCGAAGATTCAAACCGTTTTGTCGCGTCCCGAATTACGGCGCGGACAGATCGGCGTAAAAATCGTGTCGCTCGATACGAACAAAACGATTTACGAACAGAACGCCGAAAAATATCTGATGCCCGCCTCAAATATGAAAAGCTATACGGTGGCGGCGGCAATCGAAAAACTTTCGCCTTATTTTCGATTTACCACGAGCGTTTACGCCGCTTCGATGCCCGATGCAAACGGGACGATTAAAGGCGATTTGACGATTTACGGGCGCGGCGACGTTTCTGTTTCGACGGCTTTCAACACCGGCGATTATTACAAAGGATTGGACGCGCTCGCCGATAAAATCGCGCAAACGGGTGTCAAACGCATCGAAGGCAGTTTGGTCGGCGACGAAGGTTATTTTACGGGGAACCCGATTCCGTCCGGCTGGGAATGGGACGATTTGCAGTGGTATTACGGCGCGGAAATTTCAGCACTGCCGGTCAATGACAACGCCGTTGACCTGAGCGTCAAGCCGGGAAGCGCGACCGGTGCGCCGTGTTTTATTCAGACTCTGCCGGCGAATACGATTGTCAAAATCGTCAACCGCTGCGCGACCGCCGCCGCCGGCGCAAAACGTGAAATCAGAGTTCTCAAAAAGCTCGATCAAAACATCGTCGAAGTCAGCGGGACAATGCCTTTTGCCGACAAAGGCTACACGGGTTCCATCGCCGTCTCGCGCCCGGCGCAGATTTTTATCGAACTGCTGCGCGGACTTTTAATGCAGAAAGGCATCGTAATTAACGGACAAAACAAAGTCGTCAACGCCGAAGACAAAAAGTTTACGGCAGCCGCTTCGACCACCGCGCCAATCGAAATCGCCAAACTCGAATCGCCGCCGTTGAGCCTGATCGCCGCGAAGACTTTGAAACCCAGTCAAAATACTTATACCGAAACGATTCTGTGGACGCTCGGCGAGGAAATCGGCAGAAAACAAATGCGGCTTGACGCGGCAAACGGTTTGGCGTTGCCGAATCGAACGAGTTCCGAATTGGGTTTGAGCGTCGTGAAAAACTTTCTGAATGAAATCGGCATCGCGTCCGACAGCGTGATTCAATCGGACGGTTCGGGACTTTCGCGGCACGATTTGATAACGCCCGCCTCCGCCGTCGCGCTTTATGCTTTTATGTCGAAAAGCCGTTACGCCGATGTCTGGCGCGACGCTCTGACCATTGGCGCGGTTGACGGAACATTAAAAAATCGCTTCAAAGGAACCGCCGCCGCCGCCAACGTGCGCGGCAAAACCGGCACGATTGACCAGGTTTCGAGCCTTTCCGGTTATATCAGTTCGATGGTAAACGAGCGTCTGGTTTTTTCGATCATCGTCAATGGTGTCGAAGATGCTCAACTTCGCCAATCATCAATTGACGAAATCGTTATCGCCCTGGCAAATTTCAAAGGAAAAACGAATTAAAGGTAAAAAGGTAAGAAGGGTAAAAGGTAAAAGGTAAAAGGTAAAAGGTAAAACTTCAAGACTTGCTACAAAGTTTTACCTTTTACCCTTTACCTTTTACCTTTTACCTTCAATTTTACCAGCGCGAATAACCGCCGCCGCCGCCGCTTCCGCCGCGATCACCGCCGCCGCCGCTTCCGCCGCGACCACCGCCGCCGCCGCCGCGATTTCCGCCGCCGCCGTAACCGCCGCCGCGACCGCCGCCGCCGCCTTCTTCACGCGGACGCGCTTCGTTCACGACCAAATTACGCCCGTCAAAATCCTGCCCGTTAAACTGCTCAATCGCCGCCATCGCTTCCTCGGAAGATGCCATCTCGACAAAGCCGAAACCGCGCGAGCGTCCCGTGTCGCGGTCTTCAACGACCTTCGCCGATTCGACCGTGCCAGCCTGAGCAAAATGCTCTTGTAAATCATCACTCGTGACACCGAACGCCAGGTTGCCAACGTATAGTTTTGTACTCATTATTTTTTCCTATTTCTAATCTTGAATGAAGCGAAGGCGGGCAGGAAATTTTCAGGAAAGAAAATCTGTAAAATGCTTTCTCAATACTAACCGCGACGCGCCCGACCTTTTTTGCGATACCTTATAATCTGAACCGGCTTCCGAACATTTATCCAACTCTCCAACCGAACCGAAGCTGTCGCTTTTCTTATCACGAACGGGCGCATCTACCAGAGATAGCTTGAGAGCAAAACCTGTCAAACAGTTTGCCTTCTTTTTGCGTTTTAGGCAAGCGAAATCTTTGTTTTATTGACCAAACAGCGATCTATCGGTTTTCTTTCAACGCCTTCAAAACCTTTTCGTGAATGCCGCCGAAACCGCCGTTCGACATAATCGCCACGACATCGCCGGTTTTCAATTCCGGCGCGAGATGTTCGACAATCGCGTCGGCATCGGGGAAACTCAACGCCGGTTTGCCCTGCAATTTGATGTCTTCGACCAGTTCGTCAACGTCCAGAACCTTGCCGAGTTCCGACGCTTTGGAGGTGTTGTAAACTCCGGCGATAACGACGTAATCGGCGTAGGAAAACGCTTTGCGATACGGTTCTTGGAAAACCGCCAGCCGCGAAGACCACGAACGCGGCTCGAAAACGGCGATCAGACGTTTGTCTTTATACTTGGTTTTCAAGGCTTTCAAGGTCTCCTCGACCGCCGTCGGATGATGCGCGAAATCGTCAATCACGGTGACACCGCCGATCACGCCGCGAATCTCGACGCGCCGCTTAACCGATTTGAACGTGCGAAAGGCTTCCTGCATTTGTTCCCTGGAAATTCCCCAAGCATCCGCCGCGATGATGACGGCTAGACAGTTGCGGACATTGAACTCACCGATCAGATTCGTTTCAAACTCGCTCCACGAATGTCCGTCTTTGAAAACCGTGAAGCGCGTCACATCGCCGGAAAAATCAATGTATCGGGCTTGCCATTTCGCGTCGTCCGACGTGCCGAATGTCTCGATGTTCGTGTAAATTTTCCCGTGCATTTCGTCCAAGACTTCGCGGACAATCGGCGAATCAACGCCGACGATCAAACGCCCGTTCGACGGCACGAGATTCATCAAACGCGAAAACGCGAATTTGATTTCCCAGATGTCGCGGTAAATATCGGCGTGATCGAATTCGATGTTGCCGATAATTGCCATTTCGGGCAGATAGTGCATAAACTTCGGCTTTTTATCGAAATAAGCCGTATCGTATTCGTCGCCTTCGATAATGAAAAAATCGTCGTCCGTGACGCGAAAGCTCGCACCGAAATTCTGGACGATGCCGCCGACCAGAAACGACGGATTCAACCCGCCGCATTCGGCGATCCACGTTGCAATGCTCGTCGTCGTCGTCTTGCCGTGCGTTCCCGCGATGACCAGACTGCGCCGCCCGCGAATAAATTCTTCCTTCACGATTTCGGCTTGCGAACGATAAAAAAGTTTGCGATTCAAAACTTCTTCGAGTTCCGTGTTGCCGCGCGAAATCGTATTCCCGACCACGGTGCAATCCGCGCCGACATCGGCGTTTTCGGCTTTGTAACCGCTGATAATTTCGATGCCGAGCGATTCGAGCTGCGTTGACATCGGCGGATAAACATTCTGATCCGAACCCGTCACTCGATGCCCGCGAGCCTGCAACATTCCGGCTAAAGAAGCCATCGCCGTTCCGCAAATTCCGATTAAATGATAGTGCATTTTAAATTAGAAAATTCTCGAACTTTGGCGATTATAACAAATGAAACAAGTTTGAACGCCGTCTGCGCCGAATAGATTTAGATGTCGTCAATCATTCGATGCCGACCGGACGGCGGAGGTCAAGTCGTTTCGCTGATTTAAGGACGAGCCGATTTTTATAACGGTGCGCCGGAATCGCCGACAAAGCAAAATCCGTTAAAGTCGGTGCGCGATATTTTCAGTTTAGTTTGAAAACCAGAAAATAATCCATACCGTCGGCTTTGGTAAAATCGAACTCGTCCGCCAAAACAAAACCGGCGCGTTTCAACTCGCCTTTCACCACTTCTTTTTTGATGCCGTGGTCGTCGCCGCTGCCGTTGCGGTCAATGATGCCGATTAACGCATCTTTCTTCAACGATTTCCGCAGTTTTTTCAATACTTTAACCGGCTGTCCGATTTCGTGGTAAGTTTTGAGAATCAACGCCGCGTCAATTGAGTTGTCAGGCAGTTTCGGATCGTCTTCGGTGCCGAGAACCGTTCGGATATTGGCGATTTTTTCCTTTTTGGCGCGTTCGTTGATGTAATTGATATATTCCTGATTGATTTCGACGGCGAAAACTTTACCGCTCGCGCCGACGCGGTTTGCCGCTCTGGTGGAAAACCAGCCCGAACCCGCGCCGATGTCGGCGACCGACTTGCCTTCCGTGATTTTCAGGATGTCCATCACGCGGTCAATCTGTAGATTTTTAGCGCGATCTTCAGACTCGAAAATTGACAAATCGCCCGCGTAAGGCTCGCTGACCGGACGATTGATATTATCGTTCGAGACGTTCGCGTTCGCGTTGACGACGTTCGCCGGCGGAGTCGGCAACGGCTCGACCGACGACAGGCTCGCCGTTTGACACGATGAAAAAAACAGCGCGGTGAAAACCGAAATCAATAACAACTTTCCGAATACCAAAGCCGAAACGAATTTTTTCATAGCCTTTATGATGTCATTCGGGCGCGAAAATTTGCCGCCGATTCCAACGAATCGAGCGGCAAATTTAGAAAAAACAAAATTGCCGATTAAAGAGAAGGTCTCGGATTCGTCTCGATCATCTTTCTCCCGATAAATTTCACCGACACGGAATTAACAAAATTCGTCAACTGCGATCCGTCTTCATACTGCGGACAGCCGCAGGTGTGATGCGGCACGAAAGCCAATCCGACGAAGGCAAACGAAACCGTTAATGCGCTTAAAACCAAGCTTTTCTTTAATTTTCCTTTCATATAATCCTTAACCTTACCCTGATAAATCGTCATCTTTCCACTTCAACGCTGCTTGCAGCGGAACATCGGCAATCTTATCAATCAGACGAATACGCAGTGCCTCTTTTGCGTCGAGCCGATTTGCCGTCAAAAACATTTCCAACGCTTTGGCTTCGCCGATCAGACGCGGCAGAATTTGCGTTCCGCTCCAGCCCGTGATAATTCCTAAATTAGCTCCCGGATGCGCGAATATCGAACGCGGCGCAGCGATTCTTCGCTTGCACGACAACGCCAAATCCAACGCGCCGCCCAAACAAAAGCCGTCAATGGCGGCGACGGTAAACTTCTTCGATTGGTAAATTGTCTGCATCAAAGTTTGCCCGCGCCCGGCAAATGCACGCGCTTTATCCGCCGTCGTCCCGGCGATTTCCTTGAGATTCGCGCCCGACGCGAAGGTGTCGCCCGAACCCGTGAAAATGATTTTGGCAATCTGCTCGTTTGATTCCAAGTCGGCGAAGATTGATTTGAGAGCTTCGAGCGTTTGGATGGACAGCGGATTTTTTATTTCAGGGCGCGTGAAGCGAATGACGGCGGAACGATTGAGTATTTCGACGGTTAAGTTTTTGTTGATGCCTTGAATCATTTTAAACTTACCGCCGGTGTCATAAAAAGCGGGTTTGAGAGTTTGGAGTTCCGCTTTCAGGCGGTTTTACCTCGACAGGAAGCCGCCTGAAGGCGGAACTCCGAACGTCGTAATTTGCTTTTTGTCACGACTTCCTATATCAAAGACGGCAAAACAAACGCGCCGATGTGCGGCTGGTTGGTATTCAAACAGGTTTGCAAAGCCAGCGTTAAAGCCTCGCGCAAATCTTCGGGCGCAACAATCGCGTCGAGCAAGCCGCGCGCCGCCGCGTGTTTGGCATCGAGTTCGCGGTCGTAAGTTTCGCGCACTTTGACCATCTCGGCTGCCGTCGCCGCGTCAACCTCCCTGCCTTCTTTTTTGAGTTTCTCGATTTGCGTTCCGAAAATCGCCTGCGCCGCGCTGTCGCCTTCCATTACGCCCATTCGACCCGTCGGCAAACTGAAAATAAAGTCCGGGTCGAAACCCTGCCCAGCCATCGCGTAATAACCCGCGCCCGAAGCGTGATTGACGGTCAAGACGAGTTTCGGAACGGTCGCCGTCGCCATCGCTTCGACGAAATGCGCTCCGGCGCGAATGATTCCCGAATGCTCGGCTTCCGCCCCGACCATAAAACCGGAAACGTCCTGCACGAATAAAAGCGGCGTTGAATGTCGGTTGCAGTTTTCGATAAAATACGCCGTTTTCTCCGCCGATTCGGTATAGACAATGCCGCCGAATTTGGGAGCTTTGCCTTGTTTGCCTTTGACCATTCCGCGATGATTGGCGATGATGCCGACGAGAATTCCGCCGATGCGCGCCGTGCCGCAAATCATCTCTTTGGCGTAATCGGCTTGAAATTCGTCGAGTTCGCCCGCGTCTAAAAAGCAGTTCAAAACCTCGCGCATATCGTATGGCGCACGATGATCTTCGGGCAGAATCTCGTAGAGTTTTTCGGGCTTTTTGACCGGCGGTCTCGATTCGATAATCGAAACTTTCGTTGTTTCCCGGCGCGGCAGTTCGGCGACCAGAGTGCGAATTTTCTCCAGACATTCCGCCTCCGTTTTCGTGCGGAAATGCGCCACGCCGGAAATCGAATTATGCGTTAACGCGCCGCCCAAACTCTCGTTGTCAATCGTCTGCCCGGTCGCGCCTTTAACGAGATTCGCGCCCCCCAAACCCATAAACGACGTGCCTTCGACCATCAAAATCACATCTGACAGCGCGGGCAGGTATGCTCCGCCCGCGACGCACATTCCCATCACGGCGGCGATCTGCGGAACTTTCAAATATCGCCGCATTATCGAGTTGTAATAGAAAATCCGCGCCGCGCCGTATTGACCGGGAAACACGCCGCCCTGATACGGCAAATTCACGCCCGCCGAATCAACCAGATAGATTATCGGCACGCGATTCCGCATCGCAATCTCCTGCGCCCGCAAGATTTTTTTAATCGTTTCAGGAAACCACGCGCCCGCTTTAATCGTCGCGTCGTTGGCGACGACGACCGTTTCGCGCCCGTGAACTTTGCCGATACTGGTTACGACCGCCGCCGCCGGAGCCTGACCTTGATATTCGTCGTAGGCGATGAGCAACCCGATTTCCTGCTGGTATTCGTCCTTGTCGAACAACAAATCAACGCGCTCGCGGGCGGTTAATTTTCCCTGCCGGTGAATTTTTTCGATTTTCTCCGCGCCGCCGCCGAGTTTTAATTTGCGCGTCAGGCGCAAATATTCGTCGGAAAGATTGCGAAGTCTGGATTTTATTTCGGATGTTTTCATTTAGAAATTTAATTCTTTTTAATTTTTCCCGTTGATTGTTCTATCAGTTCATACTGTTGATTTTTGTAAATCGTTGATTCAAATCTCATAAATAAATTCTAAGTACAGGACAAAAATTGCTAAGTCTTGTGGTTACAACGCTAAGGCGACAAAGATATAAATCATTAAACTGTTTATTGTCAGCATTTTACA
>JAYVKL010000226.1:0-12930 GCA_043768465.1 Pyrinomonadaceae bacterium
ATGGTGGTTTTTGTGAATGAATTCGCTCATTCACACAGTATAAAGCCGCAGCAAGCTGACGGGGTATTAAACCCAATGTGAATAAATTTAACTCGTCAACCGCCGATAGATATTCGGCATCCGCTCCGGCAAACTCAAAACGTCGTCAATAATCGTATAGCCGACATCGCCGTATAAATCCTTTAATTCAAATTCCGATTCGCGGTCAACCGTGATGCAGAACGGCGTGATGCCGCTCTGTTTGGCTTCGGTCAAGGCTTCGCGTACGTCTTCGCGGGCGTATCTGGCATCGCCGTAATCGTGGTCGTAAGGTCTGCCGTCGGTTAAAATTATCAATAATTTTGTGCGCGAATCCTGCCGGAGAAGTTTCGCCGCCGCGTGGCGGATTGCCGCGCCGAGTCGCGTGTTGTTTTGAAACGTGATGCCGCCGATGCGTTTTTCGATTTCGTCGGAATACTTTTCGTCGAAATCTTTGACGACGTAGAATTTCACGTTGCGCCGACCTTCGGACGTGAAGCCGTTGATCGAATAAACGTCGCCGACGGCTTCCAACGCTTCGCTCATCAAAACCAAACCTTCTTTTTCGATTTCGATAATCCTGCGTCCCGGATGCGTGTAAGGTTGAAGCGGATTGCGCGTGATCGTCCGCGCCGTCGAAGACGATTGGTCGAGCAGCAGGGAAACGGCGACATCGCGCTGTTTTCGCAGACGCTTCGTGTAAATCCGTTCGGACGGCTGACCGTCGGCGCGTTTGTCCACGACGTATTCGACGAGCGCGTTTAAGTCGTAATCTTCGCCGTCCAATTCGCGGTTGATTTTCGTTAAATTCTCCGGCTTCATCAATTGAAATTGGTGGCGAATCGAAGAGATCACGCCGCGATACCGAGAACGCGCCAGTTCGACGAAATTTCGGTCGCCCTGCCGCACTTTTTTCTCGATCACGCGGCACCAATCCGTGCGAAAATCTGACAAATCCTTGTCCCATTCGTCGTAGGCAAAAGCCGTGTCGCCCAATTCCAGCGGCTGTTCGGGCATTTCGTTGTGCGTCCAGGCTTCCGCGCCCTGCAAATCTTCGGGTTCGCCTTCGTCGTCCTGCGAATTCCAGGCGTTGAATAAATCGCGCGCGTCCTGATTTTTCTTCGGCTTCGGCTCGCGTTTGACCTGCGATTCTAAAATTGATTCCGCCGAATTTTTGTCCTCATATTGATATTCGCGGTCGTCGTCCGGTTTGTTTTCTTCCGACTCGGCTTGCGCCTGCTGCTCCGCCGTGATGTTTTGGAAAAGACTGTAAACGCGGCTCGTCGCCATCACTGAATCGGCGACGGTCGCGTTTTCGATGACGAGGTATTTTTCGATCACCGTTTCGATTTCCGAGACGATTTGCCCGTAAAATTTTCGGGCATCGTCGGTTGCGCCGCCGCACAGAGTTATTTGAAACAGCAATTCGGACGGGACTTGGTGAATCGGCAAATCGAAGATAAACGGACGTTTTTCGCGCAAAAACTTCTGCATCAAATCCAAATCTTTACGAAGTCCGCGATAAGTTTGGCGCAGACGATTATCAATCCGCGAGTTTTCCATCGTGCCGAAAATCTTTTTCGCCAAACTCGGTTCGGGAAAAATCTGCAAAACCGCTTTGTAATCGGAGTTTTTCGGCAGCTTCTTTTTCGTCTTTTTCATCTCCCGCGCCGTTTCTTCTTCGGATAAAGCGCGTTCGCCTTTCTGCACGTCTTCAATGTAACCGGCGAGTGAGAATGCGTCGGTCTGTTCGGCGGTCGCCTCGAACAGCGCGGAGAGTTCGGCGAAAGCGGCTTTTAAACCGAGCGAATCTTTTTCGTAAGTTCCGAATTCGATTTGTCCCGCGCCGTGCGCCGCGAGAACCTTGTAAAGGCGAAAATCCATCTCGTCGCTGCTGAATTCGTTGACGTTCGACGGCAGATAAATCGTTTTCCCGTCGCCGATGCGCGATTCCTGCGGCATCGCCGTCAAGGGCGCGATTTCGACCTCGATGCCCGTCAAACCCTCGATGTAAATCCGCAAAACCGTCTGCACATTTTCGAGCGGCAAACCCGTCTGCGCCTCCTGCAAAAGCTGGTTGCTGTTGCGCGTTTCCAGGGCGAAATAACTTTTCCGCGCCTTTGCCGACTCGTTTTTATTTTTCTCCAAACCCGTCTGAATCCATTCTTCAAACTGCGCGAGCGAAACTTTTTTAAGTGCTGATGCGCTCGAACGAAACGCGGCGAGCGCGGATTCGGCATCGGCGGCGGCGATTTCTTTGACCAGATGCAAAACCCTTCGCGCCGTTTCGGTGACATCGGATTTTTTTTGCAGCGTCATTATCTGCGCGGAAAAGTTCGGGCTGGAACGAATAAACGAAATCAAAATCGCGTTGCCGCTCGCCGCCATTTTCAATAAAACCTGTCGCCAATCTTCAAAAACGCCGTCCATCCGCCGCATCACTTCGCCGCCCGCGCTCGTAAAATGAAGCGTGACGCTGCCGCCGAATTCCAAAAATTCCGACGCTTTTTTTGTTAATTCGACGGCTTGCGCGGCGGTCAATTTCTCCAAAGCGGCGGGCAGAATCTGCCACAAGTCCGCCGTCATTCCGCCGGTTCGATTGGCGAAGTGCGACGCGAGCGCGACAACTGAGGCAGCGACTTCGGATTTATCATCGCCGAATTTTCTCAACGATTCGGCGACTTTCGGCGTTTTGTTCAAAAAATCGGTGCTGTGTTTGGCGGAACGGCTGGCGATTTCCGATGCTAATTTCAAAATGTCGGCGAACAGATTTTCGTCGCCGATCTCTTTGGCGAGCGTCGGAATCAATTGAAAGGTTTCGAGCGCAATCGAACTCGATAAAACGAGCTGGCGCGTGCAGATTTGAAAAACCAGCGGACGCGCTTTTTCCGGGACTTTTTTTAACTCACCCGCGCCGTCGGCAAAAAATTTCGCCCCCAAATCGGCATTTCCCATCGCCAAACGCCTGCCCATTTCCGCCCAATTTCGGATGTCTTCGGCTGACAAAATCTTCGCCGCCTTCGGCACAGCTTCGACGAATTCGCGGCTGACGCGCAGGGATACGCCCGCCAGAGCCGCGCTCATCTCCAGCGAAACTATTTTTTTATCGTTCGGAAGTTTGCCCAAACGCCGCGCCAATCCGGTGAAGGTTTGCTTTTTTTCATTCGCTGTTTCGTTTTCCGCCATAACTCAAGTTTAATTCCATAGCCTGTGCCGAGTCCAGAAGGTCGGCGGCGGTTTGCCGCAAATTTATCGCCGAAAACGGATCACTCGATTGGGCTGATTGATAATACCAATTCAAAACAAAGTGTGCGTATCGTTGCTCAAAGTCAGAACCGCCTGCGGTAGTGGGCGGATTTCCCGTGCGGCGTTGACCCGCCCGCTGCCGCAGGCGGTTCTGAAAATACGCACTAATCAACTTGAATTGGTATGATCACTCGCTTTTCAAATTAAACTGGAGTCTTATTTCGATGGACACGCAATGAATTACGACTTTCGCCATTCTCATCATCGCGCTGATTCTGTTTCTAAACGATAAATTGCCTGCCGATTTAGCCGCGCTGCTGGTGGTCGTCGCGCTCGTCGGGCGCGAATTTCTGCCGCGCGAATCGCCGATTGAGCGAACGCTTGCGCCGAACAAAGAACAGTCAGGATAATTTAATCGCCGCTTATCACCTCGCCGAAAATCTTTTTCGCGCCCGCGTTCCCCAAAAATCTTTTCTGATCGGCAAACCGCTTTCCCAAAGCTCTCTGCTCGCCGGGATTTTTATCGTGACCGCACTGCTGACGCAAGCCGTCACCGGCGCGGTCGCCGCCGCCGTCATCGCGCCCTTGGCGAATCGCGTCACCCGGCAGGCAAATATAAATCCGCGTTCATTGGCGATGGGCGCGGCACTGGCGACTTCGACGGCGTTCATCACGCCGCTCGGTCATCCGGTCAATATCCCGGTGATGAGTCCGGGCGACGGCAATTTTCGTGATTACCTGAAAGTCGGTGTGCCGCTTTCGATTATTTTATTCGGTGTCGTGATGATTTTTCTGCCGCTGTTCTGGACGCTGTAAATTGATTCGCTCGCGCTCAGGACGGGTTCGATTATTCTCCGGGCTTCGGATAAACGAAAATGTGAATGCAGGGCGTTTGAGCGACTTCGCGCAGAGCATCAATGCGTCCGGCGCGTTCGTATTCGGCAAGTTTTGCCATTAAAAAAGTTTGTTCTTCAGCGGTCATCTGCATATAAGCCATGTCGAAGGTCGCGCCGGTCGAGTGCGGCGGAGTCGCGCCGCGATAGGCGTTGCGCGTGTCTTTCGACAAATCGAATTGATATTCGAGCGAGCGCGTCAGGGACGTAACTTTCAAAGGTCGCCCGAATTTCCCCTGATACGCCGCGCCTAATTCTTCTAAAAACGCTTTGGCTCGCGGGTGAAACATTCGCAGCAGCCGCCGTTTCATTTGCAGACGGCTGGCGGAATCGTTCAGATCGTATTTCTGACCGTTGTAATTACCGGCTAAAGCCTGAATTATCGAATAATCTGCGGAGTTAGTCATCAGCGGCGATTTGATGCGCGCCGTCGGCTCAAACGAATCGAACGGCGCGCCGTCCGCGCTCGTGCCGATGTTGTCGAGATAATAAAATTTAGTGGCGAGCGGCAATTCGACCAATTGATTCGCCGCCCGCAGACGGGCGAGCGCGGCGAAATCCTTCGGCAGTTTGTCAACCGTGATGCCGAGTTCTCTAAACTTCTGCAACTGTTTGGTGATGCCGCCGCCGAGTTCCGGCGGAATCTGCACGCCCGAAACCAGACCGACCGGCGAACTTCGCCTGCCCATCGCCAGATTGCGCTGCGTTTCCCAATCGGCGACCGAAACGGTGAGCTGCGGCGCGTCGGTCGAAACCTTTACCTCGACCAAATCCTTCGCCTCAAACTCCGCGTCCTGCACTTCCCACGCTTCCACCAGATCGTCGAGACTTTCAATATCGCCGCCGCCGAGCGGATCAACGACGCGAATCGGAATGGCGGCGGACGCGACGATTTTCTGTTTCGGATTCGGTCTTTTGCCCGTCGAATCGTCTTTCCAATTGCCGACGATCAAAAAACCGGCGATGCCCAGAAAAAGTATTAAAAGTGTCGAGCCGACGGCGGCGATAATCAGAATCGGAGACGCGCCGGGTTTAGTATTTACGGGATTCGGACTTTGATTTTCGGTTTTTGGTCTTCGATCCTCGGCGGCTGATGTTTTCGGTTCGGAATCTGGAATTTGGAGTCTGGAATTTGGAATCTCAGATTTTAAATCCCGAATCTCAACCCGAATTTGCGTTTCACTGCCGATTTTTATTTTATCGCCGTCGAAGATTTGGCGCGGTGCGCCGGAGATTTTTACACCGTTGACAAAAGTTCCGTTGGTCGAATTTTCGTCAACCACGAAAACCGCGTCTTCGTCGCGGAAAAAACTCGTGTTCAGCCGCGAAAGTCCGCCGTCGCCCAAAACGATCCGCGCGGCATCGGTGCGCCCGATGGATGTTTCGTCTTCGAGCGCGACGATTTTCGCGCCGTCGTCAGTTTGAATATGGAGCGTGACGTTTTTCATCGAAAATTAGTGATGATCCTGTTCGGTCACTTCGCGCAGTTTGGTCTGGTCGAGCATTTTTGAAAAATCTGCAAAATGAAACATCGTCTCGTCTTTGCAGTGGTCGCAAAAATAAGTGACATCTTCGCCGAGATACATATCCTGCAAATGATACGGAATAAAACAGCCATAGCAACGCTGAATGCGTTTGCCGTAAATCTTCATCAGTTCGTCGTTTTCGTTCGTTTCCATTGCTTTAACAATCGGAATTTTAGCACAAAAAAGGGTGAGCGGTGAGCAGTGAGCGGTGAAGAGGCGAAAGTCCGGTTGACAACCTCGCTTCCGCCTCTTCACCGCTCACCGCTCACTGCTCACCTTATCTTCTCACCGCTCACTTCTTCGCCTTCGCAAAATCGCCCGCTTTGATAATCGAGATATTCTCCGGTGTCATAAACTTTCGCATCGCGGCGTTGACCTGCTCGACCGTCAGCGATTCGAGTTTTCCGTCGAAATCCGCGTCCCACGCAATCGTGCGATTCAAGAACAAATAATTATTCAAACGACCGGCGAGTTCGCGGTCTTGGGCGCGGGAAAGCCGTCTGCCTTGCAGCAAACCGGTTTTCGCCGCCGCGACTTCTTCCGCCGTGAAACCGTCTTTTAAGAGTTTGGCGAGTTCGTCCTTAAACGCCGCTTCCAATTTCACGACGTTTTCCGGCGCGTAGATGGCGTTGGCGAAAAACGTCCCGGATTCGTCGAGCGCACTCGCGCTGAAATTCGAGCCGACACCGTAACTCAAACCTTCTTTCTGCCGGATTCGGGTTGCCAGCCGCGAATTCAAAAATCCGCCGCCGAGCATATAATTTCCCAAAGTCAGTGCGGCATAATCGGCGTTGTCGTCGCGCACTTTGACGTTCATTCGGGCGACAAAAAACGCATTCGCCTTGTCGGGCGTTTCAAACGATTGATTGATGGGCGCAACGGCGCGGTAATCCTGTTTGATGCGCGTGTAGCCGTTCGCGCTTTTCCAGTTGCCGAAAATTTCCTGCGTCAGAGCCGCGATTTCCTTTTCGTCAAAGTCGCCGACGACCGTCATCTGACCGCTCGACGCGCCGTAAAAATCTTTGTAAAACCGTTTCACGTCGTCGAGCGTGACGGCTTTGATGTCGGCGATGTCTTCCTCAAACGTGCCGGAATAAAGCGGATGACCTTTTGGGAAGACGTTGAAATGACGACTGAGTTCCGTAAAAGCGACGGAAGTCGGCTCGCCTTTCTGACTTTCGATTTGCGTCAGCGTTTCCTGTTTTAGCATCTCCAACTCGGTTTGCGGAAACGACGGCTCGCGCAGAACTTCGCCGACCAGACGAAGGACGGCAGGCAAATTTTGGCGCGTCGTTTCGATCTGAACGCCCGCGCTCGTCGCGCCGCCGAAGACGTTGACCCGCGCTTTCAAATTGTCGAACTCGTCCTTGATTTGCTGGCGCGTTTTTTTGGCGGTTCCGCGCTCTAAAAGCCGCCCGGCGAAGTTGCTGGCTTCACCGCGATTCATCAGCGATTTTTCGTCGCCGAACCGCAGCAGGATATTCGCCGTCACCGCTTCGCCGCGATTTTTTTTCGACAAAAACGCCGTGTCCAGACCGCCGATTTTCGCCCGTTTGACCCGCGCTTCGATGTTCGCCGGACTCGGATCGAACGCCTCGCCGACGGCGACTGCCGCGTCGCCTTTATAATCTTTGACCATCGCCGAAACGTCCGCGTCTTTGACGGTCGGAATAGCGGCGCGGTCGGGTTTTTCAGTCGGGACGAACACGCCGACGGTGCGGTTCGCCTGTTTCAGATAATTAGCCGCCACGCGCTGGACATCCTCCGGCGTAACTTTTCGCAGACGGTCGCGGGTCAGGAAAAACAACCGCCAATCGCCCTGCGCGATCCATTCGCTCATCTCCAAACCGACGCGGTTCGCGTCGTTCAGCGAAAGCTCGATGTTTTTGACCATCGAAGTTTTGGCGCGTTCGACTTCTTCCTTCGACGGCGCGTTTTTCGAGAAATTCTCGATTGTTGCCGTCAAAGTATTCCGCGCGTCGTCCATCGAATCTTCCTTTCGCAATTCCGACGCGAACAGCAGATAACCCGGCTCTTTCGTCTGCATATTCAAACTGAAAATTGACGATGCCTTTTTCGATTCGACCAGCGATTTATAAAGTCTGCCCGACGGCTCGCTCGCTAAAACCTCCGCCATTACCGCGACCGCCGCCGCGTCCGTATGCGATCCCGGCGGAACGTGATAGCCCGCCATCACGAACTGCGTGTCGCCCGTGCGCCGCACCGTCACCAGCCGCTCGCCGTCCTGCACCGGCTCGATGGTGTAATTCGGCGGCAGAACTCGTTCGGGTTTCGGAATCGCGCCGAAATACTTCTGAATCAAGCCGAGCGTTTTCGCTTCGTCAATTTTTCCGGCGACCAACAGCACGGAATTGTCCGGCTGATAAAATCTTTTATAAAAGGCTTGCAGACGATCAATCGGCACGTTTTCGACATCCGAACGCGCCCCGATAGTTGATTTCCCGTAGTTGTGCCATTCGTAAGCCGTTCCCATTACGCGTTGCCAGAGAACGCGAAACGGCGAATTTTCGCCCGATTCCATTTCGTTGCGAACGACGGAAAATTCCGAATCGAAATCCTTTTTGGCGATGTAGGAATTGACCATCCGGTCAGCTTCCAAATCCAAAGCCCAGTTGAGATTGTCGTCGGAGGCGGCAAAGGTTTCAAAATAATTGGTGCGGTCAACCCACGTCGAGCCGTTCGGACGCGCTCCGTGCGAAGTCAACTCGGACGGGATATTCGGATGTTTCGGGGTGCCTTTGAAAACGAGATGTTCGAGTAGGTGCGCCATTCCCGTCTCGCCGTAATTTTCGTGGCGCGAGCCGACCAGATAAGTGACATTGACCGTCACGGTTTGCTTGGTTTGATCCGGGAAAAGCAGCACCTGCAAGCCGTTCGCCAAACGATATTCGGTGATGCCTTCGACCGCCGCGCCCCGCGTTACGCCGCTCGGCAGCGCACTGTTCTGCGCTTTAACCATTGGCAAAAAACTCAGACAAACCAGTACGCCGCCGAGCATTTTCGCCCATTTTTGAAATCTCATAAATCAGCCTCCGTTGTAATTCTTTATTTGAAATTGTTTCCGCGATTGTAACCGATGTTCAGGCGAAACTTCAAGAGTTTTGATCTTTAATCCAATGCCCGACTTGCGAAATCTTTCACGATGGTTTTCAATAGAGGAAAGAGAATGCTGCCAACGACCGATAGCAAACATCATTTCCATTATCATCGGCACTAAACATCGCGCCGACCGATTCTATATTTAAAAGTTATAAATTAGATTGTTTTGAAGCGTGAACTTGAAAGTTTTCAAGTTCTTTTCGTGTTTTTATGAAGGAGACAAAATTAAAAATAGCCGTTCAAAAATCCGGGCGTTTGAGCGACGATTCGACGAATTTGCTGAAACGCTGCGGCATCAAATTTAACAACGGCTTGGGCAAATTAAAATCCGAAGCCGAGAATTTCCCGGTTGAAATCTACTTTCTGCGCGACGACGATATTCCGCAATACGTCGAAGACGGCGTGGCGGACATCGGCATCGTCGGCGAAAACGTGCTGGCGGAAGCGCGAAAAGACGTTGCAGCGATTGAGAAATTGGGTTTCGGCAAATGCCGTCTGTCGCTCGCCGTGCCGAAAAATTTTCAGTATAAATCAATCGAAGATTTTGACGGCAAGCGCGTCGCCACGACTTATCCGCAAGTTTTAAGCGGGTTTTTCGCCGCCAATAATATCGCCGCCGAGATTCATACGATCAGCGGTTCGGCGGAAATCGCGCCGTCCATCGGTTTGGCGGACGCGATTTGCGATCTGGTCAGCTCGGGCAGCACGCTTTTCACCAACGGCTTGCGCGAAGTCGAAACGGTGATGCTGTCCGAAGCCGTTTTGATTGCGCGAAAAAACATCGGTCAGGATTTACAAAAGATTCTTGACAAGCTGCTGTTTCGCATCAAATCGGTCAAAGCCGCCAAAGAAAATAAATATATTCTGCTGAATGCGCCGAACGCTGAATTAGCCGAAATCATCGCGCTGTTGCCGGGAATGCGAAGCCCTTCGGTGCTGCCGCTCGCCGATTCCGATTGGAGTTCGGTGCATTCGGTGATTAAGGAAAATGATTTTTGGGAAGTCGTCGAAAGCCTGAAAAACAAAGGCGCGGAAGGAATTTTAGTCTTGGCAATTGACCAGATGATTGAGTAAATACTTTGAATACATTTTGACCACATAGGAACATAGAAAACATAGAAAATAAAAAGAAATTATTTGATTGAAAAACCGCTATTTCCTAGTAAAGACAGTGATTTGTCTTTGTGAATATTTCTATGTTCCTATGTGGTTAATCTCTTTGGTTTAGAAATTATGCAAATTATAAAATACCCGAAAAGAGAAACCTGGGCTGAAATTACAGCGCGTCCGTCGCTCGATACTACTTTTTTGGAGCGCACGGTGGCGAATATCCTGAAGGACGTAAAGCAGCACGGTGACGAAGCGTTGAAACACTGTTCGCGTCATTTCGATAAAGTCGAACTCGACGATTTCGCCGTGTCGGAAGCCGAATTCATCGAAGCCGAAACGAAGATTTCCGCCGAATTAAAAGAAGCGATTGCAGTCGCCAAAGCCAATATCGAAAGGTTTCACCAGGCGCAAACGGAAAAAACGCACGTTATCGAAACGATGGAAGGCGTTTTCTGCTGGCGAAAGTCCGTCGCCGTCGAGAAAGTCGGTTTGTATATTCCCGCCGGAACCGCGCCGCTTTTTTCGACCGTTCTGATGCTCGCCATTCCCGCCAAACTCGCGGGCTGCCGGGAAATTATCCTGTGTTCGCCGCCCGACAAAAACGGCAAAGTCAACGAAGCGACGTTATACGCGGCGCGACTGTGCGGCGCGACGCAGGTTTTCAAAATCGGCGGAGCGCAAGCCGTCGGCGCGATGGCTTTCGGGACGGAAAGCGTGCCGCGAGTTTATAAAATCTTCGGTCCCGGCAACCAATTCGTCACCGAAGCCAAACAGCAGATTACAAAATTCGGCGTGGCGATTGATATGCCCGCCGGACCTTCGGAAGTCGCGGTTTTCGCCGATGAAAGTTGTATTCCGGCATTCGTTGCCGCCGATTTATTGTCGCAAGCCGAACACGGCGTGGACAGTCAGGTTTTACTGATAACGACGAGTGAAAAAGTTATCGCGGAAACCCTGACGGAAGTCGAAAAACAACTTGAAGTTCTGCCGCGCAAAAATATCGCCGCCGCCGCGCTGAAGAATTCAAAAGCGATTTTAGTCGAAAGCGCGGACGAAGCCGTCGAATTATTAAACGAATACGCCGCCGAACATCTGATTTTAGCCGTTCAAAACGCCGACGAAATTGCCGAACGAATCGTCAACGCCGGTTCGGTGTTTCTCGGCAATTACTCGTGCGAGTCGGCGGGCGATTACGCCTCCGGCACGAATCACACGCTGCCGACCGGCGGTTATGCGAAAAGTTACAGCGGCGTGTCCTTGGACAGTTTCGTCAAGAAAATCACGTTTCAAAAATTGACCGCGCCGGGGATTATCAACCTCGGCAAAAACGTCGAATTGATGGCGGAAGCCGAACATTTGCAGGCGCATAAAAACGCCGTTTCGCTTCGCTTGGAACGATTAGCCACAGAGAACACAGAGAACACAGAGTCCACAGAGAGAAAAGCAAATTCGGTTTGATTCATTAACTAACCTGAGTTTTGAGTTGGAAATTAAAAAGAAAATTAGACGCGGATTTGACGGATCAAACGGATTTTCGCTGATGCTTTGAAAATTTTATCAATTTGCCCGGGTAATTTCTGAAAATAATCCGCGCTAATCCGCTTGATCGGTGTTTATCCGCGTCTAATTTTCTTCCTAATTTTCCACCTCAAGACTCGCGTTGATATATAGGAAAATAAAAAACTCTCGGTGTTCTCTGTGGACTCTGTGGCAAAAAAATTATGGCTTTCAAATTAGAAAACCTCGTTCGAGAAAACATCAAACGTCTCACGCCGTATTCGTCGGCGCGAAAGGAGTTTAGCGGCGCGGCGCAGGTTTATCTGGATGCCAACGAAAACAGTTTCGGCTCGCCGCTTTCGGTTGATTACAATCGTTATCCAGACCCTTTGCAGACGGAAATCAAGGCTAAAATCGCCGAAATAAATAATGTCGAACCGTCGGAAATCTTCGTCGGCAGCGGCAGCGACGAAGCGATTGATTTGTTGTTCAGGATTTTTTGCGAACCGAAAAAAGATAACGCGCTGATTTGTCCGCCGACGTATGGAATGTATCAAGTTTCGGCGGAAATCAACGATGTCGCTGTTATCAAAGTTTGCCTGACCGAAGATTTTCGGCTCGATTCGATGGCGATTGAAAACGTGATTGGCGAAAATACGAAGCTGCTTTTCGTCTGTTCGCCGAACAACCCGACGGGCAACTCGTTTCCGCGCGCGGAGATTTTGCGATTAGCCGAAATCTTCGACGGAATAGTCGTCGTGGACGAAGCGTATATTCACTTTTCACGCGGCGAATCTTTGCTTGACGAAATCAACAATTTCAAAAATCTCGTCGTTTTGCAGACGTTTTCAAAGGCCTGGGGTTTGGCGGGTCTGCGCGTCGGTTTGGCGTTTGCGAGCGCGGAAATAATTGAATTTTTCAACCGCGTCAAACCGCCGTATAACATTTCGGAAATCGCCCAGCAAGCGATAATTGAGGCGTTAAACAATCAGGAAACAGTCGAAACAAACATCGCCGCCATCGTTTCGGAGCGCGAACGTCTGATTAAAAATTTAGCGGAAATTTCGCTCGTTGAAAAGATTTATCCGACCGACGCGAATTTCGTGCTGGTGAAAACTTCGGATGCGGAAACAATTTATCGTTATCTGCTCGACGAAAAAATCGTCGTGCGAAACCGCAGCAACGTTGAATTGTGCGCGGGCTGTCTGCGAATCACCATCGGAACGCCCGCCGAAAACGCAAAACTGCTGGAAGCGTTGAGGAAATTAATCACGGTATTTTGATTTCGTTCAGAGTCTAAACGCGGAACGCACTTTGTCTTCTCCGCCAGCGCAGCGCGGCGGAAGAACACGCCTAAGCGTGGACTCTGAACGAAGAGCAAAATACCTTATTATTTTCGCTCGCCTGCTAACGTGGTAAAAAAATTCTAAGTACAGGACAAAAATTGCTAAGTCTTGTGGTTACAACGCTAAGGCGACAAAGATATAAATCATTAAACTGTTTATTGTCAGCATTTTACA
>JAYVKL010000227.1:0-15629 GCA_043768465.1 Pyrinomonadaceae bacterium
GTGGATCTGGTGATCGACCACAGCGTGCAAGTCGATTACTACGCCTCAGCCGATGCGCTCGCCAAAAACGCGGAACTCGAGTTCCAACGCAACTCTGAACGCTACGAGTTTTTGCGCTGGGGTCAGCAGGCGCTGGCGAACTTTGGCGTCGTGCCACCGGCCAGCGGCATCGTCCATCAGGTCAACCTCGAGTATCTGGCCAAAGGCGTGATGAGCGTACCCGAAGATGGCGGTCAGAATGGAATGAGTGTCCTGTTCCCAGATTCACTGGTCGGTACGGATTCACACACGACGATGATTAACGGTTTGGGCATCGTCGGCTGGGGCGTGGGCGGTATCGAAGCCGAGGCCGGAATGCTCGGACAGCCGGTTTATTTTTTAACGCCCGATGTCGTCGGCGTTCATCTGTCCGGCGAATTGCCGGAAGGCACGACGGCGACCGATCTGGTTTTGAAAATCACGCAGATTCTGCGCGAGGCGAAAGTCGTCGGCAAATTCGTCGAGTTTTTCGGCGAAGGCGCAAGAAATCTGCCCGCCACCGACCGCTCGACGATTGCGAATATGGCTCCCGAATACGGCGCGACGATGGGCTTTTTCGGCGTGGACGAGAAAACTCTCGACTATTTGACGGCGACCGGACGAACGACGGAACAGATCAAAACCATCCGCAATTATTTCACCGCGCAGGAGATGTTCGGCATTCCGAAGAAAGGCGAAGTCGAATACTCGAACACCATCGAACTCGATTTGGCGGCGATTGTTCCAGCGGTTGCCGGTCCGAAACGTCCGCAAGACCGCATCGAATTAACCGATTTGAAAAGTAAATTTACCGAGCTTTTTACCAATTCAGTCGCCGCCGGCGGCTACGGCAAAACGGCGGAAGATTTGGAAAAACAGTTTATGGTGACTATCGGCGCGGACACGGCGAGCGTCGCAATCGGCGGCGGCGGGCAGATTCACTCAACCGTTCCCGCGCCGTTCAAAAACGATGTCAGCGAAATCAACACCAGCATTTGGTCGGAAACCGAAATGGTCAACAACCGTCCGACACCCGACCGCGTGGAGAATTTAAGCGAACACGTCGAGCAGAAAACGACTTCCATCGGACACGGCGACGTTTTGATTGCCGCGATCACGAGCTGCACCAATACTTCAAATCCGAGCGTGATGCTCGCCGCCGGAATCCTGGCGAAAAAAGCTGTCCGGCGCGGAATGAAAGTTCCCGATTACGTCAAAACCTCGCTCGCGCCCGGCTCGCGCGTCGTTACCGAATACCTCGAAAAAACCGGCTTGCAGATTTATTTCGATAAACTCGGTTTTAATCTCGTCGGCTACGGCTGCACGACCTGCATCGCCGAAGGAACTCCAGTTTTGCAAGCTGACGGAACTTCGCGCCGGATCGAAGAAATGGCGGAAGCGGGCGGCGCGACGGTATTTGCTCCGACCGCCGACGGACGACTCGGTTTAGCGACGCAGACCGAACGGATGAATCAAGGCGTTCGTGATTGTATCTCGCTCGTTTTGCAGGACGGGCGCGAGTTGGTTTGCACTCCCGATCATAAAATTTTGTGCGCCGACGGAAGCTGGGTTCGCGCTGATCAATTAGTCATCGGCGAAGACCGCGTGATTGTCGGTTTGGAATCGCCGCTCGACGAGCCGGAAATTGACGAGATGGGTTATCAATTGCCAGCCGGAGATTTGATTTTCAAGATGGAAAGTTCGCGTGAACGACTGCGAACGCTGGCGTTTGCCCGTCTCGTCGGGCATTTGCTTCACGACGGTTCGATCAGCGTTCACGGGCAGGGGCGAATGAACGTCGGTCAGGCGATTGAACGCGAAGTCGTGCTGAACGACATCGAATTGATAACGGGGAAACGTCTCGCCGCTAACCGTTATGACGAGCGCAAATGGTCAATCGTTTTGCCGAAAGAGTTGACAACGGCAATCATCGCGCTGTCCGGTGTGCGCGTCGGACGGCGCATCAACCAACCCGCCGGACTGCCGGATTTTGTGACGGACGAATCGTGTCCGACGGCAGTCGTGCGCGAGTTTTTAGGCGGAATGTTCGGCGCGGACGGCTGGTCGGCGCGTCTGCACCGGCAAGGCACGGACGAAACGGAGGCGATTTTGCAGTCGCCCGCTTTTTCGCAGAGCGCGAAGCCGGAACACGTTCCGTATCTGCGCGAAATGATGAACCGTCTGCTCGATTTGCTGGCGCGGTGCGGCGTGCAAACCGTCGGCGCAAAAATTTATGAATATCCGACACGCCGCTCGGTATCTTCCTATCCGGCGGCAGCGGATGATTCATCGCGGGTGGAAGTTCGTCTGCAATTGGCGGACGGTCTTTCGTTTGTTGAGCGCGTCGGTTTTCGATACTGCGCGGACAAAACGATGCGGGCGAGCGCGGCGGCGGTTTACTGGCGCACGACCGGCGAAATCAACCGGCAACGCCTTTGGATGGCGAATCGTTTAGCGGAAACTCATCAGGAATTGCCGTTTTTGTCGCTCGCGCAAGCCCGCAGTCGAGCGGCGACGGAACTCGTGCAGACGGAAACGCCGGTTTTCCCGCACTATTCCTTACTGAAAGGACACGACCGTTTTAAGCGGCTGCCGCAAGCGGCTTCGCGCAAATTTCAACCGCTGCACCGCGATTCCTGCAATTTTCCGTCGCCGGTTGAACTGTTCCGACAAATCGGTGTACGCGATTGGTTCGCGCCGTTGGAAGCGCGGGGGAAAAATACTTCCAAGCGTTACTGCGCGGAAAAGGATTCGCTTGAGCTGCCGACTTTTGCGCTGCAAATTATTGACCGCCGCCCCGCCGGACGGCGACGGGTTTTCGATTTGTCCGTTAATGATTTACACGCTTTTATCGCCGGAACGGTTGCCGTTCATAACTGCATCGGCAATTCCGGTCCGCTCGATCCGGCGATTGAAGAGGCGATTGTCGAAAATGATTTGATCGCGGTTTCGGTTTTGTCGGGCAATCGCAATTTTGAAGCGCGGGTTCATCAAAATATCAAAGCGAACTTTCTGATGTCGCCGCCGCTCGTCGTCGCGTTCGCCCTTGCCGGCTGTATTCAAAAAGATTTCGCGGTTGAACCGGTCGGCAAAGACGGCGAAGGCAACGATGTTTTTTTGAAAGATATCTGGGCTTCGCTCGACGAAATAAAAGAGGCGATGCAGGCGGCGACCGACCCGGAAACTTATCGTAAATTGTATGGCGACTTCGCCGGACAAAACCCTTTGTGGAACGACATCCCGACGGTTTCAGGCGATGTTTACGAATGGGACGCGGATTCGACATATATTCAGGAGCCGCCGTATTTTGAAAATTTTTCGATGGAAACGGGGAAATTTTCCGACATCGTGAACGCCCGCGCACTGGCGATTTTCGGCAATTCGGTGACGACCGACCACATCTCGCCCGCCGGTGCGATTAAACCGACATCCCCCGCCGGACTTTATTTGCAGGAGCGCGGCGTGGCGATTGAAGATTTCAATTCCTATGGCTCGCGGCGCGGCAACGACAAAGTGATGCTGCGCGGCACGTTCGCCAACGTCCGCATCAAAAATCAGTTGGTTGCGCCGCGCGAAGGCGGTTTTACCTGCTTTATGCCGGACGGCGAAGCGATGACGATTTACGACGCGGCGATGAAATATAAGGAAAACGACACGCCTCTGATAATTTTCGCCGGACAGGAATACGGAACGGGAAGTTCCCGCGATTGGGCGGCGAAAGGCACGGCTTTGATGGGCGTGAAAGCCGTGATCGCCGAATCGTTCGAGCGCATTCACCGCTCGAATCTGATCGGAATGGGCGTTCTCGCCCTGCAATTTAAGGACGGCGAATCGGCGCAGAGTTACAATCTCGACGGCACGGAAACCTTCGATTTAACCGGACTGGAAAACACCGAAGTTCGCCCGCGCCAGAATGTCACGCTGATGATCAAGCGTGCCGACAGCACAACCGAAGAAGCGCATCTGACGCTGCGGATTGACACGCCGATTGAAGTCGAATACTACAAATCGGGCGGTATTCTGCCGTATGTTTTGCGGCAGTTGATAAACGGTTAATTCGATTCGGAGATTAAATCAAACAAGTTTCTCTCTGCGACCTCTGCGCCTCTGCGTGAGAAAGATTTTCACGCAGAGGCGCAGAGGTCGCAGAGAGTTATTTTCCGCCTGATTTTGATGGCATATTTTGAAGCGCACAAATTAAATCTCCAAATAATTCTGATGGCGGCTAAAAAAACAAAACCACCGGCAAAAGTCGAGAAGAAAATTTTAATCACCGGCGGCACGGGTTTTCTCGGAACGCATCTCGTCCGTCGGTTTCTCGACGCGGGCGCGAAAAATCTGCGCGTGATGGCTTCGAGCGTTCCGGTTTGGATGACCGACGCGGGCGTTGAACCGCTTGCCGGTTCGGTGACGAACGTCGAAGATGTCGCGGCGGCGACCAAAAACGCCGAAGCGATTTATCACCTGGCGGGCAAAGTTTCTTTTTCCTACGACGGCGCAATTCAGATGAACAAAATTCACGTCGAAGGAACTCGCTTATTGTGTGAAGCCGCCAAAGAAAACGGCGTGAAAAACTTTATTCTCGCCTCTTCGTCGGGAACTTCAGCGATCAGTGAAACATCAGAAATTACGGATGAAACCTATCCGCAGCCGGTTGAGATTTTAACGAAATGGGCTTATTACGCCTCGAAGTATTACCAGGAAAAAACGGCGCGGCAGATTTTTAGAGACCAAGGCGAACGGCTCGTGATTTTGAATCCGTCGCTGCTTTTGGGAAGCGGCGACGAGCGGCTGAGTTCGACGAAACCGGTTTTGGATTTTATGGCGAAAAAACTGCCGATTACGCCGACCGGCGGTTTGAATTTCGTTGACGCGGCGGACGCGGCGAACGCTTTTCTCCACGCTCTGGACAAAGGCAGGCACGGCGAACGCTATTTGCTCGGCGCGGTTAATTGGACGTTTGCGGAGTTTTTCAAGCGGCTCGAAAGGTTGTCGGGCGTGTCCGCGCCGATGATTAAAGTTCCTAAATCAATCGCGGTTTTCGGGGCGAATTTTATTGATTCGATTTACAAAAATTTTAACAAAACCACGCCGTTTGAAGCATCGGAAGTCGAGATGGGCGAGTATTTCTGGTATTTCGATTCGAGCAAGGCGGCGGAGGAATTAAATTTTACGACGCGCGATCCGGCGGAGACTTTGCAGGCGACGATCAAATACCTGCGCGAAAACTTTCTGGGCGAAGGCGTTTTTAAATAACTATAGTGCTGATTATACTGCCGCCGATTTTTCGATTTAACCGAATAAACTCGGCTGTTCATCTTCTTCCGCAGCGGCGAAACCGGCGGGCGACCAGCGATAGACGTTTAGATCGCAGCGTCCTTTGTCGCTAAATTTCACGCCTTCGCTTTCCAAAATCTGCTGCTGCAAATTGATCGGAACGGTCATTCTGCCGGTCGAACACGCGCCCTGCGAATTGATGACGCGCTGCCACGGCACGTTTTCCGTATCCGCCGCGTGCATCACGAAACCGACGGTGCGCGGCGTGTAACTCTTCCCCAAAATTTCCGCGATTTGCCCGTAAGTCATCACGCGCCCGACGGGAATTTGATTGACGATTTCGTAAACACGCCGACGATATTTCTGGTCGTTGACCGGTTCGTTATTCATTTGTATTCTTCACGATTCATGTCCCAACACGAAATGATTGTTCATTTCGACTACTTTGTAAGATCTGAAGAGTTTTAACACATTTTCAAATGTTCCTTTCAAAAAGATTTAGCAGGTCCTTATTGACGATGTTGCCCGTGGTGAGCAGCAACAATTTCTCCGGTTTGCCGAACAAAATATATAATCTTAAAAAGTCGCTGTCTTTCGAGGTAACGATTCTCTTTTCAGCCTTGGAAACACGCACTATTTCTAAATCTTCGGTTAAGTTTCGATTTACTAAATCTTCCGTGTGAATGGTGTCGTAACCGGCGGCGATCAGCCAGTTTTTTAATCGGTAAGGCAGTTGAGCATCAACTATAAATTTCATCAGGCGGCGATAACTTGATTGATACTGTTCACTTTGACTAATTTTGAAGCGAACAACAGACAGGCTTGAATGTCTGCGTTTTCAAGGTCGGTATAGTCTTCCAGAATCTCTTCATTGGTCATTCCGGCACTCAACAAATCCAGAATCATTTCGACCGGATAACGCATATTTCTGACGGTCGGTTTGCCAAAACAAACTTTCGGATTGAGTGTAATGCGTTTAATTAAATCCTTTTCCATAATCTTAAAATACCACGTTTCTCAAAATCGAAAAAATTATTTCCGCCCGAATTTGCGTTTCAAAGTGTTGAAAAGTTTATCAATTTCGCCGACGCGCAGGATTTTAGAAACGGCGGCGAACGCGATTCCGCCGAGTAAAATCGGGATGAAAACTTCAAGGAATTTGACGGTTAAAGTTTTTGCGCCGAGTGAGTCGTTCAAAAGCCGGTAGCTGAAATAGCACACCGCCGACAGCACCGTTGAGGCGACCGCGATTTTTGTGAAAGCCTTGAAGATTTCCCGCCCGTTTAAACCGCCGATTCGTTTTCGCATCAAGAGTGCCAGCGCGAAAAAGTTGACCAGCGCGACGCTTGAAGTCGCCAGTGCCACGCCGACGTGTCCGAGATCGTAGCGTCCGAGCAAATCGCGGAAGAAAAAACTCGCCAGGGTGTTGACGGCGATAGAGCCGACGGCGATCATCATCGGCGTTTTCGCGTCGTTGAGGGCGTAAAAAGCGGGCGAGAGAATTTTGATGGCGGCGTAACCGGTCAAACCGACGGAATAGGCGGCGAGGGCGAAAGCCGTCATCGAGACATCGGCTTCGGTGAACGCGCCGCGCGAATAAATCAGACGAATAATCGGCTCGCCCAAAACTATCAAGCCGCACGCCGACGGCAGGGTGAGCAGAAAAACCAGTTTTAGAGACGATGAAAGCGTGTCGCGGAAATCGTCAAAACGATTTTCGCTCGCCATTCTCGACAAAACCGGAACCGACGCGATGCCGATTGCCACGCCGAACACGCCAATCGGAAACTGCATCAGGCGAAAAGCGTAGCCGAGCCACGAACGCCCGCCGTCAATGCCGGAGACGATTGCCAGATTAACCAGCACGTTGATCTGCACGGCGGACGTTCCTAAAATCGCCGGTCCCATCAAACGCATCACTTTTCGCACGCCTTCATCCTTGAAACTCAGAAGCGGCGTAAAGCGAAAGCCGACTTTCAAAAGCGACGGAATCTGCATTAAAAGCTGCGCCGCGCCGCCGATCAGAGTCCCGAACGCCATCCCGATAATCGCCCATTGCGCGGGCAATTCGGGAACGGCGTTGCGGTCAACCGACTTTAACCAGCCGCCGCCCGAAAGCCAGTAAGCTATTCCGAGTCCGAAGAAAATCGAAACGACGTTGAAAACCGTCGAAGCCGATGCCGGTATCCCGAAAATCCCTTTCGTGTTTAAAACGCCCATTGCGACGGCGGCGAGCGCGACGAGCAGGATAAACGGAAACATAATCTGCGTCATCGTCACCGTCAATTGGATTTTTTCCGGCGAAAAACCCTGCGTTATCACCGGCACGAGATACGGCGCGAGCAGAATTCCCAAAATCGTCACGACGCTCAAAACCACCGCCAGAGCATTAAACACCAAACTCGCCAGCTTCCACGCCTCCGCTTCGCTTTTGTTGATTTGATAATCGGTGAAAACCTTAACGAAAGCGGCTGACAAAGCACCTTCGGCGAAAAGATCGCGCAGGACGTTCGGAATGGTGAAAGCCGCTTGATAAGCATCGTTCAAAAATCCCGCGCCGAAATAATAAGCGAAAACCTGTTCGCGCACCAATCCGAGAACGCGCGAAAACATCACGGCAATCGAGACGATTCCGGCGGACTTGGCGACGTTCGATCCCGAAACAACTTTTTTCTCCGACATAATTCGCAAAAATCAGGCAGGTAAATAATTTGACAATTTACCAGTGTAATCGCTGAGGGATTTTTACGACACCCGAAAAGTGAAATAAAAATTGACTGCAAAAGTTTAATGTCGAGATGCCGAAACGCCTGCTTTTCGGTTGATTGCTTTATAACGCGGAAATGTTGTGAAATGGAAATATATGAGCAAAGAAATTATCGAAAATTACCTGTCCGAATCAATCGCCGCGTTTCGCAGTTATCAAACGCTTGCCGAAAAAGCCGTCGAGCAGGCTTCGGACGAAGAGTTTTTTACCGCGATTGACACCGAATCAAATTCGCTTGCCGCGATTTGCAAGCACATCGGCGGCAATCTGCGCTCGCGCTGGACGGACTTTTTAACGACCGACGGCGAGAAAGCGGACAGAAACCGCGATTCGGAATTTGTGACCGACGGCGACACGCGAACGAGCGTGATGCGATTATGGGAAAACGGTTTTCAAATTTTGTTTGCCGCGCTCGAATCTTTGACGGCGGAAGATTCAGGGAAAATCGTGCGAATTCGCGGCGAAGATTTAACGGTTGTCAAAGCGATCAATCGAGCGGCGATGCACACGGCTTCGCACGTCGGGCAGATTCAGTTTCTGGCGAAACATCTGCGCGTCGCGGATTGGAAAACTTTGAGTGTGCCGAAAAATCAGTCGGCGGAATTTACCGAATGGCTGAAGGGGAAAGAAGACAAAGGGAATTATCTGGAAGCGACCGGAGAATTTGCGAGAAGGGATTTAAAGTAAAAAAGAGCAGGAGAAGATAATCGCTTTCCCGCCCGAAACTCTATTTTATTTGATGATTTAGAAACGTCCGATCAAAACTCGGCTGACGAGTCGGGTTAGCGGCTCCGCCGTTCAGACGAAAGCGGCACCGCAAAAAACGCGATTTATGGTAATCTGAGGCGGGCGTATTTTATGAAGTCAATTTCAGTTTTAGGCTCGACCGGTTCAATCGGCTGCAACACGCTGAAGGTCGTCGAACATCTTGCCAACGAGTTTTGCGTCGTCGCACTCGGCGCGGGCAAAAACGTCGGTCAACTCGCCGCGCAAATCGAGCGTTTCAAACCCGAACTCGTCTCGGTCAAAGACGAAAACGGCGCGGAAAATCTATTAAAAGAATTACACAAACTAAAAGTCGAGCCGCCGAAAATAGCCGTCGGCGAACCGGGTTTGATCGCGGCGGCGACGCACGAACAAGCCGAAATCGTCGTGTCGGCGACGGTCGGCGCGGTCGGGTTTGTGCCGACTTTGCGGGCGATTGAAGCCGGAAAACGAATTGCGCTGGCGAATAAGGAAACGCTCGTGATGGCTGGCGAATTGATGACGGACGCGGCACGGAAAAGCGGCGCGGAACTGCTGCCGGTTGATTCGGAACATAACGCGATTCATCAATGTCTGCGCGGCGAATCAAACAGGGAAGTCAAACGCCTGATTTTAACCGCTTCGGGCGGACCGTTTCGGACGAAATCGAAAGCGGAAATCGAAGCGGCGACGCGCGAAGAAGCGTTGAATCATCCGACTTGGGCGATGGGCGATAAAATCACGATTGATTCGGCGACGCTGATGAACAAAGGTCTGGAAGTGATCGAAGCGCGCTGGCTGTTCGATTTTTCGGCGGATGCCATCAACGTCGTCGTTCACCCGCAGTCGGTCGTCCATTCAATGATCGAAATGGTTGACGGCTCGATTATCGCGCAACTCGGCGTAACCGATATGAAACACGCGATTCAATACGCTTTGACTTTCCCGAAACGGCAAAACGGCTGCTTGCCGCCGCTGGATTTCGCCAAACTTTCGCATCTGACTTTTGAAGAACCGAACTTTGACAAATTTCCGTGTTTGGCTCTGGCTTATCGCGCCTTAAAAATCGGCGGCACGATGCCGACGGCTTTAAACGCCGCCAACGAAATCGCGGTGCAGGCGTTTCTTGACGGCAAAATTCGGTTGTCCGACGTGCCGAAAATTATCGAATCGGTAATGAACGAACACGAATCGCAGCCGGCGACGAGTCTGGAAGTTATTTTAGAAACCGATGCGGCGGCGCGGAAACAGGCTATAATGAAGCTGGTCAATACGAACAAAATCGCTTCGGCAAAGTAGAGGTGAAGGTTATGCAGCAGATAAATACGGAAGTTCAAACGCCAGCCATTCCTTTTATAATTGAGACGGACGAAAACGGATTTGAAAACGAATCAGTGAAAACCCGGCGGTGGACGCGCGACGAGTTTTACCAAATGGCGGAAATGGGCTTCTTCGACGGGAAAAAAGTCGAACTTATCGAAGGAGAAATTATTGAAATGTCCCCGATGAAATCCTTACACGCGACAGTTGTTCGGCTCGTCCTCGATGTTATGAGGAAGATTTTTGCTGAAGGTTATATCGTTGACAGCCAACTACCGATGAGTTTCAGTAAAATTACGGAGCCTGAACCCGATGTGGCGATTGTGAAAGGTGAAATCAAAGATTTCGCTCAAGCCCATCCGAAAACTGCTGAATTGATAATTGAGGTTTCCGGTTCGACTCTGAGATACGACCGAACAAAAAAAATGAACCTTTATGCCAAGAATAAAATTCAGGAGTATTGGATTATAAACGTCAAAAATCGCTCGTTAGAAGTTTATCGCCGCCCGATTCGAGACGAAGGACGCGGCTTTATTTATACGGAAATTCAAATGCTGACTGAAAAAGATTCGGTTTCACCGCTCGCCGCGCCAGCTAAAAAAATCAAAGTCGCCGACCTTCTGCCGTAAGTTAAATGAATGGAAAAAATGTTATGCAGCAAACAATTTCAGAAACGGCGGCGAGAAATCCGGTAATCATCGAAACGATTATCAAGGAGATCGCCGACGGTGAACCGAGAAAAATCAAATGGACGAGAGAAGAATATCTTTCGATGGCTGAACTCGGCTTTTTTGAAGGCAGGCGAACGGAATTTCTGGAAGGAGAAATAACCGAAATGCCGACAATGAATGGTCCGCACGCGACGGCTTTGGAACTGGTCTATGAAGTCGTGCGCGATGTTTTTAGCCGAAATTTTGCGGTTCGCAGTCAATCGCCGATTGATTTCGACAAAGATTTCGAGGTTGTTCCCGATGTATTTGTCATTCAGGGAAACGCCCGCGATTTTCGTGATTCGCATCCGAAAACGGCTGATCTGATTATTGAAATTTCCGACCCGACTTTAAGTTATGATCGCAATCGCAAAGCAAGCCTTTATGCTAAGTTCGGCATTCAGGATTACTGGATTTTGAACCTGAAAAATCGAACACTGGAAGTTTATCGTCGTCCGAGCGCAGACGACAACATTTATTACGGTTTCGGATATGCGGAAAAATTGACCTTCGACGCAGCGAGTGAAGTTTCACCGCTCGCCGCGCCCGATGCGAAAATCGTCATCGCCGACATTTTGCCGTAGTTTGCCAAAGTTTTAAGAGAGTTTTACACTTTTACTGACAACTTGAAACCGCCTTTTTGTTTCTAAGAAAGCAGAATTTTTACAAAGGAATACATACAATGCCCGATATTTTATTAGTCGTTTTAGCCGTCATTTTCGTTCTCGGAGTCGCCATTAACATTCACGAATTCGGACATTTCGCCGCCGCGAAACTGCTCGGAATTCGCGTCGAGGCTTATTCGTTCTTCGGTTTGGGACCGCGTATTTGGGGCTTCAAACGCGGGCATACCGATTATCGCATTTCGGCGATTCCGCTCGGAGCTTACGTTAAACTTTACGGCGACGAAGCGACTTCATCGCTTGAAGGCGGCGAATCGGGCGGTGAAAAAGTTCCCGATTCGGAACTCTACGAACTGCGCCCGCCCTGGCACAAATTTCTCGTGATGATCGGCGGACCGTTTATGAATATCGTTCTCGCGCTGGCGATTCCGTTCACGAGCGCGATGATTTACGGCATTCCGTCAATGCCCGCGCCGATTGCCGGTATCGTGACGACGGGCGGCGCGGCGGAACAGGCGGGAATTCAGAAAGGCGACCGCATCGTCAATTTCGGTGGCGTGGAGAATCCGACGTGGGAGCGCATTCAGCACGATTCGCTGATCTCCCCGGAACAGCCGATTCCCGTGACGGTCGAACGCGGCGGTCAGAAAGTGCAGTTGACCGTCAAACCGACGCGAAGCGATATGAAAGGGAATTCGGTCGGAATGGTAGATTTCGAGCCGGATATGGGAGTTGAGCCGGTGGTTATCGGCACGATTTCGCCGGATGCTCCGGCGGCGCAGTCGGGCTTGCAGGTCGGCGACCGCGTGTTGAATTTTAACGGACAAGTCATTCGCAACCGCCAGGAACTTTCCGACCAAATTCGCTCGAACAAAGACGTGGCGGCGAAAATTTTAATCGAGCGAAACGGTCAGCAGCAGGAGATTCAAACGAACGCCAAAGCCGACGCTGACGGGGTTTATCGCATCGGCATTAGTTTTAAATCGGCGAATATCACGACGCGCGAACAAGTCGGCATCGGGCAATCAGCCGCGTTTGCGTTAAATACCAATCTCGAAATCATTCGCTTGACGGCGAAAGTATTCGGGCAATTGTTCAGCGGTCAGCGTTCGGTCAAAGATGCCGGTTTGTCGAGTCCGATTGGCATCGTGCAGATCATCGCGCAGGTCGTCAGAGAATCCGGTTTCGCCGGTTTGATTCCGATTCTGGCTTTAATCAGTTTGAATCTGGGCGTGTTTAATTTACTGCCGATTCCGCTGCTCGACGGCGGGCAGATTATGGTTCTCGGCATCGAAAAAGCGTTGTCGTGGACGGGCAGATCGCTTTCGATGGTGGTCAAAGAAAGAATTCAAATGGTCGGACTCGGCATTATTCTGCTGTTGATGCTGTTCACGATGTCAATGGACGTTCTGAAATTATTCTGAAATTAAAAGTTAAATAGCGGCGGGGACAGACGGGATTTGCCGGATAATTTTGATATTATCCGAAACTGATTCTGAAAGTCCCCGTTATTTTTTGAAGAAACAAAATGAGAAGAAAAACCAGAGCCGTGATGGTCGGAAAAGTGCAGGTCGGCGGCGATGCTCCCGTCGCCGTCCAATCAATGACGAAAACCGACACGACCGACGTTGACGGAACCGTCAAACAAATCGAACAGATGGTTGCCGCCGGCTGTGAAATCGTTCGTATCGCCGTTCCCGACAAAGACGCGGCAATCGCCCTCAAAGAGATTCGCAAACGCACGACCGTTCCGCTCGTCGCCGACATTCATTTTCATTACAAATTAGCTTTGATGGCTCTCGAAGCCGGAATTGATAAACTGCGGCTGAATCCGGGAAATATCGGCTCGATTGACCGCATCCGCGAAGTCGTCCGGGCGACCGAAGCGCAGAAAATTCCAATTCGCATCGGTGTCAACGGCGGCTCTCTGGAAAAAGATTTGCTGCAAAAATACGGCACGGCAACGCCCGAAGCCATCGTCGAATCGGGAATGCGCCACGTTCGGATTTTGGAAGATTTAGGTTTCACCGATACGATTATTTCTCTCAAAGCCTCGGATGTGCGGCGCACCGTCGCGGCCTATCGCCTGATGTCAACGATGGTTGATTATCCGTTTCATCTCGGCGTAACCGAAGCGGGAACGGCTTTCGGCGGCACGATCAAATCGGCGATGGGTTTAGGGATTCTGCTGTTCGACGGCATCGGCGACACCTTGCGCGTCTCTCTCGCCGCCGAACCGCACGAAGAAGTGCGCGTCGGCTGGGAGATTTTGAAGTCTCTGGAATTGAGAAAACGCGGCGTAACCGTCGTCGCCTGCCCGACTTGCGGCAGATTGGACATTGATAATTTCGTTGAAATCGTCACGGAAGTCGAACGAAGATTGGCGCACGTCGAAGAGCCTTTGCACCTCTCGATTATGGGCTGCGCCGTCAACGGTCCCGGCGAAGCGCACGACTCGCAACTTGGAATCACGTTTGGCAGAAACGTCGGAATGATTTTCAAAGACGGCGTTCCGATGCGGAAAGTCGCGGGCGCGGATATTGTCGAAGAATTCGTTAAAGAAGTCGAACTTTTGCGGGCGGAAGGCGCGAATGCCAAACCTTTTGCCGAAGAGAAAAGGCTTGTGCAGATTTCATAAAATTTAGCCACAGAGTTCACAGAGAACACAGAGAGAAATTACTAAAATCTCGGCGTCCTCTGTGAACTCTAGGGCTAAAAATCAAATGGTAAAAAATGTGAAAGGATAAAACGGCAAATTCCGCACCACGAAAAATGCCGCGATGATGAATAAAAATCCATACAAAGCCTGCGGCGAAAAAATCTTCCACGAAAGCCCGCGCCCTCTGAACGCCGTCAAAAACATCGAAAGCGACAGGTAAGCGAATATAAATCCGAAAACCGGCAAGAGCGCGTTAAAATGCAGTGCCGCTAAAACATCGCCGTGAAAAAGCGCGTGAAATCCGCGCGTCAGACCGCAGCCCGGACAATTCAAACCGGTCATCGCGTGGAGCGGACAGACGGGGAAAAATCCGGCGGTCGTCGGATTAAAATAGCCGACGACGACCGCGCCCGCGCCGATTGCCAAAATTCCGGCTGCTGCCAAAACGCGCTCGACGGCTGATGATTTTTGTTCTATTACCCTATCTTCCGACATACGGAAAAAATTCTTCCAAGTTTTGCAAGTCCTCGAATGTTTGTTCAGTTTTGCCTGCTTCAATTAAAAAGATAATCTTTTGGAGCATTTCTATCAATCTTTCGTTAATCTCCAACGGTGAATTTTGAACGAGAAATTTTAGATTTTGAACATCCTGTGTGAAAGTTTCTTTGGCAGGATGGTTTTGTCTAACTTTGGCTAAGCCTATTCCCGTTTCAAAAAGCCAGTAAGATTTCGACTGATTGAATAACCTTTGACGGATTAGGGAAACAATAGTTTCTACCTTCTGTAGTTGAGACTCATTAAAGATTGCTGTTTGGTTTAGAAACTGTCTTTCTGTTTCACAATCGAATGGCAAAGTTTCCGAAAGATTTTTGATCGAATAATAGTTTGTGTCGTAAGTTAAAGCGTAACCGATTTCGAGCCAATTCCATTGTTCGGCGGCAAAATTATAAACGATTACGCCCGTTGCTTTGATGGGCAGTCCGTTGCTCTGAATGATCGGTTCAAATTTTGACTGAAATGCCGCTTTGACCGCTGCCGCGCGAAGAAACGGATGTCCCTTTTTGGCTTCGGCTTTGACGACGCTGCCAGTTTCATCTATCAAGACCACAACAAAAACCGTGCTGTAAGCGTTGACGGCTTTTGCCGTTTTTGGATATTCGGGTCTAACCAAATCTATCGCTCTGCTGTTTATCACGCCCGCCGAAAATACTTTGAGCGCGGGCTTTTTTCGCCGGATTTTTGATTTTTTGACAGTCGTTTGAAATTTTGAGGTTTTTCTTAATCTTTTTAAACGTGATTTTTCCTGCGCCTGTATTGAAACCGTGGAGACAAAGCAGACAAAAATTATGAGGAAAATAATCGGGAGTTTTCGGCATAAATTTTTTCCATCGCAATTGTTTAGACACCTTAATTTCAAAATTGTTCCCGAATTATTGGCTTGCCATCTGCATAAACAGCGCGTCGGCGGCGATTTTTCGGTTGAGATTGATAGCGAGGCGTTCGCGTAAAGC
>JAYVKL010000228.1:0-21376 GCA_043768465.1 Pyrinomonadaceae bacterium
ATAATCCCGTTTGTTGTTTTGGTGTTGAATTTCACGCAACACTTTTCGTTCATTTTCGGCTAACTCAAATCTCACATCTTGATTAAACTCTTATTACTGTCTTTTTTTCGCAAACCTTTTACTTTTGGGTATAGCGGATTTAGCGGACGGCGAGGTCGGCGTATTTCAAGTCGTATTTGAAAAGACGCGGAGCGACTGGGCGCAGGACTCGGTTGAGGCGATACGGTATCTGGAGGAAACCGGAGCGTCTCCGAAAACATCCGGCGCGGCGCACTCGGTCAAGGAAAAGACGCGAACACCGCTGTTTGCCGCTAGTCTCCGTCTGGCAAGTAAAAGTTACAGCGAACAAAACATGTGGCGCATCGTCAAAGCTATCGGAGCCGGACTAACCTCTTTGTCTTCTCCTGTCGGCAACGAGTTGATGCCGCTCTCGAATGACGGATATGCGGCAACTGACCGGGAAGCGGCGTTACTTAACCGCCAATCGTTCCGCGAGGGAATGCTGCTCAATCTGGAAGAACTCGCCTGCCTCGTCCACCCGCCGACGGCAGCCGTGCAGTCGGACAAGTTACAGCGGGAAACGGAGCGAACGAAGGCGGCTCCCGCTATGGCGTTACATCATCAACTGCTGCTCGGCGAAAACTTCCATCAGGGCGAAACGCGGGAAGTAACTTTATCAAACGATCAGCGCACCAAACACCTCCATTTAATCGGCGCGTCCGGCAGCGGCAAATCAACCCTGGTGCTGAATTTGATTAAACAGGATATGGATAACAATCAGGGTTTGTGCGTCATTGATCCGCACGGCGATTTGATAGATTCGGTTATTGAGAATGTTCCCGAATCGAGAATCAAGGATGTCGTCCTGTTCGACCCGGCGGATAGCGAGTTTCCCATCGGCTTTAACATCCTGCAAGCCAATTCGGAATTGGAGAAAACATTATTATCGTCCGATCTGGTAGCGACGTTCAGGCGGATGTCAACCAGTTGGGGCGACGTGATGGATTCGGTGTTAGCCAATGCCATTTTAGCTTTTGTCGAAAGCGAAAAAGGCGGAACGCTGTTCGACTTGAAACGCTTTCTAATTGAAAAGGATTTCAGGAACGAGTTTCTCAAAACGGTCAAGGATGAAGCCGTCCGGTATTTCTGGCTGAATGAGTTTCCGTTGATTACCGGCAAGCCGCAAAGCTCGATCCTCATCAGATTGGATACGTTTCTCCGGCAGAAACTCATCCGCCATATCGTTTGCCAAAAAAACAACAAAATTGATTTCCGCCGCATTATGGATGAGCGGAAAATCCTGCTCGTTAAACTGTCAGAGGGAGCCATCGGTGAAGAAAACTCGCACCTGCTCGGCACATTGCTCGTATCGAAGTTGTATCAAACCGCTCTCAGCCGTCAGGATACAAACCACCGCCCGTTCTTTAGCTGCTATCTGGACGAGTTTCACCATTTCATCACGCCCTCGATGGAAAGCATTTTATCGGGCGTGAGAAAATACAATTTAGGACTCGTGCTGGCGCATCAGGAATTCCGGCAGTTGCAGAGCAGAAATGCGGAAGTCGCATCGAGTGTGTTATCGAACTGCTACACGCGGATTTGTTTCCGGCTCGGCGATACCGATGCGGAAAAGTTCGCCCCCGGCTTTTCGTTTTTCGACGCGAAGAGTCTGCAAAATTTGAGCGTCGGCGAAGCCGTTGGACGGGTTGAACGCGCCGAATACGATTTCAACTTGAAAATTGACTTGCCGCCGAAGGTTGCCAAGGAAGTCGCCGAAACGCGAAAGCGGGAAATCATCCGGCATTCGAGAGAACGCTACGCCACGCCTGCCCGTGAAGTGGAAGCCGACTTGTTCCCCGCACCGGCAACATCGGCGATGGAACCGACAGCGGAAAAATTAGAAAAAGATCGTGCCGGGTCGATGCCGAGTGTCGGAGATTCAAAAGTCGAGCGCCAGCCAAAAGCCGTCTCGGAAAAACCATTATTTGAAACGACTTCCGATAACGGCAGCGAACATCGCTACCTGCAAGGGATTATCAAGCGCGTCGGCGAACAGCACGGTTTTGTCGCCACGCTTGAAAAGCAAGTGTTCGGCGGAGTGGGCAAAGTGGATGTCGCGCTCGAAAGCGAATCGTTCAAAATCGCCTGTGAGGTTGCCGTTACCAACACGGTAGATTACGAAATACAGAACATTCAGAAATGTCTGGCTTCCGGCTTTGATAAAGTGGCGGTCATTTCAACGGATGCCAAACATTTGGCGAATATCAAACGAAGAGCCGAATCACTCATCGCCTCTGAACAAATGTCCAATGTGCATTTTCTCGAACCGGAAAATTTTCATTTGTTTTTAGGTAAACTAAACGCCGATCCAGCCGTGCCGCCGGATAGGGGTAAAGTCAAAGGCTATACGGTCAACGCCGGATTCAAGGAAACGAATGAAGCGGAGGCGAAAACTAGAAAGCAAACCGTGTTCGAGATTCTCTCGAATGCGATCAGTCGCAAAGGGAAGAAATAACCATTAACAATGACGGCAGTGACGGAGACGAAAGAATCGGAGAAAACGAAAGCGACGGGCGGCATCGCACCGTTCGGTTACGCCTGGCAAAGCGGCATACTTGTCATTGATAAAATCGAAGCCCCGACGCGCCGACTGATCTACGAATTATTCATCAAGCACCGCAGAAAAAAGACCGTCGCCAAACTCCTCAACGATTTAGGGTATCGCACCAGAAGCGGCTCTCAGTTTTCCGACACGACGATTGACCGATTGCTCCGTGATCCAACCGCCAAAGGCATCAAGATTATTGACAGCAAGGAAACCGAGGTTGAGGCGATTGTATCCGAAGACATTTGGCAGCGGGCAAATAATCTGCTCGGTCTGAAACAAACCAAACCGCCGGTTCACCTGTTCGCCGGATTCGCTGTTTGCGACTGCGGCGGCAAAATGCTCGTGCCGAGTAATCTCGAAAAGTATGTTTGCCTCGAGTGCCGGCATAAAATCAACACGGACGATCTGGAAGCAATCTTCGTCTCGCAGCTTGTAAAGTTTCCTATTGAGCTAGGAAACGACACCGAAACTATTCTGTCAGATTATTGGGACGATTTCAGTTCAAAAGAAAAACGAATCATCATCGAACAAATCTGCGCGAAAATCACGGTCGGCAAAGCGCAAATCACCATCGAATTCATTAATCTGACGAATTCTCTTAAAACGGCGGCATTTGAGCAACAAAAGGAAAGGGGCAACGTAACTCCGAAACCCATAATCAATGAATCGAATCAGCCGCCTTTGAGTAAATCGTTAATGAGTGAAGCGAGTGCGGCACAGTTCTTGGGGATTTCTAAAATGACGCTTTCGAGGCGGCGAAATGCTAATCAAATAGGGTTTTATCGCGTCGGTTTCAGAGTTCTTTACTCAAAAGAAAAACACCTGCTCCCCTTTCTGCAAACTTGCGAACGGTGGGGATTAGGAAACGATGAGGAAAAAATAAAGCCCATCGAGCGTTAGGAAACTTTCTAGGAAACAAACAAAAGCCCGACTTCTTTGGTCGGGCTAAGTCGTTGTAAATAATGGAGCCATCCATGGGATTCAAACCCACGACCTTTCGATTACGAATCGAATGCTCTATCAGCTGAGCTAGGATGGCGTAAAAGGATTAACTGCTCTTTTTGCTATATTTCTAACAATTTTTTTTGGTGCGCTTCGTTTATCTCTCAAACCGTTTTCATCAGACTTCCTCAAACTGTGAAAACTTCGGAAATCTTTTATTTCAATAAACTATCAAGCTCAAAGGTTGAACTTGTGTCGAATGAAAATACTACTAATTTTTTCCGGTTTTGAAAAGTGCGCTTAATAGAAAGATGTAAAACCGGCGCGTAATTGGTTTTGAAAAAAATGGTTATAGTTTAAAGGGCGGTTGTCGGGTTCGGTTGTCAAGTAAATCATCAAATTAACTTTTCTCCTGCGGCTCAAACAACGCACTGTACACGTTCTTCAGCAATTTTAATCCAATTTCTTTGAAGATTATTTTCCGTCGCTGATTTCGGAAATTGTCAAAGCGGCGCGGCGTTTGGTAAAATATCGAATTATGCCGCAAACCAATCACATCGAAAAACATTTTACGGCGGGCGAAATCGTCCGCGATGTTGTTATCGGGATGGCGGACGGGTTGACCGTGCCGTTTGCGCTGGCTGCCGGGATTTCCGGCGTGGTTGATTCGACGGCGATTGTCATTACGGCGGGTTTGGCGGAAATCGCCGCCGGTTCGATTGCGATGGGTTTGGGCGGATTTCTCGCGGGCAAATCCGATGTCGAGCATTACGACAGCGAATACCAACGCGAACTGCACGAGGTTGACACGATGCTCGAACACGAAAAAGACGAAGTGCTGGAGATTCTGGAGAATTACGGTTTGAGCCGGCAGGAAAGTATGCCGATAGTTAATTCGCTCGCCGTGCGTCCGAAGGATTTCGCTGATTTTATGATGCGTTTCGAGCTTGGCCTGGACAAACCGAATCCGCGCCGCGCCTGGCAGAGTGCGCTGACCATCGGCGGCTCATACATTATCGGCGGGCTGATTCCGCTTTCGCCTTATTTTGTTTTCGCAAAAATCGAAACGGGTTTACGCTGGTCAGTCGTTTTAACTTTAACGGCACTGTTCGTCTTCGGTTATATCAAAGGCACATTCACCGGCACGAAACCGCTCCGCAGCGCGATTCAAACTTCTCTGATCGGCGGCGCGGCGGCGGGCGCGGCTTTCGGCATCGCGCGATTGATAAGTTGAACAAATTTCGGCGGCTCGTTATCATCTTTCGCGCCGCAGTTTCAGAATTCCTGCCAGCGTCGGTGACGGCGGTAAGAGAAAAGGCGAAAACACTTTTGAATGAATCGTGTTTTCGCCTTTTCTCTTTTTCAAATCAACGCGCCGCCATTCGCGGGTCGGGCTTCGGTTTTATCTCGTATTCCTTCGGCGGTTCCGCGCCCATTAAATTCTTCACAAAGTAATCCCAGCGGCGGCGCATCATATAAAAACTTGCCGCGCCGTAGCCGTGCCGGGCATTCGGAAGCAGCAGCAAATCGAAATCCTTATTCGCTTTTATCAGCGCGTCAACGACGAGCAGAGTGTTCGACGGCGGCACATTGTCGTCCATCGTGCCGTGCGCCAGCAACAATTTACCTTTCAAGTTTTTGGCGACGGTTTGATTTGCCTGATCGGTATAATTTGATTTGTCGTTTGCGCCGTCAACCAGCAAGCCGATGTAGCGTTCGCCCCAATCGTCTTCGTAGTTGCGGTTGTCGTGGTTGCCCGATTCGGAGATGCCGACTTTGAAGAATTCGGGATAGCGGAACATCGCCGCCGCCGTTGCGAAACCGCCGCCGGAATGTCCCCAAACGCCCGCTTTTTCAATGTCTATAAACGGATATTTCGCGGCAAGCTGTTTCATTCCGCCGATTTGGTCGAGCAAAGTGTTGTCCGCCATATTGCCGTAACAGGCATCGTGAAAGGCTTTCGAGCGCAGCGGATTGCAGGTTCCGTCAATCACGACGACGATAAACCCAAGTTCCGCCAACGCCTGATGATCGTTCCGCGCTGCCGCGAACGAACGCGAGCCGACACCGCCGCCCTGCGGTCCCGGATAAATATAATTGATGATCGGATACTTTTTCGACTTGTCCAGATTTGACGGTGCGAACATCAAACCGTATAAATCGGTCGTGTTGTCCCGCGCTTTGACGATAATCGGAGTCGGCGGTTTCCAGCCGGTCGCGGTCAGACGTGAAATGTCGGTTTTTTCTAAATTAGCGATAACTTTGCCCGTCATATCTCTTAAAACCGACACTGCCGGAACGTCGGGTTTTGAATAGACATCAACGAAATACTTTCGGTCGGGCGACGGTGTAATGTCGTGATTGCCGGTTTCGGGCGTGAGCGATTTTAAGTTTCCGCCGTCAAAACCGACGCTGTAAAAGTGGCTGAAATACGGGTCTTCCCCTTTCTCGCGCCCGCCCGCGTTGAAATATATGACGCGATTCTTTTCATCCACATTCAAAACCTGCGTCACGATCCAATTGCCGGAGGTAATCGGGTTTTTCAATTTCTTCGTCGTCAAATCATATAAATATAAATGTCCCCAGCCGTCGCGTTCCGTATACCAGACGAATTCGTTCGAGTTCGGGAGATATTTCCAGTTGACCACGCCTTGTCCGGCTTCAAATTGGGTCGGCGTGGTTTCTTCGTAAATGTCTTTGATCGCGCCGGTGGCGGCATCGGCGACGCGCAGATTCGATTTTTTATGGTCGCGTGAAGTCGAAACGAAACCGAGCGTTGCGCCGTCCGCGCTCCACTGGACATCTTCCCAGCCGCCGTCGCACGAAACATCGTCGCAAATCGTCGAACGATGTTCGTCGGCGGGCATCTGCAAACGGACGACTTTCGGCGTATCGGTTTCAATAATCACGCGCTGAATCGTCGTGATAACTTTATCGCCGGGCAGCGGATATTTCCACGCTTCGAGCTTCGGTGCGCCGACGTTGGTCGTTACCAGGTACATATCGCTCACGCCGCGCTGATCCTGCTGGAAAGTGGCGATTTTTTTGGAATCGTTTGACCAAACCAAAACGGCGCGGTCGCTGTGAACCCAGCCGGCATTGTCGGTCGCGTAGCCGAAATCCTTCACGCCGTCGGTCGTCAACGGCGTTTCTTTTCCGCTCGATAAATCGCGCATCCAGAGATTGTAATCTTTGATATAAGCCTCGCGTTTTCCGTCCGGGGACGCGACGGCGAGCGGATTGCCGCGTCTGCCCTGCGCCGCCGGTTTTTCGGTCGCGTCCGCAATGCCGAGCGCGTTCAAATCAGCCGCCGTTTTGCGCGAACCGTCCGCCGGATTGATGAGAACGTATTCGCTGCCGGTCGCCGTCAAAACGCGGTAATAAAATTTGCCGTCGGGCGTAAAAGTCGGACGAATCGCGCCGCTGCGGTCAACCAGTTGTCCGGTGTTGAAGCCGAGCATTTTTTCGGCGCGGGCGTAGTCGGCGGCGGTGTAAACACGCGGCGCGGTCGTCGCCGTCGGTTGGGCGAAAACGCTTGCCGCAAATAGTAAAAGCAAACAGTTAAAAGATAATAATTTGTTCATCGGTGCAGTTATTCTAATCTTTGATATTGATAAAAAACAAGTGATTATGTTACCAGGCATACTTTGGGTGCGGTTCTGAGTAAACACTTCAGTTTGTCGTCGCGCTTCGCCGACGAAAGAACACGCTCAAGCGTGAACTCAAAACTTTACGCGCTTTCTACACTGAATCGGTGTTATTACGCAGCAGCGAGAAGAAAGTTTGCGCTCTGAAACTTTCTTCCGGGCGATGGGTTTTCGATTATATTTTCAGCGAATTCTTTTGCTATGATTTGATTTCGACTTCTAAAATTATGATTAAATTCCGACTAAATCTTCGACGCGGCATCTTTTTGCTCGTCGCTTTGACGGCGATTCAGGTTTCCTTCGCGCTCGCGCAGAGTTCCATCAAACTACACGTGGACGCGAGCGATGCGGCGAAAAATATGCTGCACGTTCGGGAAACTTTAACGGTCGAGAGCGGCAGTTTGACGCTCTTTTACCCGAAATGGATTCCGGGCGAACACGCGCCGACCGGAACGATCAACAATATGGTTAATTTTTTCGTCACGGCAAACGGCAAACCGCTGGCGTGGCGGCGCGATGATGTCGAGATGTTCGCGTTTCATCTGACGATTCCCGAAGGCGTGAAGGAAATTGAAATCAGTTTCGACGATGCCGCCGAATCGGGGACGACGGCGAGCGCACAATTGGCGCGAATCAAATGGAACCGGCTTTTGCTTTATCCGCAGGGCGCGAAAAGCGATACCGTGAAAGTTACGGGTTCACTGAAAACGCCTGTCGGCTGGAGTTACGCGACGGCTTTGACGACTGCCAAAGAAACGGGCAATGCAATTGATTTCAAAGAAGTTTCGCTAACGACGTTCGTTGATTCGCCCGCGATCATCGGGAAACACTTTAAGAAAATCCCGCTCGTCAACGAAAACGGCGTTTCGCACGAAATTGACATCGCCGCCGATTCCGCCGAAGCTCTCGAATATCAGCCGGAAACGCTCGCAGGTTGGAAAAATCTTATCAAACAGGCGAACGCGCTGTTCGGAGCGCGGCATTATAATAGTTACAAATTCCTCGTGACATTGAGCGATGTCGGCGGCAACGAAGGTTTGGAGCATCACGAATCGAGCGAAGACGGCGTGGGCGAAAAGGCTCTCGGCGACCGCTACGGATTGATTGACCTCGGCGGACTTTTGGGACACGAATATACGCATTCGTGGAACGGCAAATATCGCCGCCCGAACGGTTTGGCGACGGGCGATTTCGACACGCCGCAGAAGGGCGAGTTGTTATGGGTTTATGAAGGTTTGACCGAATATCTGGGCGACGTTCTGCCGGCGCGCAGCGGGCTTTGGACACCGGAAACTTTCCGCGATGTGATCGCCGAAGTCGGCGCGAATATGGATACGCAAACCGGCAGACGCTGGCGACCGCTGGTTGACACGGCGATTGCCGTGCAGTTCACTTATCCGAGCGCGCGAAGTTGGCGCAACCAACGGCGCGGCGTGGATTATTATTACGAAGGCGAATTAATCTGGCTCGAAGCCGACGTTTTGATTCGCCAAAAATCGAACGGCAAACTTTCGCTCGACGATTTTCTGCGAAAGTTTCACGGCGGGCAAAACTCCGCGCCGCTGCTGAAAACTTACGATTTGGATGAAGTCGTCAAAACTCTAAATGAAGTTTTGCCTTATGGTTGGCGGGCGTTTTTGAACGAGCGAATTTACACCGTGCAGAAAAACGCGCCGCTCGGCGGCATCACCAACGGCGGCTGGAAAATCGTTTATAACGACACGCCGAACACGCAGATTCTGGTTAACGAACGCGGCGGAAAATCGGCGAATTTTTTCTATTCCATCGGCATTCTCGTCAGCAATGAAGGCGTGATTCTCGATGTCAATCCCGATTTGGCGGCGGCAAGAAGCGGGCTTTTTCCCGCGATGACGATTAAACAAATCAACGGCGAAGATTTTTCGATTGAGAATCTGCACAAAGCCGTCGCCGCCGCGAAAAGCGGTTCGGCAGCCATTGAAATCGTCGCCGCCAATAACAATTCGAACGAAACTTATAAATTAAATTACAGCGGCGGCGAGAAATATCCGCATCTCGAAAGAGACGCGGCGAAACCGGATTTGCTTTCAATTCTAGCTAAACCACGCTGAATCCGCCGAACCGATAAAATGAAACCCGACTCGTGCTAAGTAACCTAAGTTTTTAAAAGTTCTGAGTTCACCCTTTCAGCTTGGTTGCCGCGACCGCGAAGCGCAGCGCGGCGGGCAAAGGGCGTTCCGCGTGTTCACTCAAAACGCTTCGAGCGCATTTAATTATCAAAACTTCCGTTACTCAGCACTCGTTGGATAGTGAAAAATTTGGGTAAATTCACTTCCCGTTTCCTAAATTCTTATTTCGCGCGGACAAATTGCTTGCTTTAGTTGGAGCCGTGTGTCAAAATTCGTTTTATTAATAGAAACTTATTACGCCAACACAATTCGATTCAAGGAGATTTTTTAAAGTAGATGTCAGAAAACGGAACCGTTACAGCAACGGAAGAAACAAACGATTTAACGACCGGCGAAACGACCGGCGCAGCCGCCACGCCTGTCGAGATGGAAGATATTTCATATCACGCGGTTGAGAAAGAAGGCAATGTCACGGCGATCTGGGAAATGCAGGGACGCAAACACGTTCGCACAATTGACCCGCGTTCGCAGGAAGGCAAACAGATTTTGGCTCTTTTTGAAACGGCGGGATAAAGTCTTTTTACAAACCGATCAACAAAAATCTCGCCCGTGCCTTCATTCCGAACAAAAAACCTTGCCTTTTAGAGAGGTTAGAGTTAATATCGATTGCATTCCAAAATCGTATTTTGAAATTTTGTAGACACATTCGGCTTAGTTTCCGATTTTCCCGAATCTGAAACTCGTCCGAGCTTCGGAAGTTCGACCTTTTCCTAAAAAATAACGGAGGTAATTTTTGTGAAGGATATGTTGTTTGCGGTTTTAGCTGTAATTTCAGTCGTGGTGGCAGGGTATTTCCTTTATTCGTTTCAGAATTCTCAGACTTCTGAAAGTTCGAGTTCCCTGATTATCGGCATAGTTTTCGCTCTTCTGGCGGTTGTCTTCGGCGGACTTTTTATGTTCAACCGGGTCAATCAGCACGAAGATATTCATATTACCGAATAGAAGAATCAATTTTGATTTGATGAGACGCTGACAAATTTACGTCGTTTTTCGTATTCGACCGATAATTTCCCGGTGCCGATTCTTTTAATCTCTGATCCGATTTAATTTAATCGCGCCGATTTTTAGTCGGCGCGATTTCTATTTGGTGATGCGGATAAATTTCTTTCGCCGTCGTGTTTTTGTGCCGGTTTTCGCATTCGGCATCTTTTTAGTATAATGTTGACTAAAATGTAAAGATTATAATTTACAAACTATATTTATAAAAAAGAGTTTTACAAAATGCCAAAAATCGCTGATATACAGGAAACGCCGAATCCGAACGCCGTCAAATTTATTTTGAAAGAAGCCGTCAGCTACGGAACGTCGCACTCGTTCGATTCAGCCGCGAAAGCCGTTGACGATCAACTCGCCAAGTCTTTGTTTGAAATCGGCGAAGTCGTTTCGGTTTTTTATATGGACAAAATGATCACCGTCGAGAAAACCGACGAAGCCGATTGGGACGAAATTCTACCGCTTTTAGCCGTCCCGATTCGGGCGACCGAAGCGGTTCAGGCGACGAACGGCGCAAATGGAAAAAACGGGTCGGCGGCTTCGGCGGTCGGCGGGGCGATTGCGGCGGCGGCAAGCGATAATCCGGCGATAATTCAAATCAACGAACTGCTTGACGAGCGCATCAGACCGTTTTTGGCGAGCGACGGCGGCTGGCTGGAGATTATTGATTTGGAAGACAAAACCCTAAAAATTCGGTATCAGGGCGCGTGCGGCAGTTGTCCTTCGAGCCTTACCGGAACGCTGTCGGCGATTGAAAATATGATTAGAGACGAGATTGATCCGGAAATGGAAGTCGTAGCGGTTTGATAGTTTTATCAAACGCTTTCAACAAATTTTATTTTCTGCAAAAAAGATTTCTTGACTTTCAATTCCAAAAAAGATAATAATCAAAAAGTTGATATTTGAAAGTCAAATGTCATCACATCTTAAAAGATTCTAAATCTACTCAAAACCGCCAGCTAATTCATTCCTAAAAAAAGTGCTGTGTTTTCAACATAACGGAGGAGAAAAATAGTGAACAGTGAAGAACTCGAACTGAGTTTGAGAACCGAATTCGAGAGCCATCTCGAAGATGTTTTTGCCGGTATGCGGCAGGAATTTTCCCAATTTCAAGAAAAAATTCAAGCGGAATTCAATCACCACAAGTCGCAGCTCGACACGGTTTTTCAGGATTTCTCCGTGCGGCTCGGAACGGGCAAAGAGCTTGATTTGGGCTTTAAGGAAACGGTTGTTGAACATCTGCGTCTGGCGCGTGACGAAGGCGCACGAATCACGGCGACGGCGATTGCCGAAGCGGAGGAAATGCAAAGACAATCCGCGCTGACCGAAATGCCGCCGCCGCCGATACCAATCGCTCCGGCAATCGGAATGAGCGAATTGCGCGATGCCATCAAAGACATCACCGCTCAGGATTCGCAAGGCACGATTCTCAAATCGCTGGTGCAGCACGCGGCACAATTTACGCCGCGCGGCGCGTTCTTCATCATCAAAAACGAGCATTTCGTCGGCTGGCGAATTTTCAATAAAGAAGGCGAAGCCAACGAAACCGCCGTCCGCGAAGTTCGTCTGCCCATCGCTTCGGACAGCGTTCTGGGCGAATCGGTCAGGTCTCTGAGCGCGGTCGAAAGTTCTTTCGGAACCTTTTCCGACGATGCCGCCTACTTAAACCAAATCGAATTCGGCGAACCCGGACGGATAATTGCGATTCCGCTCGTGGCGCGGGGACGCGGCGTTGCCGTGCTTTACGCCGACGACGGAACACAGGGCGAACAGGTCAACGTCGAAGCCCTGGAAACTCTCGTGCGCGTCGCCGGTTTGACCGTCGAAATGCTGGCTTCGGCTTCGCAAGCGGTGAGATACGCTCAGCCGGAAGCACCGCCGCCGGTAAGCTATTCACCGCCCGCGCCGGAAGAATCGCACCCGGCGGTAACGCCCGACCGGGATTATTCGCCGATTACCAGACCAGCCGAATCCCTGACCGAAATCACCGCCCAGCCTGAAGAAACGCCGCCCGCCGAGTATCCGGTTGAAGTTATTGAAGACGTTCAGGAAATCTTCGTTGAACCCGTGTCGGAAGTCGAAGAAAGTGCATCGGCGAAAGTTGAAAGACACGATCCGTCATCAAGCGATGATTCCGCGCCAGCCTTTTCAACTGATTATTCAGCACCGCCCTCTACGAATTTTCAATTCGTGGAAACTCAAAAAGCCAAAGATTCTCCGGCGGAAAATCTTGACGCGCAGCAATTCGACGGTAAAATTTTTGAACCGGCGGAAACTTTTACCGCGCCGATTGAAACCTTCTCGGCAAAAGATGATTTTTCCGGTTCGCTCGAAACCTCCAACGGCAGTGCGGCGACCTACGCGCCTGAACCGGCGGCAGTCGTCGAAACCGCTGCCGCCGCGCCGATCAAATCGCGGTTCAGCGACCGCAATGTTGATTTGCCGATTGAAGTCAGCGCGGACGAACGCCGTTTGCACAACGATGCCCGGCGATTTGCGCGGCTGCTGGTTTCGGAAATCAAACTTTATAACGAGCAGAAAGTGAAAGAGGGACGCGAGCGGCAGGATTTATACGACCGTCTGCGCGAGGCGATTGACCGTTCGCGCGATATGTATGACAAGCGCGTGCAGCCGCCGGTCGCCGCTAAATTCGACTATTTTCATTATGAATTAGTCAGCACTTTAGCCGAAGGCGAGCCGACGAAACTCGGCGGCGACTATCCGGGCGCGGCGGTTCGGTAAAGGCAAAAGTAAAAAATAAAAAAGGCGAAAGCCTGGAATTTATTTCAGACTTTCGCCTTTTTTGCTGTTTAGTAAACGGACAAGTTTATTTTACGGGAATGTTAAACCGCAGATTTTACGGCTGAACGCGGATAATTTTTGACAAAAAGAAATCCCGATCTCTTATCCGGTTTTGAGCGGTCGAATCGGCGGCTTAAAACTCGGTTGCAAACTTAATTCGTCAGGCGAACTATTCAATTTCAAACTGCACGAACTGCGTTGTCAGACGGCGTTTTTCCTTTGCCAGACTGTCGCTGATGATAATTTGCAGAACGTATTCGCCAGCCGTCATCTCGCTTCCCAAACTCAACGCGCCGGCGAATCCGATTCTTTGCAAATCAGTTTGTCCGAGCGAATCGAGCGGTTGATCTTTGCCTTCCAAAACCGGTTTGCCGTCGCGGAAAACTTTCAACTGCGAAGTCAGATTCGGCTTTTGCCCCGCGTCGAGTTTGGCATTGTAGATTTCCAAAGCGTAACGCAGAATCGTCCCGCGTTTGAAACGCCGCAGCGAGGTATCAATCAGCGAATCGGGCGCGTCCTGGGTCAGGTTTTCGGGCGCAACTGTCGCGGCGGCGGACGGTTCAAATGATTTTTTCCACTGTGCGGCGGTCAGACTTTCCAGTGTGATTCCCGAAACCGTCAACCTGTTTTTCTTCAGATTCGGAACTTCGATAAATTGATTTGCCGATCCGACTTTGCCCGTCTGAGTGTCGCGGATCGCCACGCGATATTGATAAGCACCGGCTTTTTTCACCGGAAACGTAAAATAATAAACGAAGCCTTCTTTGATGATTTTTCGATACGCCGCGTCTTTCAAAGTTAAAGTGTAGGTTTTGGAAATTTCGTCGGCGGACGCGCCGTTGTCGCCGAAGCTCACTGCTAAAACGTCGAAAACCGCTTTTTTACTGCCGTCCGCCTCGTCAACAAATTTCAAATCTTTGGCGTTGACGTGCAGCAGCGAACGAACGTAGGAGCCTTGTTTGCCGTTTCCGAAAAGCGTGTTGAGGCGCAGCGCAATGTCGTTGACCGCGAACGGCGAAGTCAGAGCGCTTTGGATTTGCCGGGCGGCACTCAAGGTTGACGGCGGTTTGATCTGATCGTCGCCGACACCGAAAAATCCGCTGCGATAACGCGCCCGTGCGCCGGCGCGTTTCACTTTGACGGTAAATTTATTGAAACGCCGTTTCGCCGGATCGAAGGTTTCCGCGTCGGGCTGGTAGCCGATTAAATAATAACTCTGATCGTCGAGCATTTTTTCGATGCCGCCGGACAAATCGTTATTGTTGTAAATCGCCAGACCGCCGGTTTCCCGCGCCAAATAAATCAAACCCGACTGCGTATCGAAAAATTTGTCTCGCCGGTCGGTCAAACTCTGCTCGATTTGCGTCGAAGTCTTGCCGCCGACGTTATCTTCCGCCGTCAAACCGAGCGTTTGCAAACCGCGCGCGTCCATCGTGTAAACGACGACCGACGAGCGATTGGCAAGGTCAATCAAGCGGCGCAGCGACTCCAGAACGCGCGACGATTCCAAAGCACCGCCGGTGTTCCGTCCAAAAATTTGGAAACCGTCCGAGAGCAGCATCACCGATTTGCGACCGGGCAAATTCTTCATTCCGCGAATGATGAAATTGACCGCGCCGAGCGTTCCGGTGGCGAAAACGCTTTCCCGAAAATTATTGAATTCCGCCGCGTCGTCTCCGCCGCCCGCATTTTTTTGATCGCCCTGATTGCCGGAAGAGTTCGCCGAATCGTTGACCGAGCTTTCAATCGGGGCAAACGCGCCGGTGCCGCCGCTGCCAATCGGGTTCCAGCGAACTTTTTCAATCGCGGCGAGCAGTTGCCGTTTGTCGGAGGTGAATTGCTGAAGTGCGCCGATGCCCGCGCCGGTGCGAATGATCGCCACCAAATCGCCGTCCCGCATCTGTTCGTTGACGAACTTTTTTAACGCTCTCTGAACGTAATGAGTGCTTTCAAAAGAAAGCGATAAATCGTCCACGACGAGCGCGACCGTGCGTTTGACCTGTTCGGGTTTTAATTGTCCCGTCGGAATCGGAACGGCGTTTTTATCTTTTTTTTCCGTTTTGTTCGGCGCGGGCGCGTCGTTGGTTTTGGTGTTCGAGACAAAGGAAAAGTTTGAGATTTCCTGCTTCTCCCCGTTCTCGTAAATTTCGATTTCTTCGGGTTTCAAATCGGTGATGACTTTGCCGTTTTTGTCGGTCACGGTAACGTCAATCTGAATCAAGGCGGTCGAAATTTTGACGACTTCGCCGTCGTCTTCGACCGGTTTCGGCGTTGGAATCGGCGTTTGCGCGAAAGCTGCCGAACCGAACATAAAAATAAGAGCGAGCGTGGGAACGAGTTTTCTCATTGTATTTCTCCGTTGAAGTTTAATTTTCTTTGCTATCATATAATAAATCCGCTTGCCGGAAAACAATTTTCCGCATCTAAAAATTTCTGGAGTGACGATTATAAAAAAATGTTTCACAAATATTTGCGAGTCGGTTCGTTTTTCTTTTTGACGATTTTCCTTTTGTCCGCCGCTTTGACGGTCGCGCCTCTGCTGGTCAGTTGTTCGGCAATTGTCTCTCAAATGTCGGAGGAACAAGCCGCGCAGGTTTTGCGGGCGTTGACCAAAGACGGTAAATTGCCGCCGGAAAGCGCGGTCTTGGACATCGAAAATCGGTTTTCCAAAACCAAAACCGGCGCGTTGGCAAAACTTCTGCGGGCGCGGATTCGATTTGAAGCGAACGATTTCAAAGGCGCGGCGGACGTTCTTAATTCGACGACTTTCCGCGAGAAAACGGCGATTGCCGATTACGCCCTGTGGCTGCGCGGAAAATCGCTTCAGCAAGCCGGAAATCACGCGGAAGCGATGAATGTTTTCGCCGAACTCGTCCGCGATTTTCCCGAATCGCTGCGGGCGCGTGAATCGAGGTTGCTCTGGGCGACCAGCGCGGCGGCTTCGGGACAAGCCGCTCAAGTTCCGGCTTTTTTGAGCGATTTGAACGCCGCCAAAGATGCCGACGCGCTGCTTTTGACCGCGCAGTCCTACGAAGCGCAGACCGACCAGAAGCAGGCGATTTCGTTTTACCGGCGAACTTATTTCGACGGTGCGGGAACCGGCGCGGCGCAGGCAGCCGAAGCGAAATTAACGCTTTTGCAACAGCCGCTGACCGCGCAGACCGCCGATGAAACCAGGGCGCGTGCCGATAAATTTTACGACGCGAAAAACTATTTGGAAGCCGCCGGCGGTTACACGAATTTGCTAATCGGATTTCCGAATGCGAGTTCGCCGCAGCTAAATTTGAGACGGCTGACGGCGTTCGCCGCTGGGCGAAAAATGGCGGAAGCCAACGGCGCGTTCAATTTGATTTTGCCGACGGCGAACGAGAAAGTCGAAGCGTATTTCCAACTCGCCGTCGGCTACGCCAAAGCCAAACAGTGGGAGCCGGCGCGGGCGGCGGTCGAAGAAATGCGGCGGAAGTTCCCGGCTGACAAATTCACGCCGAAAACCCTGGTCGCCGTCGGAATGGCGGCGCGAGACGCGAATAATTCGACGGACGAAATGTATTTTCTGCGCGCGGCGGTCGCCGCATTTCCGAACGCGCTTGATGTCGCCGGAGCGCAGTTTGAACTGGCGTGGCTCGAACACGAAAATAAAAATTTCCCGAACTCTTCGCAGATGCTGACCGAACACCTCGCCCGCTACGTTGATAAAGACACGACCAATCGCGGCAAAGCCGGCTACTGGGCGGCGCGTGATTCGGAAAAAGCCGCCAAATTACCGGAAGCCTGTGCGCTTTACGACGCGGTAAATTACCGCTACGGCGCAAACTGGTATGGCTATTTAGCGACGCAGCGCGCGGCGAGCTTGCGGCAGCAGGGCAAGTGTCCGACGATTTCGCCGTTTGCCGCCGACTCGCTGCTCGGCAAAGCCGTCGCCAACTTAAAAACCGTCACGGTCGCGGCGGAAACTTCGACGGCGAAGGAATCGGCGCGCATCGAAAACGCCGACGAACTCGGCACCATCGGGCTTTTTGATCCGGCGGTCGAAGAATTACAGGAAGCCAAAAAGACGGCGAACAACAGTCCGAAAATCAATTTGGCGTTGGCGCGGCATTACCGCTTTCGCGGCGATAATACCGGCGCATTGCTGGCTTTGGCGAAAAGCTACCCGGATTACGCGCAGATGTTTCCCGAAGAGATGGGGCGCGAAGAATGGGAATTTTTCTATCCGCTGACTAATTGGAACGACATCAAAAGCTGGGCAAAAACGCGCCGTCTCGATCCGTTTCAGGTCGCCGGTTTGATTCGTCAGGAATCGGTTTTCAACCCGCGAGCCAAATCCGGCGCGAACGCTTACGGCCTGATGCAGCTTTTGATTCCGACCGCCAAAGCGACGGCGCGAAAATACGGCAGCACGGCGGAAATATCGGGCGAGAGTTTGTTCCAGCCCGCGTTCAATATCGAACTCGGCACGGCTTTTATGCGCGATCAATTGGATAAATTCGGGCGCATCGAATACGTCGCAATGGCATATAACGCTGGACCGGGGCGCGTTCCGCAGTGGCGGGCGACGCTGCCTTCGGAAATGGACGAATTCGTCGAAGCCATTCCCTTCCGCGAAACCAAAGGCTATGTGCAAGGCGTGATTCGCAATTCGGCGCAGTATCGAAGGCTTTACGACGAAAACGGAAAATTTAAGTCGAACGTCGGAACCAAACCGCTGCGCGGCGAAATTGACGCGAAAACACGCGAGCAATTCGCGCAAGAATTCCCGGAAGTCGTTTTAGCTGACCGTGCCGAGTGATGATTCGGTCGGCAACATTACAAATATCGGAGAATTTATTCGACGGGATTTTGCTTTCAAGTAGTAATACAAAGGCGATTTACGCAGTTAGCGGTAAAATGCGGGCAAAGAACTCAAACCAATTTACGGGTTCGGCACCGGCGAATCAACCGACAAACAATTTTCCAACGCTTTTGTTCCGTAAAATCGGCTGTCAATAAAAAACGAAAATTAATTTGGAACTCGCCGATTATTAAACCTTTACTTTAAGTAATCAATAGGAAAAGCTCGGAAGGCAGGAAAAAAACGGAGAAGAGTCGGCGGATTTGACGGACGAATTTCTTACATAGAAGTTCGTCCGTCAAACAATCGTCAATTTATTTCCGATAATCTCAATCTGTCTGCAGCAGCCCGCGAAAATCACAATTTTTACAAAAAAGTTTTGGCGGTTTGCAATCTTCGTCCGCATCGGCAACAATCGTTTTAGTTCGCAGTTAAAAAACAATCCGAAAATTTAATTCGTTTCACTTAAAAATCTTCGATAGGATTTTAGGAACTATTATCGTTTTGACTGTTTTTTAAAGTGAGACGAAATTTCAAATTCGTTTCGTTCCGAAAGTCCCCGATAAAATAAAAATCTACAACCTGGAGTTTCTGCCGATGAATGTCTGTAAGTCTTTGTGTTTTTCCATTTTGGTCGTGCTGGTTTTTTCATCTGCCGCGTTTTCGCAACAACGTCCGCGCCTCGTTTCGACCGCCGAATCGCAGCCGCTCAATCAACCGCCCGACCAAATTGTAAAAAGACCAATGCTTACCAGCCCGATTATCGTTCACGCTTCTCAGCCGCTCGTCAAAAAAACCGGCTCGTCGCAGCCTCTGAATGCGCCCGCCAACGCGACTTTTAACAAAAATTATTACACCGCATCTTTCAGCCAGAAAATGCTGTCGTCAATTCAATCGAAAATCGGCATTCCGTATCGCTACGGTTCGACGGGACCGAAATCTTACGATTGTTCGGGTTTTGTGTGGAGCGTTTTTAACGAGTCGGGATTTTATTTTGAACGCACCAGCGCAAGAAGTTTGTGGGAAAATTCCGTGCCGGTCGAAGGCGATGCGCGCTATAAATTCGGAACGCTCGTCTTCTTCAATAAACTCGGACACATCGGCATCGTCGCCGACGCGACAGGTTTTTATCAGGCTTCGTCGAGCAAAGGCATTACTTATTCAAGATTCGACGGCTACTGGGCGAACCGCATCGTCGGCTTTCGCCAACTGAACACGCCCGACGTGCAAAAATAACTTCGCCCGATTCGATCAACCGAGAAAGCCCGGACGGGTTTGATGGTCTTTGACTTCCCAGACAATCGCCACTTTTTCGACGGCGACATAAGCCGTCCGCTCGTTTTCGTCGCGCAGGTAAAGGATGCCGTTTTTCACGTCCACGACATCGCCGCGCACGGTCGAGTTCGCGCCGCAGGAAATATCAATCTTTTTGCCGGTTAATTGTTTCAAAAATTCTTCCATTTCTCTTCTCCGCTTGATGCCGACATTTTATATGTCGGCTTTTTTCGTTTGATTTTACGACTTTATTAAATTCGATTGTTCTGCGCCGCCGTTCTGCCCGCCGTCGCCCAACGGCTGACTGCCGGTTCGGATTTTATTTCGGCTAAAGTTGTTTTCTGCTTCGCACCGTTTGCCAGAGCCGCCGCAATAATCGCCAAATCCCGCGTTGTTTCATCAACCTTTTTCGCTTTCCGGCGTTCGTTAAATCCGGTGATAAATCCGGTGTCGAGATCGCCTGCGATGAAAACTTCGTCTTCGACGATTTCCCTGAAAAACGGCAGAGTGGTTTTGATGCCGCCGACTTCGTATTCCCGCAAAGCGCGACGCAGGCGGTCAATCGCTTCCGCCCGGGTTTTGCCGAAAACGGCGAGTTTGGAAATCATCGGATCGTAATAAATCGAGACTTCCGCGCCTTCGTAAACGCCGCCGTCGTCGCGCACGCCGTTCCCCTGCGGAACTCTCAGCCGCGTAATTTTCCCCGGCGACGGCAAGAAGTTATTTTCCGGGTCTTCGGCGTAAACGCGGCATTCGATGGCGTGCGTTTCCCATTTTATTTCATCCTGCGTAAAAGATAATCGTTCGCCGAACGCGATGCGAATCTGCTCGCGCACCAAATCAATTCCCGTCACCAATTCCGTCACCGGATGCTCGACTTGCAGGCGCGTGTTCATCTCCAGAAAATAAAATTCGCGCGTTTCGTCCGAAACAAGAAATTCAACCGTTCCCGCCCCGACGTAATTAACCGCTCTGGCGACTTTGATCGCGCTCGCGCCCATTGCCGCCCGAAGTTCGCTCGAATTGATCGGCGACGGACATTCTTCGACGACTTTCTGATGCCGCCTCTGAATCGAACATTCGCGCTCGCCTAAATGAACGTGATTGCCGTGTTTGTCGCTGAAAATTTGAATTTCAATGTGGCGCGGACGGACGACGGCTTTTTCGATGTAAACTTCGTCGTTGCCGAATGAAGCGAGAGCTTCGCTTTTGGAATTTTCATACGCCGACTTCAAATCTTCCGCGCTTTCAACAAATCTCATTCCCTTGCCGCCGCCGCCCGCCGCCGCTTTGAGCATAATCGGATAGCCAACTTCCGAAGCGATTTTACAGGCTTCTTCGTAGGTTTCAAGCGGTTCAGTCGTTCCCGGAACCACCGGCACGTCGGCTGCAATCGCAATTTTGCGAGCGGAAATCTTCCCGCCCATCGCGTCCATCGCGTCCGGCGAAGGACCGATAAACACGAGATTTTCCTTGATGACTTCCCGAACGAAATCGGCGTTTTCCGACAAAAAACCGTAGCCCGGATGAATCGCTTCCGCGCCGGATTGTTTGGCAACGGCGATAATTTTTTCGCCGCGCAAATAACTCTCGGACGACGGCGGCGCACCGATGAAAAAGGCTTCATCCGTCATTCTGACGTGCAGCGCGTCGCGGTCGGCTGCCGAATAAACGGCGACGGTTTCGATGTTCATATCGCGGCAGGCGCGAATGACGCGGCAGGCGATTTCTCCGCGATTGGCGATTAAGATTTTTTTGAACATTAATTTTGTTTTGGTAATTATCTACCTAATACGAGATAGATTAATCGTTACTGTTTGTATGATGAACGCCCTTCACAATACCATCCCCATTCTCCTTAACTTTTGCTTGTCTTTTTGGGGAAGTTTTCCGGCTTTTGCCCATTGTTGTAGTTTTAGTTTCCAAACCGGGAGTATATTTGGGAACGGGTAAATTTTTTGTTAGCGCACCAACATAAATCGCTTCGCATATTTTACCTGTTACATCACTAAAACAATGCTTCGGACAGTTTTTATAGACCATAAGTCGTGTAGAATCAACAAATTTATGTCTGAATAGCGGACAAAACCTATTTAAATCAAAGTTAGCC
>JAYVKL010000229.1:0-41578 GCA_043768465.1 Pyrinomonadaceae bacterium
AACCCGACCGCCGTCCAGAATAGGATGCGTCCTTTGCGGATAATCGCCAGCGTTACACCGACACCGGCACCGAGGGCGAGCGTTTGCGCGACGAACTGCGCTCCGGCTTCGTCCACGCCGATGAGAAACGGCACGAGTTTGAAGACAATCGTGATAACGCGGCTCATTGATTCGAGCAGGAATGAGGAGAAAAAATCCGGCGCGACGCTGCTGATGCGGCTTAAAACAAACCCGACTTCCAAGATTCCGAGAACGTGAAATATCACCTGGCACAAACAGATCGGCGGAAAACGGCGCGGATATTCGCGGTAAAATCCGAAAATCAGATTTTCAAAAAGTCTGACGTGCAAGCGTCCGTTTTCCAAAATGCTTTTGCCGATATTGCGATTGTAAAGCCATTCGCACAAAGAACTTATCAAATGCCATTGGCGAATAATCATCACGACGGCGAACACGGTCAAAGCTAAAATCACGCCGATTAAGACATTAATTGTAATAATCCAGCCGACTTCCAATTCAAAACTTCGCAGGAAAGCGAACGCGCCGAAAACGATGAAAAGTCCGGTGGCGAGCGAATAGAAAAGATTTTCCGTCGCAATCGAAGATAACCCGACGACCAGCGGAACGCGGTGACGGACGGCGATGGCTTTGGAAGTTCCGCTGACCAGAATGCCGAGTGGAATCAGGCTGCTCAACGCTTCGCCGATGATAACGGCGGGCAAAGTATCGGTGAATCTCAATTTGTAAGGTTCGTAAACCGAAAGCGTCCAGGCGTAGGCACGGGCGACGATTCGCAGAAAATAAAGAAACATCAAAAGGGCGAAACCGTCGAAACCGATCTGCTCGATGCCGCCTAAAATCAGTTTGACACCAACCGAATAAACGAAATAAGCGAACAGGGCAATGCCCAAAACCGTCAGCAGCCCGACGAAAATTTTTAGTCGTTTTAAATGTTTGGTTTTCGCCGGATTTTGAGTTTCGATAACGGAGGTTTCGGTTTTTGATTGGTGGTTCACTTGCTCTTTGCCTTTTACCGCGCTCGCCTATTATGATAGTAAAACATTAACTTTTAATTACAAAATCAGAGGAAATTATTATGAACGCAACTGCTTTGGAAAAGGAATATCAAAGACCGGCTCTAACGGAATTATCCGAAGAAGAAACACAGTTTCGCGCGTCCGTGCGCGAGTTTGCCGAAGGTGAAGTGCGCCCGCGCGTCGAATGGATGGAAAAAGAAGCAAAGCTCGACCACGGTTTGATTCGTCAATGTTTCGACCTCGGTTTGATGGCAATCGAAACGCCCGAAATATACGGCGGCGCGGGTTCGACGTTTTTCAACGCGATTTTAGCGATTGAAGAATTAGCCAGAGTTGACGCTTCGACGGCGGTTTTCGTTGACGTGCAGAATACTCTGGTGACGAACGCGATTATTCGCTGGGGAGGCGACGAGCAGAAGAAAAAATATCTCTCTCGGCTGGCGGAAGGCTCGGTCGGCGCGTATGCTCTCTCGGAAGCCGCAAGCGGTTCGGACGCTTTCGCTCTGAAAACGAAAGCGGTGGATAAAGGCGATTTCTACGAAATCACCGGACAAAAACTCTGGATTACCAACGGCAACGAAGCCTCGATTTTTATCGTTTTTGCGACGATTGACCAGAGCGCGGGCTACAAAGGCATCACGGCTTTTCTCGTCGAAAAAGATTACGAAGGATTTTCCGTCGGCAAAAAAGAGGACAAATTGGGAATTCGCGCTTCATCAACGACCGAATTGATTTTGGATTCGTGTAAAGTTCCGAAGGCAAATGTTTTGGGCGAAGTCGGCAAAGGCTACAAAGTTTCCATCGAAACATTGAACGAAGGCAGAATCGGCATCGGGGCGCAAATGATCGGAATCGCGCACGGCGCGTATGAAGCCGCGCTGAAATACACGACCGAACGCGAACAGTTCGGGCAGTCGGTCAACAATTTCCAAGCCGTCCAATTTCAACTGGCGGAGATGGCGATGGACATCGAAGCGGCGCGGCTATTGGTTTATAACGCGGCGCGATTGAAAGACGCGGGCAAATCTTTCCTGAAAGAGGCGGCGATGGCGAAGGTTTATTCGTCGCGCACAGCGGAAAAAGTTTCGTCCCAAGCCATCGAGCTTTTCGGCGGCTACGGCTACGTCAAAGATTATCCGGTCGAAAAATTCTGGCGCGATTCTAAAATCGGCGCGATTTACGAAGGCACGACCAATATGCAGTTGGCGACCATTGCGAAACTGATTATGAGCGGGAAATAAATCTTTTTCAATTTAATCTGAGAATCGGCTAAAATAAAGAGCGGGACTTTCAAAAATCTCGCTCTTTATTTTATGAATGAAAAAATCCGTTTTCGCACTAAGTTTTCGGTTGACGATTATGTGAGAGTTCTCACATTTATGAGAAGTCAACTTTTCATTATCAAACATCTCTCCGTCATTTTTTCGGCAATAACTTTTTTGGCGGTTTTTGTTACCATTTATCAATCGGCAAACGATAACATTTCGGTCAGTCGGATGGAGATATTTTTCTTCGGGATTGTGTCTGCCATTATCGTTGGCACATTGGTCTATTTGATGAACAAGTTTTTTTCGCCTTTGATACTCAAACGCACAATTGCAAAACAATACGAATCTTCGCCCGCGATGCAGGAAGAAAAAGATGTTCTAATCTCTGACCAAGGTATCGAAAGTTCCAGTGAACTAGCGAGCGGGACAATAAAGTGGGAAGCAATTATAAAAGGTGTCGAGTCGAAAACCGATTTTATTTTTTACACAACCAGTAAATTCGGTCATTTTATTCCCAAAAGAGTTTTTTCGACTGAGGCTGATGTTAACTCTTTGAGGTGCTTATCAAGAGGAAAATTAGGCGACAAAGCAAAATTCTGAATGGGATGTTACAAAAAATTTCGGGACATTTTTTATTATGGAAACTTACACAATCGAAATCATCGAACCGAAAGCGAAAAAATTGCTTGACGATTTAGCGAGTTTGAATTTGATCAAAGTTCGGCAGATCAAAACATTAGAAAGAAAAGAACGCAAATTCGGCAGTATGGAAGGTTTGGTCGTCAACATTGCTGAAGATTTCGACGCGCCGCTCGAAGATTTCAAGGATTATATGTGATGCGATTTTTGATTGATACGCACATCTTGATTTGGTTTCTCGAAGGAAATAAGTCGCTTTCAAAATTGCGCCGCCGAATTATCGCCGATTCAAACAACGATGTTTTTGTCAGCATCGCTTCTTTGTGGGAAATGGCAATAAAAATCAGCGTCGGCAAATTGACGCTTGCCAATCCGCTCGCCGAAGTCATCAAACAAATCGCGGTTGAAAATATCGAGGTTTTGCCGATTTCTCCAGAACATACTTTGCAAGTTTCGATTCTGCCCTTCCACCACCGCGACCCGTTCGAACGAATTCTTATCGCGCAGTCGAAAATTGAAAATTTGCCGGTGATGACGGCTGACGGCGGGTTCGGCATTTATGAAATAAAGATTTTGTAATTGACGAGCGGCGCGATTTACGAAGGCACGACCAATATGCAATTGGCGACGATTGCGAAACTGATTATGAGCGGGAAATAAATCTCTTTCAATTCAATCTCGGAAATTCTCGATTTTACATTTATAATTTTTACGCGGAAAAATGAAGGATTGAGAATGTAAAATGTAAACCGCGACTCGCGGATTTTCGAGCTGGCTTCCAGATTTTTATGACATATAAATACGAAGAACCCGAATACGACGCGAGCGGCAAACGCGGCGCGGGCGGCACACCGGGCGGCATCATCGAATTTGTCGTCGGCTTGGGAATGGCGGTCGCGGGCGCGTATCTGTTGACCAATCAAGTCACCGTCACGAGCGGTTTCTGGTCGTTCTACGGACACAATGCTTTCGGTCTGACGCTCGTGCCTTTGATTTTCGGCATCGGCGTTTTGTTTTTCAACGGCAAATCAATCGTCGGCTGGATTCTTCTGTTCGCCGGTATCGTGATAATCTTCGCGGGAATCATCACCAATCTAAACATCTATTTTCAGCCGACGAGTCTTTTCAACACGATTGTAATGCTCGTCCTGCTCGCGGGCGGCATCGGCTTGATCGCCCGCGCCATCGCCGCCCACCAATAAATTTTAATCGAACAGCCTCGACGGATTGCTTATTCCGTTCATCAGCAGCCTTAAAGTTTGCAAGTGTGTTCAGTTTTTTCGTTCATCAACCGGTATTTTGAACAGCGAGGAGGGTTATGAAAAACAACATTTATAAAATCATTCTATCGGTTATCGGCTTGAGTTTGTTTGCCGCCGCGCTTTACGTTTATCGTCCGGCGCAAAATAAACTAACGCGCATTACGGTGATTGGCGACGCGCAGACGAAAGTTGCGCCCGATACGGCGCAGATAACTTTTTCCGTCGTGACGCAGAATGCTCTGGCATTAAACGCGCAGCAGGAAAACGCCAAAAAAAGCGAAGCGGTCAAAACGGCGGTCGAAGCGATTGCCGCCAGCGTCAAACCCGAAATTAAAACGAGCGATTACAATCTTTCGCCGCAGCAGGATTATTCAAAAGACACGCCGAAAATCAGCGGCTACGAAGTGAAAAACACCGTCACCGTTTCGATTAGAGATTTGTCGCAAGTCGGCGCGGTGATAGACGCGGCGACCAAAGCGGGCGCGAACAGCGTTGAGGGAATTCAATTTGTTCTACGCGAAAACAGTCCGGCACAGGGCGACGCGCTCGCGCTGGCGACGCGCCAGGCGATGACCAAAGCCGAAGCGATTGCCCAATCTCTCAACGGCGTAATCGTCCGCGTCGTCGAATCAATCGAAGGCGGTGCGCCGATTGTGCCGGAACGCAGCGATTACGCTTCGGCGGCGAATTCGATGGCGATGAATGTATCGGCGAAACCGATTTATAACACGCCCGTCCAAGCCGGTTCGCTGAACGTGCATTCGCAGGTCGTGCTGATCGTCGAAGTCGCAATCAGCCGCTAACTGTGTTGATAAATCAGGCGTTTGATAATGCTCTCATCAATTTATTCGTCAATCTTTTCCCGGCTGCTGAACGCTCAAAATCGTTCGGTGAAATTATCCATCAGCGATTTCGCCCGTATTTTTCGTGGCTCGAAACCCAATCGCTCGACGAAATCGCCGAACCGAGCGAGATTTCGCCCGCCAAAACTACGCCCGCGACGATTTCGGCAAGTTTGTTGACCGTGCCGCGCCCGACGCAGCCGAGAACTTGCAGACATTCGTTCTGCGTTGCCAAACCGGTTCCGCCGCCGTGCGTCGCCACGATTAAAGACGGAATCGTGATGGAAATATACAAATCTTTTTCCGGCGTGATCTCCGAATAAATAATTCCGGCGGAGCTTTCCGAGACGTTCGCCACGTCCTGCCCGCAGGCGATGAACATCGCCGTAATGCCGTTCGCCGAATGCGCTCCGTTGTTGTTCGCGCCCGACATAAACGCGCCGACGTTCGCCACGCCCGAATGATAAGTTAAAGATTCGGGTTCGACGCGCATATGTTCGATCAAAACATTGCGCGGCACGGTGCATTCTGCCGTTACGCGCTTGCCGCGAGTTCGCATAATGTTGACCTGCGAAGCCTTTTTGTCGGTGGCGAAATTCGATTCCAGATAGAAATGCGCGATGCCTTCGTAGTTGTCAATAATCCAACTGCACGCCGCAAAAGTAGCGCGTCCGACCATATTCTGACCGGCAGCGTCGCCCGTCGTGTAGTTGAAACGCAGGAAAACGAATTTGTTCGATGTGTAAGGATCAATGTCTTTGAGTTTGGCAATGCTCGAAGTCGCTTCGGCTTCTTCGCGGATTTTGGCGAAATTTTCGGCAATCCACGAAACGAATTTGCGTCCGGCGCGGGCATCGTCGAAAACGAACACCGGCGCGCGCTGCATCGCGTCGCCGACCACGGTTGATTTGACTCCGCCCGATAAATTCAGAACCTTGATTCCGCGATTATACGAAGCGATCAGAGTGCCCTCCGAAGTCGCCAGCGGAATCAAAAACTCGCCGACGGCGTATTCGCCGTTGACTTTCAGAGGTCCGGCGAAACCGACGGGAATCTGCGCCACGCCGGTAAAATTTTCGCAGTTGCCGCTGACGACGTGCGGATCAAACGAGTAGTTTCTCAAGTGTTCGAGCTTCGCGCCCGAATACTTTTCGACGAAATCCTGCCGCGCTCTGATGGCTTTTTCCGAAAAATCGTCGGTTTCGTCGCGCGGAATTCTCACTTCCAGATTTTCCACTTCGGCGATGGAATCTTCGACTTCGATTTTCAGAGAGCCGTAGCCTTTGGCTTTGACGGCGATTTCGATTTTGTGTTTGCCGTGGGCGAGATTTCCGGCGGCGGCGTGAACGAGAATAATTTTTTTAAGCGGAAATGCCAGCGGACTGCTTTCCGAAATGCTCGCGGCGGCAATCGTTTCGCCGTCGCCTAAATCGAACGTGATGCTGCCGACGGGAATTTCGCGGTCGTTGATTTTAATGGATTTGAGTTCGGAAAACGTCACGTCGGTCAGGCGGTTTTTAATCGCAAACTGCACGCCGTTTTCGACATTCTTTAAACTGTTCGTCGTGTAAAGCTGCCGCAGAAGCATACTCGGAATCGGGAAGAAAGCCATAAGTTTTAGTTTGTCCTTTGATTGATTTCGGAAAGCGTTGCGTGAATTTTACTTTTGTTGCTCTATAAATTCAAATTCAGCGCGGTCTTTCAGGAAAACGAAAAGGTATAATTTAGAAAATCATCGGCGGCGCGGAAATTTTCGCACCGTTCCATCAAATTTCAGGCGCAGTCTTTTGACATTTTTTTCAGAAAACTTATCCTTTTCTTTGGTTTAAGAAACGAACGCCGTCTTATCCAAACCAATCGCACGAAAACCGGAGAAAAAAATGGAAGAGGAAATCCAAAAACGGATTCTCAGAGAAATCGAGACCCAGGTCAAGGCGCAGAAATGGGTGGAAACCCGCGACAAACTCCTTGATATTCACACCAGCGAAGTCGCCAACGTCATCAGTCATCTGCCCGAAAACGAGGCGGCGATTACGTTTCGGCTGCTGCCGGCATTGAAGGCGACTTCCACTTTCAGTTATTTCGACCGCCAGATGCAGGAAAGCATCATCAAAAATCTCGGCAAAAAGGAAGTCGCGGAAATTCTCAATCGAATGTCGCCGGACGACCGGACGGCATTTCTCGCCGAACTGCCCGACCAGATTCTAAAGGAAACGCTGAACCTTTTGACCGATTCGGAACGCCGCATCGCCAGTTCCCTGCTCGGTTACGCCCCGAACGATGTCGGGCGCATTATGACTCCGTATTACATCGAAGTCGGCAAGGAATGGACGGTGGCGAAAACGCTCGAACACATCCGGCGGCGCGGGCGCAAAGCCGAAACGCTGAATATAATCTACGTCGTCAACGCCGAAAATCAATTGATAGACGACATCCGCATCGGCGAACTGCTGATGGTTTCGCCCGAAACTTTAATCGAGCAGTTGATGGATTACAAATTTATCGCGTTGCAGGCGACGGCTGACAAAGAAGACGCGGTGCGGATTTTCAAACAATACGACCGCTCGGCTCTGCCCGTCATCACCGACGGACAGGTTTTAGTCGGCATCGTGACCGCCGACGATATTCTGGACGTGGCGGAAGCCGAAGCGACCGAAGACATCCAAAAATTCGGCGGCTTGGAAGCGTTGGATTTGCCGTATGTCCAAACGCCGCTGCTGACGATGGTCAAAAAACGCGCCGGTTGGCTGGTTATTTTGTTTTTGGGTGAAATGCTGACGGCTTCGGCGATGGGTTATTTCGATCAGGAAATCGAAAAAGCCGTGGTGCTGGCGTTGTTCGTGCCGCTGATTATCTCCTCCGGCGGCAATTCCGGTTCACAGGCGGCGACTTTAATTATTCGGGCGATGGCTCTGAAAGAATTGACTTTGAAAGATTGGTGGTATGTGATGCGCCGCGAGTTATTTTCGGGTTTATCGCTCGGCGTGATTCTCGGCGCAATCGGATTCGTCAGAATTACGATTTGGCAGAAATTGGGTTTGTTTAATTACACCGAACATTGGATGCTCGTCGGCTTGACGATTTTTCTCTCGCTCATCGGAATCGTGATGTGGGGAACGCTCTCCGGTTCGATGATCCCGTTCGTGCTGCGCCGTTTCGGACTCGATCCGGCGACTTCTTCGGCTCCGTTCGTCGCCACTTTGGTTGACGTGACGGGATTGATTATCTATTTTTCCATCGCTTCGATTTTATTGAAGGGAACGCTTTTGTAAATAGCGCACAATGTCAGAACCGCCTGCGGTAGTGGGCGGGTTTCGCTTCGCCAACGCAAAAGGTCAAAAGCAAAAGGTAAAAGTAAGGAATTTATTTTGCCTTTGACCTTTGATCTTTTACCTTCAAATCACTCGCCCGCTACCGCAGGCGGTTCTGACAGGTTGAATATGAACGTCAAAATTTTCACATTTATTACACTGATTTTTATGTGCGCGATTTCCGCCGCCGCGCAATGGATACAACAAACGGTTGACACCAAAGCGAGTTTACGCGGTTTGTCGGTGGTCGGCGAAAAAGTCGTTTGGGCGAGCGGCACGGGCGGAACTTTTCTACGAACGATTGACGGCGGGAAAAGCTGGAATGTCGGCACAGTTCCCGGCGCGGAAAAACTCGATTTCCGGGACATCGAAGCGTTTGACGAAAACACGGCTTACGTTTTGAGCATCGGCACGGGCGAATCTTCGCGGATTTATAAAACGACGGACGGCGGAAAAATCTGGAAACTGCAATTTCAGAATAAAAACCCGAAAGCGTTTTTCGATGCGTTCGCGTTTTGGGATGCAACACACGGAATCGCAATGAGCGATCCGGTTGACGGCAAATATCTCTTGTTCGAGACGACCGACGGCGAAACCTGGAAGCCGATTGAAAACTTGCAGATGCCGAACGCCAAAGCGGGCGAAGCGGCGTTCGCGGCGAGCGGAACTTGTTTGATAACAAACGGCAAAAATAATGTTTTTCTCGTTTCGGGCGGCAATGCGGCGCGAGTCTTCAAATCGGAAAATCGCGGCAAAAACTGGTCGGTTTATGAAACACTAATCGTCAAAGGAACAGCAGGCAGCGGCATTTTTTCGGCGGCGATGTTCGATAAAAATCGCGGCGTAATCGTCGGCGGAAATTATGAAAAGGCTGATGAGATCAACCGTAACCTGGCTTTTACCAATGACGGCGGAGCAAGTTGGACGCTCGGAAAAGGTTTGCGCGGTTATCGTTCGGGCGCGGCGTTCGTTGATAAAAAGACGATTATTGCCGTCGGTTCAAGCGGTTCGGATTTATCGGCGGACGGCGGAAAAACCTGGAAAAATCTCGACCGGGAAAATTATAATTCCGTGCAGACGAAAGGCGTAAACGCGGTTTGGGCAATCGGCGCAAACGGATTGGTCGCTCAATATAAGTTCAAATAATTGCCGGAATCGCCGGTGTTGACGGTTGACAATTTAATGCAAACTAAATTTCGGCGGCGAAACTTCGCGCTTCGTTCAGAGTCCAAACTTCAGTTTGTTCTTCCGACCGCGAAGCGCGGCGGAAACCAAGCTCAAGCGTGGATTCTGAACGGAGACGGCAGATATGTTTCGACTGAACATCACACTATTTCCATTCGTCTTTCTGTTTCGGAGAAGTCCGGCGTTCGACGAATCTTTTGAAACCGGAAAGTTAAAAGACGCGCCCGTTGATCTCAGACGCATTCGCTGTCCGTTGTGCCGCTGGCAGCCGAAGGCTTCGAGCCGCTGGTTTTGCGCCTCCGATAATTTTCATTTCGGCTGCGGCACGGCTTGGAATACTTTCGACACGCGCGGGCGGTGTCCGGGCTGTCAATATCAATGGAAAACGACGGATTGTTTACGCTGTTTTCGTTCCTCGCCGCACGAAGCGTGGTACCAAAACGTCGGCGATTAAAAGAAAACGATGCAATACGCTTGGTATGATTTCGTCGGTTCAATCGGCGTTTTCACGATAATTTCGACTTACGTTCTGTTGCAAACCGGAAAACTCGAAAGCGAAAGTCTGGCTTATTCGACTTTGAACGGCGCGGGCGCGGCTCTGATCGCGTTTTCTCTCGTTTACAGTTTCAATTTCTCGGCGTTTATAGTTGAATTGTTATGGGTGCTGATTAGCATTTACGGGATTATAAAATACTTTTGGAAGAAAAATTAAACCGCGAAATACGCCAATGACGCTAAAATAAAAAGCAATTTTTGATAATCTCTTTTTTCGTCCGTTTCACTTATTTCGCGGTTAAAAATAAAAAATGTCAGCTAAAACCAATTTGAAAAAATCCACCGAATTGCTTTCCTGCACACGGGAAACGACGCTTTCCAGAGAACAGCTTTTGGAGCTTTACCGCTTCGTCAAAATGACCCGAATGTTCGACGAAATCGCCGTTCGCCTGAAACGGCAGTCGAAACTGACGGGCGGCGTTTTCACCAGTTTGGGACAGGAAGCGACGGCGGTCGGAACGGCTTTCGCGCTTGAAGCGCAGGATTTTATCGCGCCTCTGATCCGCGACATCGGCGCGGTTTTCGTCAAAGGAATTTTGCCGCGCGTGATTTTCGCGCAGTATTTGGGCAGAGCGAACGCGCCGAGTCGGGCGACCGACGTGCAGTTTCATTTCGCCGATTTGGAGAAAGGTTTCGTCGGTCCGATTTCGCATCTCGGCGATATGATTCCGGTGATGACGGGCGTTTTACTGGCTTCGAGAATGAAGCGGGAAAATCGCGTCGCCGTCGCCTATCTGGGCGAAGGCGCGAGTTCGACCGGCGCATTTCACGAAGGCGTAAATTTCGCCGCCGTCCAAAAATTGCCGTTGATTACGATTATCGAAAACAACGGTTACGCCTATTCGACACCAACGCGGAATCAATGCGCCGCCGCCAATTTCGTGGACAAGGCGGACGGCTACGGAATTCTCGGTTTATCGGTTGACGGCAACGACATTATCGCCTGTTACGAGACGATGAAACGCGCCGCCCGCCACGCCCGCGACGGGAATGGCGCGGTGCTGCTCGAAGCGCACACTTACCGCCGCAAAGGACACGCCGAACACGACAATCAATCTTATGTCCCGGAAGGCGAAATCGAATTTTGGGCAGGCAGCAACGATCCGATAAATCGTTACGAGCATTATTTGAAAGGCGAAAAAATCGCGTCCGAAGATGAACTGAGAGAAATCGTCGCCGAAGTTTCCGCGCATCTCGAAAGCGAATTGGCGTTCGCCGAAACAGCCGGATTTCCCGAAGGAATTTCGGCGGCTTACGGCGTTTTCGACAATTCGATTGTCGAACCGGCTTTTAAGAAAAAGGTTTTGGAAAGATGAGCAGGCGAGCAAAAGCGTCGAGGTGTTTCGCTTCGTTCAGAGTCCAAACGCGGAACGCCCTCTGTTTTCTCCGCCAGCAAAGCACGGCGGAAGAACAAACTGAAGTTCGGACTCTGAACGAAGAATGAAATATTTTAAAACTTTCAACCGCCTGTTTAGGGAAGGTTTAGCCGCAAATTGCACGACGGAAATTTGAATGCCAACGCCTTGGCAGCATTATGAAAAAATTGTTGATTATATTAACGCTTTTGCTCGCCGTTCAGACGGCAAAAGCCCAAACCGCGAACGAGCTTTTACCGGTTTTGCGCGAGCGCGTCGAAGTCGGCAAAACCAATCAAAGCATCGCCGCCGCCGTGATTGACGAGCAAGGCACACGATTCGTTAGTTTCGGGAAAACCGCACCGACCGCCGATGCGAAAAATTCCGACGAAAACACGGTTTTTGAAATCGGCTCGCTGACCAAAGTTTTTACGGCGACGCTTTTAGCCGAAGCGGTCAGGCGCGGCGAAGTCAAACTCGACGATCCGCTTTCAAAGTTTCTGCCCGCGAACGTCAAAGTTCCGACGCGCGGCGGCGTGGAAATCACCTTGCTCGATTTGGCGACGCACACTTCGGCACTGCCGCGTCTGCCGTCGAATTTCGCGCCGAAAAATATCCAAAATCCTTACGCCGATTACACCGTCGCACAAATGTATGAATTTTTGTCGAGTTACGATTTGCCGCGCGACAGCGGGACGAAATACGAATATTCCAATTTCGGGATGACGCTGCTCGGACATATTTTGAGTTTGCGGGCGAAAACGAGCTATGAGGATTTAGTGAAAACGCGAATTCTCAAACCGCTCAAAATGGACGATACGACCATCACGCTGTCGCCCGCGCAGACGGCGCGGACGGCGCAGGGTTTCGACGAAAACGGTGAAGCCGCCGCGTTATGGGATTTTGGCGGTCTCGGCAGCGCGGGCGCGCTGCGTTCGACGGCGAAGGATTTGGCAAAATTCGTCGCCGCCAATCTCGGTTTGACGAAAACGGATTTGAGCGCGGCTTTTGCCGAAGCGCGAAAGCCGCGGCGTGAGGCGGGAACGAAGTTAAAAATCGGTTTGGGCTGGCATATTTTAGCGGCGGCGACCGGCGCAATCGTCTGGCACAACGGCGGAACCGGCGGTTTTCGCAGTTTCGCGGGTTTCGACGCGGAGCGGAAAAAAGGCATCGTTCTGCTGACCAATTCCGCCGAAAGCGTGGACGACATCGGGTTTCACTTTTTGGATGCGGCAATGCCGCTCAGAAAAATCGCGCCCGCCGTCGCCGTCGCCGAAAAGGTTTTGGATGAATACGTCGGCGAATACGAGCTCGCGCCGAACGTCGTTTTCACCGTCACGCGCCGCGCCGAACGGCTTTTCGCGCAGCTTTCGGGACAGCCGAACTTGCGCGTGTTCGCCGAGGCGGAAAATAAATTTTATTACAAAACGGTCAAAGCGCAGTTAATTTTCAATCGCGGCGCGAACAATAAAATCGAAAGTCTGACGCTGAATCAAAACGGCAATCAGACGGCGCGGAAAATCAAATGAAATGGTTAATCGAAAGATCGAGATATTTGCCGATTGTCAGCGTTTTCGGAATGCTCGTCGGGTCAATCGCCGCGCTGTTTCTGGGCGTGATGAAAACCGTCAAAGTCATTCAGACGGCGGCGGTCAGTTATCAGGAATCGGAACCGACGCTCTACACTTTGTTTGAAGCGTTGGATTGTTTTTTGATTTCGACGGCGTTAATCGTCGTCGCCGTCAGTCTTTACGAGCTTTTTATCGGCGGTCTAAAAGTTCCCGATTGGATGCTCGTCAAAGATTTGAACGAACTGAAAGCGAAATTTACGTTCGTGATAATTCCGGTGATGGCGGTCAAATTCGTGCAGAAGATTTTGAACTACGAAAACGCGCTCGACACTTTTTATTACGGCTCGGCAATCGCGGTCGTCGCGCTGGCTTTGACGGCTTTTAATTTCGTCAGCATCCGGGAAAAAGAGGTTAAAATGGAAGAAGCCAGGAAACCGGAAGAAAACGAAACCCGCGCCGAAGATTTGAATAAATAACCAATCGGCGCGTGGTTTTTAGGATTTTTAACCACGAACAAACACGAAAAGACACGGAAAAAATCTTTCGTTAAAATTTTGTGTTCCGTCGTATTCCTTCGCGGCTAAATCATTTTTTATGCAGCAAAACTTTATCAGCATTCCGTTTAAAACCGAAAGCGGTTTGTCGCAAATTCAAGGCATCGGCAAATTTTCGCCCGCCGGAATCGTGCTGGAATTTGAATCGAAACTTTTCGGCATTATCAGCAACGGTGTCAAGGAAAACCGCCTCGCCCTCGAAGACATTCTCGACGTAACTTTTAAGAAAGGCTTTTTTAAAAACGGCGCGAAAATCGTCATTCGCTTGAAAAGCTATGCCAAGCTCGCCGAGATGCCGAACAAAGACGGCAGAATCACTTTGAAAATCCCGCGCGACGATTACGAACGCGCTTCGGAAGCCGTCGCCAAACTCAACAAAAATCTCGCCGAACACCAAGCATCGCTGCCGCCGACGCACACGCCCGTCAGCCGCCTGTTTGAGGAGAGCGAAGAGGAAACGAAAAAGCTGAACGAAAAATGATATATAGTTTTTGAGAATAGGGAGAATAAAAATGCAAACCGTATCACTCGAAATCCCGACGACAACTTTTGCCGCGCTCAGCGAATCGCCTGACGAATTTGTTAGCGAAATGCGAATCGCGGCGGCGGTCAAATGGTATGAACTCGGCAGACTTTCGCAGGGCAAAGCCCCGCCGAAGTCGCGGGTTTAACCCGCTCCGCTTTTATCGAGGTACTTTCGCGCTTCAAAGTTTCGCCGATTCAATACAGCGAAAAAGAATTGACTGATGAACTAGCCAATGCAAATTAAAAAAGTCATTATGATTTCGGGATTTCAATTCCAATTATTCTGCAAACTCTTCTCACTGGTAATTGTTTGCTGTTTATCCACAAACTGTTCTAGTCCAACGCCTGCCAACAATGTAAAAAAACAAATAGTTGGAGATTTTATAATAAAAACTCCTCCTGAAAAGGGGATTGTCATTGATGCTCCTCGAATGCTTCAAACTTCACAGGAAAAAATAGAAGAAGAACTTGGGGAATCAAAACCAACGCCGATAATAGATGGCGTGGAAGAAAGAACTTATTTGGTTAAGGGCGTTAAAAGTCAGGAGAATTTTGAGGTAAAGTTTGGGTATTTTAATGGTAAACCGCTTTACTGCAGATTCTTCATTGGCGGTGACGGCGTTTCAGATTGGGAGACGGCTCTCAACTTGGCGGGCGTAGATGCCGGACGTTTTTATTCTCAAAAAAGCTCGCCCGGAAAGAATTATTGGTATCGCGGCAAATTTGAAAATCATCTTTTTGATTTGACTGCAATAATCGATCAAGTGGATGACGTTACTATAAACAAAGGTATTGATTGGGTTGTGGTTAAGATTTACTTGCCTGATGAAATTGTTTTTGACGCAAGGCAGAGTATTGGCAAAGCAAAAGCTGGTGTTTTGGAAAAGCGGGAAATTGAGAGAATAAAGAACAAATTGAAAACCATTTTGGAAAAAGATGCGGAGTATAACTCTGCTCAACAATTAATTAAAGAGATAGACGAAACTTTATCTAACCTCGCTCTTTAGTTTGAATTTTATGGCAACAACGGCAAATCAAGTAACGAAAGGCTTGACGCTGATCGAAGCGATTCGGCAAGGCATTCACGAAGAAATGACGCGGGATGAAACCGTGTTCGTCATCGGCGAAGACATCGGCGAATACGGCGGCGCGTTTAAGTTGACCGAAGGTTTTATCAAAGATTTCGGCGCGGAACGGATGATTGACACGCCGATCAGCGAAGCGGCGATTGTCGGGGCGGCGTGCGGCGCGGCGTTGATGGGAATGAAGCCGGTGGCGGAATTTCAGTTTATTGACTTTATTTCCAACGGTTTCGATATGCTGACGAACTACGCGGCGAAATCGCGGTATCGCGGCTGCGGCGGGATTCAGGCGGTTTTTCGTGGTCCGTGCGGTTCGGGTGTGCGCGGCGGACCGTTTCATTCCTTGAACGCCGAATCGTTTTTCCTGAACACGGCGGGTTTGAAGATGGTTGAACCTTCGACGGCGTATGACGCGAAAGGTTTAATTAAAGCGGCGATTCGTGATCCTGATCCGGTTTTGTTTTTTGAACATAAAAAACTTTATCGCCTGCCGCGTCTGCGCGAAGAATTGCCGACGGAAGATTACATCGTCGAAATCGGCAAAGCGCGAACGGCGCGGGAAGGCGCGGATTTATCAATCATCACGTTCGGCGCACAGGTTTTAAATGCTTTAGACGCAAGCGATATTCTAGAAAAAGAAGACGGTCTGCAAATCGAAGTGATAGATTTGCGAACGCTCGCGCCGTTGGATAAAGCGGCGATTTTGGCGACCGTCAAAAAAACCAATCGCGTGATGGTTTTGCACGAATCATCTTTGACGGGCGGCATCGGCGGCGAGATTTCCGCCATCATCGCCGAGGAAGCGTTTGAATGGCTCGACGCGCCCGTCATTCGCGTCGCTTCGATTGACGCGCCCGTGCCGTTTGCGCCCGCGATGGAAGATTATTTTCTGCCGCAGATTTCAGAAATCGTTGAGGCGGCGCGGCGGTTGGCGGGATATTAAAAATGTCCGTGACGCTCCCGCCAATCGAAGATGCTCCGCGCCGGCGGCGCAAGGTTGCGGATTCGGCGCACAGCAGCGAAAATCAAAGAGCCGACTGCCAACGAATTTATTGCATCCAAAAATTGTTATGTTACCGCCGACCGTCATCGCCATTCCCGTTTTCGCGCTTCTGATTGCATTGGAAGCCTGGCTCGTCATTCGTGAAAATCGGGCGAATTTTGACCGCAAAGATACCTGGAATAATATCTTTATCGGATTGATGAGCGTCGTCTGGGGCGCGTTGTTCGGTTTGGCGACCGGTTTTTTTTACTTGCAGGCTTACGAATTCGCGCCTTATAAAATGTCGCCGAATGTTTGGTGGACGTGGGCGATTCTGCTTCTCGTTGACGATTTCGTCTATTACTGGTTTCACCGTTTGAGTCACGAAATTCGTTTTTTGTGGAATTTTCACGTCGTCCATCACTCGTCGAATCAATATAATCTGAGCGTCGCCGTGCGGCAGAGTTGGTTCTCCGGCATCGCGCACTGGATTTTTTATGTGCCGATTGGTTTTCTGGGTTTTTCGTTCCGGGCGTTCGTCACAATGCACGGTTTGAATCTGATTTATCAATTCTGGATTCACACGAAACTCGTCAACAGAGTTCCGTTCGGGCTGGAAAGCGTTTTCAACACGCCGTCGCATCACCGCGTTCATCACGGCGTCAACGACCAGTATCTCGATAGAAATTACGCGGGAATTTTTATCGTTTGGGACAGGTTGTTCGGCACTTTTATCGAAGAAAACGAACCGGTCAAATACGGCATCATCAAGCCTCTGACGACTTACAACGCGCTCTGGATAAATTCGCACGGCTGGTTTGAAACGCGGCAGGCGATCAGAACGAAACGCACGATTCGCGGCAAAATGCGCTGTCTGTTCGGTGCGCCCGCGATGGATTTTGAGGAAAAAGTGAGACTGCATTCCAACGTCGAAAAACAAATCTGAAAATAATATGAAAAAATTAGTTCCGGCATTTTTGATCCTGCTCGTCGCGGCGGCAAGCGGATTCGCGCAAATCGTAATTACACCGAAAAAAACCGTTTATACTCGAAAGGGCAAAACGGTTCCGAAAGAGAAACGAACCTTCGTCGTCACCTATCCGCTGGTTTCCGGCGCGATTCCGGCGGCGAAGAAAAAACTCGAAAATACAATCAGCTACTGGCGCGTGTTTGGAACGACGCTTCAGGAAAATCAGGGCGATGAAAATTGGTTGAGCGAGCTTTCCTACCAAGTCAATTACAACAAAAACGGCGTTCTCGGCATTGCGCTGACGCAGGAAGGAGCCGGCGCGTATCCCGATCAATCAACCGTTGATTTGGTGGTTGATGTGAAAACCGGCGAGCAGGTTAAATTGAGAGATGCCTTTAACGCGAACTCACTCGCCGGGTTTGCCAAAATGGTCAACGCCAAACTCGATGTCGAGAAAAAGAGTCTCGCTCAAAAAATTGACAAAGGCGAATTCGGCGGCGATAACGGCAAAGAAGCCGCCGATTCGCTCAAACAACAAATCGGCGCGTTGAGTTTCACGGCGGACACTTTCAACGCCTATTCGGTCAGCGATCAAGGCGTGACGATAATTTACGATGCCGGATTTCCGCATGTCATCCGCGCCGCGCAGCCCGACGGACGTTATTTTTTCACCTGGGCGGAAATCAAGCCTTTTATCAAACGCGGCGGTTTGCTCGCCAAATTTATCGCCTGACGTAATTCCGGGTGAAAAGCCGCAGGAGTCAAAGTCGGACATTTGACTCTTCACGCTTCACTCTCTACTCTCTACTCTTGTAATTATGAGTGAAAGAAAAATCAGAGTTCTGGTCGCCAAGCCCGGTCTTGACGGACACGACCGCGGGGCGAAAGTCGTCGCCCGCGCCCTGCGCGACGCGGGAATGGAAGTGATCTACACGGGTTTGCGCCAAACGCCCGAAATGATCGCCTCCGCCGCGCTTCAGGAAGACGTTGACGCGGTTGGAATTTCGATTTTGTCGGGCGCGCACAACACGCTTTGCCCGCGCATTATCAATCTGCTTCGTCAAAGCGGGATGGATGATTGTCTGGTTTTCGTCGGCGGCATTATTCCGCAGGAAGATATCGCCGGTCTCAAGGAAAAAGGCGTGTTCGAGGTTTTTCTGCCGGGAACTTCGACCGAAGACGTGGTTAAAATACTGCGCGAAAATATCCGGCACCAAATTTAACCGCTTTTGGTATGGCATTTGCGGTCGTTACGGCATAATTTGAAATGTGTATCGTAATCAGACTCTTCCGCGCATTCCGAATACGCAAATCAATATAGATTAGAAAATAAATCAGAGGAGATCGATATTATGAAAAAAATTACGAGTTTATTGATCGCGGCGGCAGTGTTGCTGGCGATTATTTTCGTCGGCGAGACGAGTTCGACACAGGCACAAACCAAAGTCCGGCGCGGCAATAAAAGCATCGCGTCGAGAAGTTATCGCGGCGGCAAATACGTCGCTCACAAAACCGTTCGAGGCACGAGATACGTCGCGCACAAAACCAAGCGTGCGACGAAATACACCGTCAGAAAAACTGCCAAGGGAACGAGATATACGTCGCACAAAGTCAAGAAAGGAACCCAATCGGTTTTCAGCAAAACCAAGAAAGTTGTCGTCGGAAACTAAATTCACCCGGCAAATTTGAAGCGGCGTTGGCGATGGTTCATACTGTTGCCAACGCTTTTTTTATTTTACACAAACTATCAAAAAAACAATGAAACAAAAAGTCAGGGTCGCCGGCGGGCAGGGTTTTTGGGGCGATCTGTTGACCGCGCCCGTCAATCAGGTGCGCGGCGGACAAATTGATTATTTGATGCTCGATTATTTGGCGGAAGTGACGATGAGCATCCTGCAGAAACAGAAACAGCGCGACCCGAACGCCGGTTACGCGCGGGATTTTATCAGCTTGATGCGCGAAATTCTGCCCGACTGCGTGGACAAAAATATCAAGGTGACGGCGAACGCGGGCGGCGTGAACGTCAAAGGCTGTGCCGATGCGTTGCGCGAAACGGCGAAAGATTTGGGACTGTCCGGCAAATTCAAAATCGGAATGGTGACGGGCGACGACATTCTGCCGCGCCTCGACGAATTTCTCGAAAACGGCGCGGCGATTAAAAATATGGAAACTGGCGAATCGCTCGCGTCCGTCCGCGACAAAGTGCAGTCGGCGAATGTTTATCTCGGTGCGGAACCGCTGGTCGAGGCTTTGAACCAGGGCGCGAACATCGTCATCGGCGGTAGATTAACCGATACGGGTTTGACGCTCGCGCCGTTGATGCACGAATTCGGTTGGACGTTTGCAGACTGGGACAAAATCGCGGCGGGAACCATCGCCGGACATATTATCGAGTGCGGCGGGCAGTGTTCGGGCGGCAATTGTCAATACGATTGGGAAAACATCCCTGATTTGGCGAACATCGGATTTCCGATTGTTGAAGCCTCCCAAAACGGCGAATTCGTCATCACGAAGCACGAAAACACCGGCGGGCGCGTCAACATTCAATCGGTCAAAGAGCAGCTTTTATACGAAATGGGCGATCCGAAAAGCTACATCACGCCGGATGTCGTCGCCGATTTTACTTCGATAAACTTGAAAGACGACGGTGCCAATCGGGTCAGAGTTTTCGGTATCAAAGGCAAGCCGAACACCGATTTTTATAAACTTTCCGTCGCCTATTCCGCCGGTTGGAAAGCCGTCGGGACGCTCGTCTATTCGTATCCGAACGCTTTCGAGAAAGCGCAGGCGGCGGATAAAATTCTGCGGCGAAGATTGGAAAATTTAGGTTTGAAGTTTGACGTGATGCTCACCGAATTCGTCGGCGTGAATGCGACGCACGGACATTTGGCGGGCGCACCGCCGCCGGATATTCCCGAAGTTCAACTGAGATTCGGCGTGCGCGGGCAGCATAAAGCCGATGTCGAAAGATTTACCAAAGAACTCGCGCCGCTGATTTTGACCGGACCGCCGGCAGTCACGGGCTTTGCGGGCGGCAGACCGAAAACCGAAGAAATTATGGCATACTTTCCCGCCTTGATTCCGAAGAATTTAGTCGAAACGAAAGTCGAGATAATCGAAGCGTGATTTATCGCTTTGGCTGCCGAAATCTTTTGAAAACAATCGGCAAGCATTTTGATTTGGTTTTCACTCGATCAAATCTAAGAGCGTGTTTGGAAATTTACTTGGTCGAAAAGTGGACGGCTTAATTTTACATTCGACATTTTTAATTTTTATCCGGTGAAAATTTGGAACGAAGAATGTAAAATGTAAAATTGCCGGTCTTTTTTGAATTTCCAAACACGCTCTAAGCGGCGGCGACGGATTGCCTATTGCCGACGATCTCGCCGTCGCCGCCGCTCAGGGTTTTGACTTACCGCGTGATTTTCGAGTGAAAACATTTTATGACAACTATTTATCGTCATCCGAAATCTGCACTTCGACGCGGGTTTTTCTAAACTTCGAGTAATCCAAATTCACCGATAAACTTTTTACCGCATTGTAATCTTCGGATTTTGAAATTTTCCTGATGTCACTGTCGAGAAACGATATTTTTTTCGGAACCAGGATTCCGAATTCACTGGCGGCGTATTCAAAAGTCGTTTCGTTGGCGATAATCGGAGTCGGCGTTTGGATGGCGAGTTGTCTGACTTCGCGGCGAATCTGAAAAGTTTTTTTGTCAATCCATAATTTTCCGCGCAGAAATTTGTCGGTTTTCTTGAGTGCGCCGGGAATGCCGGTGTGAAATTCCGCGCTGCCGCCTCTGGTTCCGGGAGTTTTTTCGTTGACCGTGACATACGGACTATTTTTCGTTTGCCGGTAACTGACGAGATAGGTTTCACTGCCATCTACAACCTCGGTTCCGAGCAATTTAAAATCACAAATCGGGCGCACATTTTCCGACAGAGCGATGCCTTCATCGAAAGTAAAACCGTAAATTTTGATGGTTCGGTCATACCGCAAGCCTTCCTTCTCGATTTTCTCCAATTCCTTTTCAGCCGTCGAAGCCTTCTGCACTTCCGCCAAAAAGCGATTCGCCCGCGCCTGGCTGTCGGGAACCAATTTGTCATCAACTTTGACGATGTTTCGCAGTTCGGTAGAAGCATTATTGTCCCTGGCGGATTGATAAACCAAAAAGATTGATTCGACGACGGACGATTCTTTTAACTCGCCGTTCTTGTCGTAATCTTCCAAACTCTTGGTTTCAGTCGCCAGCAAATCTTTGAAAGTTTCGCGGTAAACAGTGATTTGTTTGGTCGCTTCGCTCAAAATCGTCTCCAGACTAACGGGCGCGGGCGCGACGGACGGCGACGGCGACGGCTGAATGAGCGGTTTCAGCGCGGGCTTTTGCGCCGAAGTGCAAACCGCCGCGAAAGCGGTTAAAATTGCCGTGTAAATAATTTTTTTCATCGTAACTTCCTCTTTTAATTTGATGCTTGATTTATTATTGAATCATACTTGTAATGTTAAAGTCATCCGTATTTATGAAAGAAACGCCTGAAACCTGGACTCGCAAACAATCAAAAGCGGTTGCCGACTGCCGCATTTTCAAAGTCCGCGAAGATCACTGCCAGCGCGATTCGGACGGCAAGGCGGCGACGTTCTTCGTCCTTGAAAACCCCGATTGGGTTAACGTCATCGCTTTAACGGCGGATCAACAAGTTGTTTTAATCGAACAATTCCGGCACGGTTCCGAAGAAATCATCCTGGAAATTCCCGGCGGAATGCTCGACGAAAACGAAGATCAAGAATTTGCGGCAAAACGCGAACTGCTCGAAGAAACCGGCTTCTCTTCCGGCGAATTCGTTTATTTGGGTAAATCGCGCCCGAATCCGGCGATTCAAAATAACTGGATTTATCATTACGCCGCTCTGAATTGCAAAAAAAACGGCGAGACGGATTTTGACGAACACGAAAGCGTGATTACAAAACTCGTTCCGCTTGCCGACATTTCGGGTTTAATTGAGAGCGGAAAAATCACGCATTCGCTGGCAATCGTCGGATTTTATTACTTGAATTTATCGAACGAAATATGAAAATCGAATTAACCAAAATCGCGCACGCCCGTTCGGGTGACAAAGGCGACACAGCAAACGTCGGCGTAATCGCGCTGAAAGACGAATTCTATCCGCTTTTGGTGCGCGAAATAACCGCCGAAAAAGTCAAAGAACATTTCGGCGCGATGGTCAAAGGCGCGGTCGAACGCTTTGAATTGCCAAATCTGAACGCGCTGAATTTCCTGTTGCACGAAAGTTTGGGCGGTGGCGGAACGCTGTCTTTGATGACCGACGCGCAGGGCAAAACTTTTTCGACGGCACTTTTGCGGATGAAAATTGAAATTGACGACAGTGAAGCGAAAGATTTGGGTATTTTATGAGCGAGATAACTTTTGAATACGCGCAAATCGGCGCGGTTAAACTGCATTACGCGATTGCAGGGAAGGGCGGCGAAAAACTCGTCGTGCTGCTGCACGGTTTTCCCGAATTCTGGTATTCGTGGCGGCAGCAACTCGCCGATTTGAGCGATGAATACACGGTCGTCGCGCCGGATTTGCGCGGTTATAATTTGTCGGACAAACCGGCGAACATCGCCGATTATCACATTGATAAATTGGTAGACGACGTTTGTGGGCTGATCGGGCATTTGGGTTACGAAAAAGCGGCGGTTGTCGGACACGATTGGGGCGCGGCGGTCGCGTGGGCGATGGCGGAAAAGCATCCCGAATACGTTTCCAAACTTTGCGCTTTGCAAGTTCCGCCGGTTTTGGTCTGGCAGAAAAATCAAACTTTCAAACAGTTGAAGGCGAGTTGGTATATGTTCTTTTTTCTGATTCCCCGGCTGCCCGAATGGTTTCTGAGCCGCAACGATTTCGCGCTGCTGGCAAACGGTTTGAAAAACTCGACGGCTGCACCGGATGTTTTCATGAACGCCGACCTCGCCGAATATAAAAAGGCGTGGCGCGAAACGAATCATCTCAATTCCATATTGAATTATTATCGTGCGAATGTTTGGCAAAGGCTTTTTTCAAAAGCAACGCCCGCGAAAATCCGAGTTCCGACGCTGTTTATTTACGGCGAAAAGGATTCAGCCGTTTTGCCCGAAACCGTCACAGGCGTTGCCGAAGCGGTTGACGCGCCATTCTCCGAAATTAGGATTCCCGACAGTGGGCATTGGGTTCAGCAGGAAGCCGCCGAAATTGTAACCGACAGTTTGCGCGAGTTTTTGGGTGAATCGTTTGATAAATAAAATTTTCTTTTGATAACAGCGAACCGTTGACAGCGAAAATGCGGAAAGCTATCAACTATTCGCTGTTCGTTATGCAATGTAGTTTTAATTTTGGAGTTCCCTTCCTCGTTCAGAGTCCACGCTTTAGCGTGTTGCCGCCGCGCTTCGCTGGCGGAAAAGCAAACTGAAGTTTGGACCCTGAACGAAGATGGGAATTCGGTTATCAAAATTAAAGTGACGAAGCACTCTGTGGCGGGAAATCGGCTGCTCGGCTTGCTCGATTTTCAATTTAATTCGTCCGCTTAATTGGCTTCTCTTCAGACATTTGCTTTACAATAAGCTCGCTTTTCATAATCCGTATTTTCAAGGAGTTTCTATGTTTCGTTCGATACTGAATGTCAGTTTGTCCGTTCTTTTAACCGGCTCGGTTCTGGCGCAGTCAATGCCGACTTCCGATAAAACTTTATCCGGCTTCGCGGCGGAAAGTTCAAACAAGCAAAAGTCTTTGGAGAAGCAGTTTGACGCTTCCTTGAAGCGGGAAAATTTGCGCGAATGGCTGAAACGGCTGTCGGCGCGTCCGCATCACGTCGGCTCGGCTTATGACAAAGACAACGCCGAATTTATACTCGCGCTCTTCAAGAGTTGGGGATTTGACGCGCAAATTGAACAGTTCGACGTTTTGTTTCCGACACCGAAGACGCGCGTTTTGGAAATGACCGCGCCGGAGAAATTTGCGGCGAAAATTAGCGAGCCGGAACTCAAGGAAGACGCAACCTCGAATCAGCGAAGCGAACAGCTTCCCATTTATAACGCTTATTCGATTGACGGCGAGGTTACCGCGCCGCTCGTCTATGTCAATTACGGCGTTCCGGCGGATTACGAAGAATTGGAAAAACGCGGCGTTGATGTCAAAGGCAAAATTGTCATCGCCCGTTACGGCGGCTCGTGGCGCGGCATCAAACCGAAAGTCGCGGCGGAACACGGTGCAGTCGGCTGTTTGATTTATTCCGATCCGCGCAACGACGGTTTTTATCAGGGCGACGTTTATCCGAAAGGCGCGTATCGCAATGAAAACGGGGCGCAGCGCGGCTCGGTTGTGGATATGCCGACGTTTCCAGGCGATCCTTTAACGCCCGGAATCGGCGCGGTCAAGGGCGCGAAACGGCTCGCGTTAAAAGATGCGGCGACGTTGACGAAAATTCCCGTGATGCCGATTTCCTACGCCGACGCGCTGCCAATGCTGAAAACTCTGGAAGGCGCGGTCGTGCCGGAAAATTGGCGCGGCGCACTGCCGATCACTTATCATTTCGGCGGAACCGATAAAACTAAAGTTCATCTCAAATTAGAATTCAATTGGGACACGAGAACTATTTATGACGTGGTGGCGAAAATGGCGGGCAGCGAACGCCCCGACGAATGGATTATTCGCGGCAATCATCACGATGCCTGGGTCAACGGCGCGAGCGATCCTCTGAGCGGACAGGTGGCGATGCTCGAAGAAGCCCGCGCTGTCTCCGAATTAGTTAAAACCGGATGGAAACCGAAACGCACGATAATTTACTGCGCGTGGGACGGCGAGGAACCGGGCTTGCTCGGCTCGACCGAATGGGTTGAAACACACGCCGACGAATTAAAAAACAAAGCCGCCGTTTATATCAATTCCGACTCGAACGGGCGCGGATTTCTCGGTGTCGGCGGCTCGCACACGCTCGAAAAATTCGTTAACGAAGTCGCTAAAGACGTTTCCGACCCGCAAACGAAAATCTCCGTCATCAGCCGCTGGCGGGCGAATGAAACGATCAACGGCAACACGCCGAACATCAAAAAAGAAGCCAGAGAACGCGCCGATTTGCGGATTGAAGCTCTTGGTTCAGGCTCGGATTTCACGCCGTTTTTGCAGCATCTCGGCATCGCGTCGCTCGATGTCGGCTACGGCGGCGAGAACGGTGGCGGCTCCTATCATTCGATTTATGATTCGTTCGATCATTTCACGCGCTTCGGCGATCCGAATTTCGATTACGGCATCGCGCTCGCGCAGACTGCCGGACGAATGACTCTGCGGCTTGCCAACGCGGACGTGCTGCCGTTCGAGTTCACGAATTTTGCCGACACCATCGGCGTTTACGTCAAAGAGATCACGACGCTCGCCGACACGATGCGCGAAGACACGAAGACGCTGAATCGAATGATCGCCGACGGAACTTTGAAAGCCGTCCAGGACCCGACGGAAACTTTCATCGTGCCGAAACCTAAAAGCGAAGTTCCCTTTTTGAATTTCGCGCCGCTAAACAACGCCTTAGCAATGCTTCAGGAAAGCGCGAAGATTTACCAGCAGACGGCAAAAAATATCCCGGCAGCCGCCAAACAAAATCAACTCGACGCGATTTTGATGAAGTCCGAACGCGCTTTGACGAACGATGCCGGTTTGCCGCGCCGCGATTGGTTCAAACATCAAATTTACGCGCCCGGATTTTACACGGGTTACGGTGTCAAAACGCTGCCGTCGGTTCGTGAAGCCATCGAACAGCGCGATTGGAAGGAGGCGAACGAGCAGGTTTTAATCGTCGCCCGAACCATCGAAAACTTCGCGGCGGAGATTGATAAAGCAACGCGAATAGTGCAATAAAAAGCCTTAACCGAATTTCTGGAGAGCGGGCAATTCTAAATTCTAAATTCTAAATTTCTAACGTAAAATTCCCCCGATGTTTTTACGAAATAAAATTTAGAATTTAGAATGTAAAATTTAGAATTGTTCCGTTTCGACTTTGAACAAAAATTATGAAAGACAATCCGGTTCTCGAAAAATCGTTCGCCTTTGCCTTGCGAATCGTCAAGCTCAATCGTTATCTGGTTGACGAGAAGCGCGAGTTTGTTCTCAGCAAAGAGTTGCTCGTCGCCGGAACGCACATCGGCAAACACATTAAAGAAGCCGTTGATGCCGAATCGCGTCAAATCTTCATCAGCGAAATGGGACTCGCCCGCCGCAAAGTATCGGAAACCGAATACTGGCTGGAACTGCTTTTCCAATCCGATTATCTAACCGAAAAAGCATTCAATTCGATGAACGCCGACCGCGAAGCGATCTTTGCCCTGCTGACTGCCATCGTCAAAACTTCCAAAGAAAATGTCTGAAATACTGACCGAAGCCGCTGATTCGATTTTAACAATCATCTTAAACCGTCCCGAAAAGCGCAACGCCTTGAACGATGCTTTAATCAACGATGTCAAAGCCGCATTGCGAGCGACGGATCAAGACGAAACGCTTTGCGCCGTCATTATCCGGGGCGCGGGCAAAGACTTTTGTTCGGGCGCAGACCTTTCCGCTTTACGAAAAATCTCAAAATCCGACGTGCTGGAAAATCACGACGACGCGGATAATTTGAGAGAGCTTTTTTCCGTCGTTCGCCGCGTGAAAATCCCCGTCATCGCCGCCGTTCACGGCAGAGCGTTGGCAGGCGGCTGCGGGTTGGCGACGGCTTGCGACTTGGTTTTGGCGACGGACGAGGCGCGATTCGGCTACCCGGAAGTGAAAATCGGCTTTGTTCCGGCGATGGTCATGGCGATTCTGCGGCGGAATGTTTCGGAAAAACGCGCTTTTGCGTTGGCAACCCGAGGATTTGAATTCGACGCGGCGACCGCTAGAAGTTTCGGGTTGATTAACGAAGTTTTCGCGGCGGCAGAGTTTGAAGACAAGCTGAAAGATTACGTTGATATTTACAAATCCGTCTCGCGTTCGGCGGTCATCCTGTCGAAACGCCTTTTATATCAAATGGACGGGCTGACATTTGAATCCGCGCTCGCGTCCGGCGTTGATGTCAACACGATTGCGAGATTAACCGACGATTGTCAAACAAGAGTCGCCGGGTTTTTGAACAAATAATCAAATTGTCAGTTTGCGGCTATGCCGCTTCGATGCGTGAAAAGGTGGTGACTTCCCGTTAAGCTAAAAAAATTGGCGGCGGTGCCGCCGCCTTTCGAGGCATCGCCTCTCAAAAAAAATTGAGTGAATTTCACGGGAAAGCACCGCCTTTTCACGCATCGGCGGGCGTAGTCCGAAGTACATAACTTCCGCACAGTACCGGTAATCAGACAAGTCTGAAACATTAATTTCGCACCGGAATCGCGCACTTGAAGGGGAGGATTGTAATTCCCGCCTTCGGGTGTGCGATTCCGCTGTCAGGAATCGCACACTTGAAATGCGGAACTGCAATTCCGTCATCGGGAATCGCCCGCTCGAAGCGTCGAATCTTTCGCCGATAGCCCGGAATCACAAGCCTGAAAGCGGAAATCGCTATCCTGAACGCCGGATAAAAATAATGTTGAAAGCCTTCGCTTGCTCGCCGTTTACTCAATTATTCGACGTTCACGAAGTCCGTTCTCGTTCTGCCGAAGGTTTCCGGGTGATACATTTCTTCGGCTTTGGCGGGCGGCACGACGAATTTTCCGGGTGTCGTCGCTCTCGTTACATATGTGTAGTTATAAACGCCTTCCCACAACAAAGCGGAAAACGCTTCGGCGCGTTCGTCGCGGAAATTCTGGTGTTCAAACCACGTCCAGCGGTAATTATAATAACCGCGCCCGAAACTGCGCGAACCGTATTCGACGACCGGAGTATTGCCGCCGTTGTCCGTCGGAATCGCTTCCGTGACCGCGAGTTCGGGATTAAGAATCTCCAATCCGGCGGGCAGCGGATCAACCAGCGCAACGTGATAACGGCGGGCTTGGGCGACCATCGTCAGGCGAACGCGCACCCGCGAACCGGCTTTGATCGTCCACGAATTATCGGCGTTTTGTTTGACATCTTCGGCATTGTCAATTGCCTCGTAGGAGCGCAAAACCGTAAAGCCGTAATCGGCGGGCGCGAGATTCAGATTCTTCGGCGCGTATTTCATCCCGATTCGATAATAAAGCCGTCCCGCGCCCTGCTTGTCGAGAATCAGATTCGCCGCGCCGTTTTGCTCCGTCAAATAACTCATCGGGATGTTCAAAAAATTTGAATCAATCGAGCGACCGGCAAACTTTTCTTCGCCCGCGTAGGTATTGCCGAGCCAAACTCTGGTGACAAAATCGGGCGTAATTTTCTCGAAGGCGTTAAAGTATTTATCCAGAGCCAGCAGAATAAATACATTTTCCTGCGTGTTCGACCACGCTCCCTTCGTGCGATGATCCAGAAGCCCGCGCACCAATTTCGGAATCAAATCGTTCTGCGGATCGGCTTTGATGAACGCTTCGAGCAGAACGCCGTCGGCGCGGCGATTGGAATACATTATCAGCCACGCATTATCGCCGTAATCGGTGACGAAATTCGCCGCCGCCGCCGTTTCCGTCGTGCGGTTCATCAGAAATCGTGTGATTGCCTGAACTTCCGCTGCCGAATTCTTATCATCGGCTAAGACCGACAAAATCCAGCCCAACGCTTCAAACGGCATTTTCTGAATCGTCGCCTCGCTTAACAATCGTTTGGCTTTCGCCGCGTCTTTGTCGCCCATCAAATCGCGGACGTAAAGGGCGTAGGCCGAAATCGTCCAGCGCACTTCGGGCGATTTTTTGTGCCATTCGTCAAAATGACTTTCGATGTTTTTCAAATACGGCTTCGTTTTATTAATCATCTCGTCCGGCACGTTGTAGCCTTTGGATTTCGCCAGAGCAAGCGCGTGGGCGACGTGAACGGTTAAAAACGGATATTCGTAACGCTCGCGGTCGCGTTTCCACAAACCAAAACTGCCGTCGTCGCGCTGCCGTGATTTCAGGATGTTGATGTCTTCTTCAAAACTCGTTTTGATTTCCGCTTCCGACGGCATATCTTTGGATTTGAACGCCGTCAAAACATCGCGCAGCGCGGCAATCGAAATCATTCGGGATGAAACCTGTTCCGAACATTCATACGGATAGCGATAAAGATAAATGAAGGCATCGGTCAATTCCTGCAACTGCGTCGAACTCGTCGTAATTTCCAGACCACCGAATTGCGGGAAAACATCGCGGGGCGTTTCAATCGGCTGAACGATTGCGCCGTTTTGGTCGGTCGTGCCGTAAGTCGCAAACGCTTCGGTCGTCGCCGGTGTCCAGACGGGCAGAGAGATTTCCGCCGCGTCGGTGAATTTGCCCGCCGTCGCCGCGATTTGAAAACGCGCCGTTCCCGCTTTGTCAGCCGAAACGGGGAAACGAATTTCGGCGCGGTCATTCGCCGCAATCGTTACTTTGCGCCCGCCGCCGTTGGTTAAATTGGCGTTTGTCGCTCGCACGGCGACATCAACCGTCAACTCCTGATCGGTTTGATTTTGCACGACGACGGGCAGTTCGATTTTGTCACCGAAGTTCATAAAGCGCGGCGCGGACGGGCGCACCATCAACGGCTGTTTCGCCGTGATATTCGATTCGCCTTTGCCGAACCGCTTGCCCGTGTCCACCGAAACCGCCATTATCCGATAGCGCGTCAGATTGTCGGGCAGTTTGATCGGCACGACCGCTTTGCCGTTTCCATCGGTTTTCACCGATGGCGCGAAGACGGCGAGGGCGTTGAAGTTTTGGCGGAGATTGATTGGCGCATCAGAAGGTTTTTTTTCTTCCTTTGCAATATCGTATGTACGAAAATCAAGTTTGCCGCCTTTACTCTTCATCGCAGAATTCGGCGCAGCCATTCCCGCGCCATGAGCCGAGGTACTAACCGGTTCCGCAACTTGGGATGGTGGCGGTGGCGGCGGTTTCACGTCGTCGGGATTACCCAACAAAACATTTTTCCGCAAATGATAATCGGTTACGCCTGCCGCTCGTGGCGTGTAGAAAACGTCCATCGGATTGGCGATTTGATAACCTGTCAACGCCAGCACCGATTCGTCAACCACGACGACGGCGACTTCGGAATTTGCAACCGGCTCGCCGTTTACATCGGTCACGACGACGTTGATTTTCGTTGTGCCGCCGGGTTCGAGCGTTTTCGCTTCGGGTTCGGCTGAAACATTCAACTTGCGCGAGGCAATCGAAATCGGCAGATTGATTGAACCGCTCGCAAACGCCGGACGTTTCGCCAGTTTCGCCTCAATTTCGCCTTTGTCGTTCGTGCGCGGCGTGGCTCCGACTAAATCAACCTGTGCTGTAATGTTCGGCAGATATTTTTCTTCGAGCGGGATTTTCAAAACCGTCGAGTTCCCTTTGATCGAAAAGCGTTCGGTTTTCACCAAACCTTCGCGGCGCAAAGTCAAAACGCCTTCCGCGTTTTCAAACGGCGCGATGACGAGGATTTCCGCGACATCTTTGGCGGCGTATTCTTTTTTGTCGGGAATAATCTGCGCCGCCTGCTGTTCGACATTGCGTTGCGGAACGGTTTTGCCGCCCGGAATCCAGATCGTCAATTCCGATTCGTTGAACCGTTCGCGGTCGTCCATCACCCGCGCCGAAATCGTGTAGCGTCCGCCTTGTTTCGCAATAAATTTGCACGAGACGCTTTGGTCGGCGGATTTGATATTGCAAGTCTGTTCGTCAACCGTGATTTCTTTCCACGCTCCCTGGTCGTAACTCCAATCTTTCAAAACCGCTTTGATTTCGACATCTCGATTTAAAATCAACTTGCCGTCAATGTCCGAGACGATTGATTCGATTTCGATATTTTCGCCTTTTTGCACAAACGTGCGCGGACTTCTGATGCCGACGTATAAATCCGCCGGATGAACCAGCAAGCTCGTCGAACTCGCAAACGTCTGACGGTTGACATCCTGCACGGAAACCTGCGCCGTGACGTTATACGGGCGCGGCGGTTTGACCGTCTCGAAATCTATTTTTAAAAGATGTTTGCCGCTCGCGTCGGTAACGCCTTTGAACGACTGCGACGAACCGCCGCCCGAATCGTATTCGTAGCCGTAACTTCGCCACCAGGGAATCCAGGTTCCGAACGTATAATCGCCGCGATTCGGCGGCGTGTAATTCGTCGGATTCGCCGTTACCGTCCAATTCGCATCGGCATTCGCCAGCCCGCCGCCCGCGTAGTATTTCGCTTCGACGGAAACATTGGCAAAACTGCCGACGAAATGCGGGGCTTCGGTTTCGACTCGCGCCGAAACTTCAAACTCTGGTCGGCGAAATTCCTGAATTTGAAATTGATGCGAATGAGTCGGCGATTGGTCAATCGGTTTATTAAGGTAAAAATCAACTCTCGAATTTCCCAGATTCGCGTTATCCGCCAAAGCGAATTTCAAATCGAACGCGCCGAAAGCGTTGAGTGTCGTCGCGCCTTTGGCAATTTCGTTATTCTGCGAATCCTTGACCGAATAATTAATCGCGCCGCCCGCGTCGCCAAGCGGCTCGACATCGCCGAATTTGCCCGCCGTGATTTTTCGGATGTAGCCTTTAACCGCGACTTCTTCCTTCGGACGATACATTTTGCGGTCGTCGAACGTAAACCAGCGCAGCGAATCCGAAGGCGTTCGTTTATACCAATTGCCTGCTTCCTGCCAGTAATAATCGGTGTTTTCCGGCAGAAACGCGATGTCTTTGCCTTTTTTCGCAATCAGCAAATTCTGCTGATTGGGCGATGTTTCCGGCAAAGGCAAACGCAAAATCCCGTTCGCCGTCGTCGCGTTCGTCGTCGCCGCTTCAATCGTTTCCGTCGGAGATGATTCGCCCGTTTCGTCCGTCGCGCTCGGACCGCCCGCCGTCGTTTGAGAAGTTCCCCAATCCGTCAGCCAATTCCACCAACTCGTCAGCGTATCTTCACTCTCGACTCTCGACTCTTGACTCACGACTTTAGAACCGTTCGGATAAATCGAAAGCTCCACGCCCGACAAAGGTTTGCCCGTTTGCAGTTCGGTCGCAAAACCGACTAATTCCTGATAATCAACGAACGCATCGAGTCCGATGTTCGTGCTTTGCGCCCATGTGAAAATTCTCGCGCGGTCGTTTTTATCGCGTCTGACCGTCGGCTCGATGTCAATAATCAAATGCCCGAAACCGCCGTTCAAGTATTCGGTCAAATCAATTCTGGTTTCGACTAATTCGTCCGGCGTATTTTTTATCGAAACGACTTTATCGGAAACGAGTCTGCCCGGAATCGTCGGATTCTTCGTGTCGTCATCATAATTGATGCGGCGGACATATTCCTGAAACTGTCGCCAATCGGTCGGCTGCACCGCGTAAATTCGGACTTTCACCGCGCCGTGATTCGTCGAATAAACCGAATACGCGGGCTTCGCCGTCGGGTCGAGCAGAATCATCGAACCGCCCTGCGAATAAAGGGATTGCTCGGCGGAACCGACTTTGAAAATCGCCGTCGCCGGCTGTCCCAAAGTCTGCCCGAAAGCGTCTTTTAAAGATGCGTCAACCGTCGCTTTATAAACGGTGCGCCCTTTTTTATAGCCGGTAAAATAAATGTAATTGCCCGACGGATAAATATTTAAACCTTCAACCGCCGGTTCGACTTTGACCGTTTCTTTGGTAAAACTCGCCGCGTCAATCGGGTTGGAAAATTCCATATACCACGCGCTGAACGGCGAGCAGGTTTTGCTGCCTTCGTATTCGCAGTAGCTTTTCGTGAATTTCATCGCGCCGTAAGTTTGAAAGCTGAAACTCTGCGTTTTGACAGTTTTCAGCGAACCTTCGGCGGACGGCGTTCCTTTGTCAACCGTGATATTTATTTGAGTCGCGGCGGGCAAAGCGTTCGCCGTCAGATTTTCATTCGTCACGGCGCGAAATGCCAGCCAGCGTTTCGGCTGCGCTTGTTTGGCGTAATATGCGATGCTCGAATCGCCTTCAATTTCCTGTTGCGTGGCGAGACGAATCGGCAAAATTTTTCCGCCGCCCGAAACTTTGATCGTCCGCAAAACCGCTTCCGGGTTGATTTCCTGATCGAACGAAATAAAAACAAGAGCGTCGCGCCGCGTTACCTGATTCTGCGGAATCATCGTCTCGACTTTCGGCGGCGGCGTGGTGAACGTCCAGACAGCATCTTTCGCCAGCGTCTGCCCGTTCGCCGACTTGGTTCCGGCGGGAACTTTCGCCGTAAAAATCGTCGCCATCGGCAAACGCTTCGCCGCATCGAACATTAAAGTTTTCGTTCCCAGCCAACGCCATTTCCCTTCCGTTTGCGGCGATAATTGCACCGGAACGACTTTCGCCGCCTGTTCCTGCGAAGTAACGGCAACCATCGGCTGTGAAAAGGTTACCGACAAATCGGGCGCGAGATTGACCTCGCCTTCGGGCGAGAAACGAACGACTTCGAGCGTGTTCGATATATTCGGATTCGGCGCGTTTCTCTGCTCGTCCGACGGAAATTTAACGGGAATTTGTTTGCCGGTTTTCGGCGCGGGCAAAGTTCCCAACCGTTTGGCAAAATCGGTTTTGTCGTCTGATTTCTCTTTGATCGGCGGAAGGCGTTTGAGCAGCTCGGACGTTTCATTTTCCGGCAGCGCGTCGTTTTTCGCGGGCGTTTGTTTTTCGCGGGTTTCCGCGCCGGTTTCGCCTTCACTCAGGCGAAACGTCAAGCCGTTCGGTATATTCGTCATATCTGTATTTCGGGTTTTCCCGCTTATTTTCTGGGCGTTCGCTTCCATCACCAGCCGATTGCCGATTGGCGCGATCAAACCGCCGTAAACCGAAAAAATCAAGATCAAAGAAGTCAGTCGTTTCATATTTTTGTGTAATCGCCCGCGCTAGTCTCGTTTGAGCCGACAAGTCGGGGAAAGGTTGCGTCGCGCTCTGTTAGTTTGTCCGAACCGTCTAAAATAAAACCTTCGGACGATTTTGTGAACGGCGTTTGAAATTTAATCTTGCAGGTTTTTTGCGCCGATTCGGAAAATAGCCGCTCAAAGTCAAAGAAATTTTGGCGGCTATTTCAAGATTTCCGACTTTCCGATTTTTCGTTGATGCGTCCGTTCACGATGGCAGTTCGAGCAGACGACATCGCACTTGGCGGCTTCCTCGATTATTGCATTGATTGATAATTTGTCGGTTTAGCTGACCAGACAGCGTTTTATTTCGCCCTCCCGATGGTCAAAATCCATCACATAATACGGATAATTTTCTCCGCAGTCGGCGCACGGACGATTTTTCAATCGGCGCGTAAATTCCCGGACTGCTTTGATTGAACGATAGTTTTTATCCAAGTATTGCTGCTTGTTTTGTCGGTAGTGATTTTGGGTCAAAACCTTTCCGCAATCTTTACAGTAACCGTGTCGGATGTTTCGCGCTTTGTAACGAAAATTAAATCCTTCCAGCGGTTTTGTGATTTGGCATTTCGAGCAGGTTTTTTGCAGATTCGCCATAGCGGGACTAATCTATCACAAAATAAAAAAGACTGTTGTAAAAACAGTCTTTCAAAAGGAATACACCCGGCATGATTCGAACATGCGACCTTCTGGTTCGTAGCCAGACACTCTATCCAGCTGAGCTACGGGTGCATAAGGCGAATGATTAGACTACAAATGTTACGGAATCGTGTCAAGTTTGGCAGTCGAATTTACCTGGCAAAATAACCCTGCCGCGTTCGGGAAATCAGTTCGGGATTGCTGACTTCGATTTTTATCTCGCGCCATTTGCCGTCGCGTTTAGTGTTGACCGGCTGATATTCGACCGTGTAAAGCGTCCGCAGATCGGCGGCGATGGCAGCGTAAAGTTTGCCCATTTCTTCGAGCCGGTTAATGGTATTTAGAGTTCCGCCGGTGCGGACGGCTAAAATTTCCAGCCGACTGCGGGCGGCGGCGAACATCGCAATCTGCATCGGGGTCGGGTCGGCGAGTTTGAACGGGTCGCCGGTCGGCAGGGCGAGCGGGTAAATCGTTACGCCCTGCGCGTCGGCACGATTGAGAACGCTGTTTAAGATTTCGCTGGCTTCGGGTTTAACGGCGGTCTGGATTTCGGATTCTTTAACTTTCGCCAAAAAATCGCGGTCAATGTTGCGCGTCGCCGTGTCCACGCCGTCAGTCAAAACGATAATCGCTTTGCGGCGTTTGCCTTCGCCGGAGAGCTTTTCGAGCGCGAAATTTAAGGCTTTATACAACTGCGTTTTGCCGCGCCCGTTGGCGGCGGCGATGGAATTGCCGATTTTTTTGCGGTCGGTCGTGAAGTCGTTTCGCAGATTTACCTTGTCGTAAAATTCGACGACCGCCACGCGGTCTGACGGCGCGAGCGCGTCCACGAATCGAAAAGCCGATTGCCGGATCGTCTCCCGAAAGCCGAGCGTCGAACCCGACATATCGAGAATCATCACGACGGAAAACGGCGCGACCGTCGGCGCGAAATTCGTGATATTCTGCTTTACGCCGTCTTCATAGACGGCAAAATTTTCGCGGCTCAAACTCGTGATCGGTCGCCCTTTGGCATCGGCTACGCCGACGTTCAGCCGCACGATTGACGTGTCAACCTTAATCGGATCGTCGTCCTGCGCCGGGACGTTTAAGAATCCGCCGACCAATAATAAAAGCCCTATTGTAAACTTTGAAAATCGCATAATAAACCGTTCAACTTTCAGACGCTTCAAAATCCGGCGCGGTTGCATCCGCCCCGACTGCGTAATTTATCTTAACATTAGCGAGATTATGGTTTATAATGCGTCGTAGCCGAAAAATTTCTGAAATGCGTGATCGTCAATCTTATTTTTGCAAAAATAAAACTTTATGTCTTATAAACCGAAGCATTGCTGTCAATGCGGGGAAAAGATTGAAAGAATTGACTGGAAGCCGTGGACGAGCCGGCGTTTCTGCCAATTTTGCGCGACCGAATACGGCATTTACGATTGGATTCCGCGACTAATCGGAAGCGGTCTGGTTTTAATGCTTTTCATAATTAACGTCTATTTTCAAAAGTCGGAAAAGCCGGTTAACATTTCGCCGAATCAACTTTTAAGCAGCGTTCCGAACGGCAGAACGCCGACCGGTGCGAACGCCGTTCAAAACACGCCGACGAACGCAAACGCCGCGCCGCTGAAATCTCCGGCAACGGCGACCAAAGCGGCGGACGCGAAAACAAGTCCGGTTGAAAATGCACCAATCGAGGCGGCGGAAAAAGTTTATCTCTGCGGCGCGGCGACGAAAAAAGGAACGCCGTGTTCGCGGCGCGTCAAAGGCGGCGGACGCTGCTGGCAGCACGTCGGGCAGACGGCGATGGCGGCACCGGGTAAATCATTCGCCGGTCGCTGATTAAAAGATTTTTAATTTACACGGACGGCTGAACTTTTTAGCTAAAGCGGCGTGTTACATATATAATCGAACAACTTTCGACAGGAAATTCAGATGAAACCAATAGCTCCGAATACTTTAATTCAAAACCGGTATTTAATCGTTCATCTCATCGGCAAAGGCGGAATGGGCGAGGTTTACCTGGCGGTTGACCAGCGGCTGGGCAGCGCGATTGCCCTGAAGCGCACTTTTTTTTCCGACGATGTTCTGCTCGGCAACGCTTTCGAGCGCGAAGCCCGGACGCTGGCGCGTTTGCGGCATCCGGTGCTGCCGAAGGTCAGCGACCATTTTACCGACGACGGCACACAGTATCTGGTAATGGAACATATCTCCGGCGAAGATATGTCGAAGCGTCTGGAGGCGGCGACCAAACCTTTTCCCCTGAGCTGGGTTTTGTTCTGGGCGGATCAACTGCTCGACGCGCTGACTTATCTGCACACGCACGAGCCGCCGATTATTCACCGCGACATCAAACCGCAGAATCTGAAATTAACCGACGAAAATCACATCGTGCTGCTCGATTTCGGTTTGTCGAAAAATTCGACGGGCGAAACCCGCGCCACGACCAGCGGCAGCAGCATCGTCGGCTACACGCCGCACTACGCTCCGATGGAGCAGATTCGCGGCACCGGAACCGACGCGCGCAGCGATGTTTATTCGCTGTCGGCGACGATCTATCAAATTCTGACCGGCAGCGTTCCGCCCGACGCGCTGACCCGCGCCGACAGTTTAATCAACGGACTGCCCGACCCGATCACGCCGATCAATCAAATCAACCCGGAGGTTTCCAGAGGCGTTTCCGATGTCGTCGTCAAAGGAATGGCGATCAGTCAGGAAAAGCGGTATAAAACCGCCCGCGAGATGCAGAAAGCCCTGCGCGATGCCTACGCGCAGATGCAGAACGAGACGACGGCAAGCACGGTGGCGTATTCCGGCGGCAGCGAACCGGCGATTTTGCAGGCGCAGCAAAAAGCGGAAATTCTTCCCGTCGTGCCGCTCGTCAGCCAAACGCCTTTAACTTCGACGCCGCCGACGGCAGCCGATGCGTCCCGCGATGCTCAACCTTCGAGTTCGCCGCCGGTCTCCGGCAATGGAAAATCGGCACCGGATTTCGACGCGACTTGGCGTTTCGATCCCGCGCCCGGCGACTCCGAACCGAAGCAAGCCGATATTAAAACCGAGGTTTTTTTAGCCGGAAATTCGTCCGTTATCGCCGATGCCATCGCCGCGGCAAAGCAGAATAGTTATGCGCGGAAAGAAGGCATCAGTCAGGTGAAAACCCCCGAAGTGGAAAATTTTGAGGAAAGCAAATTTTTTTCCGAAGCGGATTTAAAGCAATCGCCGGGCTATTCGCCCGACGCGACCGTTCCGCTGATGACTTTCAGCAAAGACGCGGGCGGGATCGCCGCAGATTTTGATTCGTTCGCCGACCGGGAAAATAAATCTGCGACTTTTACGCCCGCCGGAGCATCCACACCGGGCGAACAGGCGGCAGCCGCGCCCGCCAAAGGAAAATCGAATAAATCTTTGGCGATGGTCGGAATAGCCGCCGCGCTTTTGGTTTTGGCGATTGGCGCCGGCACCGTCGGTTGGTTCGTGATGAGAGATTCGAGTGCGGCGAGCATCAATACGACTCCGCTGCCAACGCCCGAAACGACCGCCACGGCTGCCCCGACGATGGAGCCGACTTTGGAAATCGTCAACGATGTCAACACCAATACGAACGTCGGCGAACCGACCGACACCAATATCTCGACGACGAACACGAATAATTCGACCACTCTTAAACCCGTCAATACCGCGATTACGTCGCCGACCGCCGTGCCGGTGAGAACGGCGCAGACGCAGCCGACGCGCCCCGTGACAACGCCGCGTCCGCCGGTTATCAACATCGAGCCTTCACAAACGAAGCCGAAACCGACCCCCAGAAAAACGCCGCCGCCCATTGCTCAATAATTATCAGGAGATTTAAAAAATGAGACAGAAGATTTACATCGGAATAATCACATACTTTTTATTATTGGTATTCTGCACCGCCGTCGTCAGCGAAGTTCACGCGCAGCCGAAGGAGAAAGACAAGCGTTCCAAACCGAACGACAAAGCCAGAAAATTGTTGAACGAAGGCAATAAGCTGTTCGCCAAAAGAGATTACCGTGCGGCGATCAGTAAATACGCCGAGGCGATTGTCGTTTCGCCGAACTACGCCGAAGCGCATTATTGGAAAGGCTACGCGCATTATTACCTGAACGAATTCAATGAATCGGCGGAAGAGTTGGATACGGCGTTCAACCAGGGTTATTCCGCGCTCGACGTTTACAAGATTCGCTGGGTCGTCAATTTTCAGAAGCAAAACTACGACGCGGCTCTGAGCGATGTTGAAAACGGCTTGTTAAAAGATAAAAACAACACCGATTTTATCGGCGGCAAAGGTGAAATTCTCGTTAAAAAAGGTTCGTATAAAGAAGCGCTTGAGGCTTTGCAGGATTCCATCAAAATCAATCCGAATAACGGTGATTTATATTATTTTCTCGCCTTGAGTTATTCAAAAACCGGCGATTTCAATCAACAGGTGACGAACGCCGCCGAAGCCGTTAAAAAAGCCACTAAATTTACGGGCGAATCCTACGCGCTGATCGGCGACGGCTCGGTACTTGCCAAAAAGCCGACCGAAGCGATGGATGCTTACAAAAGGGCTTTGAACGTCAAACCGGAGATGCCGGAACAATTTTTTATCAATGTCACGCAGTTTTACCGCGCGGAAAATCAGCTCGGCGAAGCGATTGATTTGGCGCGGCAGGGTTTGAAACTTTACCCGCGAAGCAGTCCGCTGCTGGTCAGCTTGACGTGGTATTACAGCTTGTCCGACCGGCACGGCGAAGCCGTCGGCGCGGGACAGCAAGCCATCAAAAACGCGCCCGAAATTGCCGCCGCGCACACCAATTTATGCCGCGCTTATAATGATATGGAAAAATATCCGCAGGCAGTCGTCGAATGCAACAACGCTTTGAAAATCAGCCCGAACGACGGCGAAACTTTTTTCTACCTCGCCCGTGCCACCGGAAAATTAAATAAACCGGCTCTCGCCGCTGATTATTACAAAAAAGCCGTGGTCAATCTGCTCGCCTACACCGGCGGGAACCCGACCAATCCCGACGGTTTTTACCTGCTCGGCAACGCTTTTTACACGGACGGACAATACAAAAAAGCCATCGAAGCCTACAAGGAAAGCATCGCCTTGAGTCCGAATTTTATGAAGGCGAATTTTAATCTCGGCAACGCCTACATCGCCGACGGCAAGCCGGACGCGGCTCGTTCGCAATATGATATATTGCTGAAACTCGACAAAAGTTACGCGGAGAAACTGAAAAAGCAGATGGAAGGCAATTGATTGTCCGACTCGAATTACCGATGTGACGCAAAAGCGAAAAATGACCGGAGAGCGCGCGTCGGTTAAATCAAAAAAGCCGAAGCCGTCCCGATTTTTTCAAATCGGGACGGCTTCGGCTTTTTCAAATCACGCCGGTCGGTTTTAACCGAAAAACGATTTGGCGGGAAATTCAAATTGACTGCCCATCAAAAAATACGCCAGATTCGGCTGGTCGTGCGAGCGGTCGTAGCCGACGAGTTCGACGTAAGCGTGTCCCGAAACGGCGCGGCCGCCGGCGGTGCCTTTAACTTCACACGCGCCTTCCCAGTAAATAATCATCGTCGTGCCGCGCGTGTCGAGTTCCTGATTTTCCATCACCGGAGTTACGGTCAAATCGAGATTATACTTCGGAATTTTGACGTGCCAGCCGCTCGGATAGGTCGCGTCGGTGTGCGGACTTTTCCAGAATCCGGTCGGTTCGATGATAAAGTCCGATTTACCGAGCGGCTCGAATTCGCCGGTTTTCGCAACGAAGGTTCCGCTGGAGAATTCCGACACGCCGCCCGCGCTGTCGCGCAGTTGATAGCACATCACTTCAGTTTCGTCGGACAACTGGATGCTGAACCAATCCCAGCCTTTTTGCCGTTCGGTCGGAGTCCACGTTCCGAATTCCCGATCCATCCACGCCGCGCCGTTAAAGTGTTCGGTGACACCGTTCAAAATCAAATCGCCCTCCATTTCCATTCGGGTGTAGGAAAAATAGCGCGAGGCTTCGCCTTCGTCCTTGAAGGAAACGCCGTCTTTGGCGATGCCGTTTAAAACGGCTTTTTTCGACGGTTTGAGCGTCGCTTCAAAAACCGCGTCGCGCCCGATGGTCGCCCGCAAAACGTGCGCTTCTTTGGCTTCGCGCAAAGACCAATCGCCCAGGCGAAGGTGAAAATGTTCCTCGCTCGCCGAAGCGGGCAGATCGAACCAGCCGTTCGCGCTTTTGCGATGCGCGTAGCGAAATTTCTTCGCGTTGACATCGGTTAAAGCGAAGTGCGCGAAATAAATCGGATTGCCGAAAAGTCTCACCGGAACGAGTGAAAATTTATCCAAATCCGTGCGGCGTTTGAAAAAGACCAGCTCAAATCCGAACTTTTTACCCGAAACCGTCTCAAGGTGTCCGGTGTAATACCACCATTCGGTCTGCGCGTTTTTGTGCGCCGCCAAATCTCGCGGCAGTGAAACCGGCTCGTGTTCCGTGCCGTCGCGCAGAGTTTCGGCGTGACCGACGAAAGCGTCCGTTACGCCTTCAAAAAAATCCGCCGCCGTTTGTTCCAGTTTTTTGACGAAATCCTGAATGTTGTCTTGAATCGTGTTTTGTTCAGCCATTTTTGTCTTCCTTGTTCAAATCTAAAGTACATTTAAAGGCTAACAACTTCGGGCTGTTCATCGCAAGTTCAAAGAAGAAAAAGTGCGATCAGAACAGAAGGCGGCAGCGGCGCGGGTGGGCGGCGTTCAATCAGGTCACTGCCCGGAAATGCACCGACCGGAGCGATTATACTGATTCAAATCAAATGGTGCGTAAAGTTCTGAGTTCAAACGCGGAACGCACTTTGCCGCCGCCGCGCACAGCTTTCGGCAACACGCTGAAAGGGTGAACT
>JAYVKL010000230.1:0-20430 GCA_043768465.1 Pyrinomonadaceae bacterium
GAAGCGCGAAAAGTCATTCCGGGCGTAAATCTCGGCGCGGTGATCTCCAAAGCGGCACGAACGCGCATCGAAAATTACATTTCGGAAGCCGAATCAAACGGCGCAAAAATTCTGGTTGACGGCAGAAATACCATCGTCGAAGGCAAAGAAAACGGCTTTTACGTCGGCGCAACCGTGATTGATTTCGTCACACCGGAAATGTCGGTGGCGCGTGAAGAAATTTTTGGTCCCGTGATTTCGATTATGCGGGCGAACACCTTGGAGGAAGCCGTCGCCATCGAAAACAAAAATCCTTACGGCAACGCGGCTTCGGTTTTCACCCAAAGCGGCGGCGCGGCGCGTTATGTAATGGAACACGCGAGCGCGGGAATGATCGGCGTGAACATCGGCGTTCCCGTTCCGCGCGAACCGTTTTCCTTCGGCGGCTGGAACGAATCGCGCTTCGGCGCGAATGATATTACGGGCAAAAGCTCGATTGAATTTTGGACGAAATTAAAGAAAACGACGACGAAATGGAACGCCGAAGCCGGCATCAACTGGATGTCATAAAAATGAAAATTTAGCCGCAAACAAACACGAAAGAACCTGAAATAAAAGAAAATGAAACTACAAATTCGCACCGATAAACATAGATTCAGGAAAGAAAATACCGAATTGATTTCATCTGCTTTTTATCTGTGTTCATCGGTGGCTAAATATTCTTTTTCGGGTTCTTTCGTATTTGTTCGCGGCAAATAACAGTAAGAATTACGCAGTTGGAAAAAGAAATTGATCGGGATAGCCGGATAAGCAAGGATGAAAGACGCTTTTCAGTCATTGATTTTCCTATCCGATCCATCGTGGACATCCCTGTTAATTCTGCCTTTTCCCCAACTGCGTAACTCTCATAAAAGTATGAAAACAAAAATTAAAATCACCGCACTTTTTACGTTTGCGATTTTCGCGCTCGCCTATTTCGCGCCGAAAAGCGAGATGCAGACGAAACAAACCGAAACTGCCGGACAGAAATTCAAAAACATCAAAGTTTTAAACGAGATGCCCGCCGATCAGATGGGCAAAGTGATGAATCTGATGGCGGCATCGCTCGGCGTAAATTGCAGTTTCTGCCATATCGGAAACGAGTTTGAAAAAGACGGCAAGGAAGAAAAAGAGTCGGCGCGGGAAATGTTGAAAATGACTTTTGCGCTGAACAAAACTTATTTCGACGGTCGCCCCGAAGTTTCGTGCGCCACCTGTCATAACGGGCGGGCGCATCCGCAGTCGGCTCCGAATTTGAATGTGACGCAAGCCGAGACGCGCCCGCCGCAGCCGGACGCGAAACCGGCAATCGAGCAGATTCTGAATAAATACGTCGTCGCTCTGGGCGGCAAAACCAATCTCGAAAAAATCACCTCGCGCTCCATCAAAGCCGTTCGCGTCGAACCCGGCGGCAAAACCGAACCCGAAGAAATTTGGCAAAAATCGAACAAACTTTTGATGACGACGAAATACGGCGATTATTTGGTGGCGGAAGCCTCTGACGGAGTGAATGCGTGGAAGCGCGGCAACACCGACGAAATCAAATTGAAAGCCGACGAAGAAGAACAAATAAAACGCGAATCACAGTTTTTCGCGGCGGTTGATTTGAAGGTGATTTACCCGAAAATGGAATTCGGAATCGTTGATAAAATTGACGGGCGCGAAGTTTATCAAATCCGCGCGACGACGGCGAATAATCAGCGGGAAAGACTTTATTTCGACGTGCAAAGCGGCTTACTCGTTCGCCGCCTCGCTTTCACGCCGACGATTTTGGGGAATTTCCCGTATCAAGTTGATTATCTGGACTACAAAGATTTCGGCGGCGTAAAATTGCCGCTGTCAACCCGTTTCGCACTGCCGAATATCACCTGGACGCGAAGGATTGCGGAGGTGAAAATCAACGTGCCGATTGATGATGCGAAGTTCAGACCGTTCGTTAAAAATTGAAAATCTCTTTTAGCGGAAAGCTGAAATATCCATTCCGAAGCGTTCTTTGACGTAATCTTCCTGCGCTTCGTTGAGGTTCTTCAAATTCGCCAGCCGACGTTCGGATTTTTTGATAATGGTTCTGGTGCGCTCCGCCGTCTGTTTAATCATATTTCTGCCTTCGAGCAGTTCGGCATTGACTTTTTCGCGCAGCACGAAAAGCTCCGAGAGTTCGACGACGAGCGATTCGGCGCGTAATTCTTTCAAGCGATTTTTGATTTGATACGTTTGCCGAATCGCCCGGACGAGTTGGTCGCCGATTGAATCGCCGGTAATCAAATCGGGTGAATCGCGGAAATCTTCGACTAATTTATTCAGCCGATTCTGGTCGCCCGCCGAATATGCCTCATTTAATTTCGCCATCAACTCGTGGCGTTTTTCTTTTTCCGCTCTGTCCAAAGCCAGGTCGGGATGAATGATTTTCGCTAAATTGTGATACGCCTTTTTAGCTTCCGCCGTCGGCTGATATTTGAACGAACAATTGCCGACATTGTTCGCGCTCGCGGCGGAATCTGCGGCGCGTTTTCGCAGTTCCTCGGCGCGTTTTTTGATTTCCTCGTCGTCCGGGACGAGTTTGACTTCTTCTTCGGCGATCTGCGCTTCGATTTCGTCCAAATCGGCGTAAAGTCTGCCGACTTCCATCGTGTAATTTGCCTCGAACTGTTCGAGTTCGGCGCGAAGATCGGTCATTGCTTCTTCCCGAAAAGCGAGTTTGTCTTTCAAACGCTCCAAAACCTTGCGCTTTTTGTTCAATTCGATTGTTTCGGGAGCCAAAGTCTGCATATATTCTCCAGCTGAAATTCTTGGAAAAATCGGCGATCAAGTATAATGAAATACTATGAAAGCTGACGACATTATAACGGTTGACGCGGAAATACAAAGCGGAACGCCGGTTTTTAAAGGCACGAGAGTTCCGGTGCAGTCTCTATTCTGGCATCTGGAAAGCGGCGTAACGATTGACGAATTTCTTGAAGATTTTCCGTCGGTAACTAAAAACCAAGCCGTCGCTCTTTTAGAGTTATCCAATAATATAATCAGCACGCCGCGAATGATTCAGATTTATGAAACTTCTGCTCGACGAGAATCTGCCGAAACGCCTTAAAGAAGATTTCCCCGGACACGAAATTTTCATCGTTGGCGATAAAGACTGGAACAGCCGGAAAAACGGTGAACTGCTTGAATTGATGCTGGCGGAGAATTTCGATGTTCTGATAACATTTGACCGAAATCTCGAACATCAGCAGAACTTCGGAAAATATCCGCTCGCTGTTTTCGTTCTCATGGCCGAAAATAACACTTATCGGATATTGAGCAAGTTAGTGCCGGGCATAAAAAGCACACTAGAAAAAAAGCTGGCGGCGGGCGTAATAAAAATTGCCGAATAAAAAGGCGGATGAATGATTTAATCATTCATCCGCCTTTTTATTTTTGTTGAAAGTTTCGACACGCGAAGCTTGAAATTGAATTTTATCAGCCTTCGACTTCGGAAAACTTGCTGATCGCGTTCGACTCGACTTCCTTGATGACCGCCAGGTTTTTCGATTCGGTTTCGGTTAATCCGTCGTCTTTGAATTCGGGATTCGGCTGATACCAGCTTTGCGCGGCGAAGTATTTTTGCAGTTCCTTGTCTTTAAAAACGCGCCCGCGTTTGGCGTAAATCTCGTTTCGTAGAACGCGCAAATCTTCGACGAATAAGCCTTCGACCATTTCACCGGTGATCGGTTCGGACGAAATTTTCTCGCGCAGTTTGGCTTCTTCCGCTTCGAGCAGTTTGACGTTTGCCGTTTCAATCGCGCCCAATTTCACTTTCGATTGATCTTTAATCGGTTTATACCAGTCGCGCCACTCGAACATTTGTTTGAAGCCGGGCGTGGTGAACGTGCGCCCGCGCCGCGCCCAGAATTCATTGCGAATCATCCGCAAATCGTTCATCGTCAGGTTTTTTAGTAAATCTTCGGTCAGCGCGACGTTTTGAAACCGGTCCATATCGCCGACGGCAATGGCGACGTGGCGGTCTTCGTTGCGTTTGGCGTTGAGTTTTTCGAGATTTTTGCGCTCGATTTCCGACAGCATCGCCGGACTGTAATTGGCGTTCGCCCGATACCAGTAGCGTTCTTCAAAATACTTTTGCAGCCACGGTTCGTCGTCAAACCGCCTGCCGTGAATCGCTTCGACTTCGGCGATCATTATGCGCCAATCCGAAGGCGTGTCGGCGTAAAGATTGTCGTCGGGAATTTCTTTCGCCTGCCAATAACGCAAATCGCCGGGTTTGACCGATCCGTGCCGTTCGGCTTCGGTCAGCCGAATCGCGTCGAGATTATCGCGTTCCGTTTTGGCTAAAACCGCGTTTGAATAATTCGCTTTCGATTGATACCACGCTTGTTTTTCCAGATAATCCTGAATCGAACGCTCCTTAAAAACTCGCCCGCGTTTGCCGAAAACCACGCCGCGCAAAAGGGCGAGTTCGTCAACCGTGCCGTCGCTCGGAACTTTGGCGAGTTGAGGTTTCGTCAGTTTCTTTTTGGAGTAATCAATTTTATCCCAGCCTTTTTTGCTGAAAGTCATCCACGCTCTTTTTTGTTCCGCCTTGAATTCGTCGTCCTGCGCGAAAACCGCCGCGCCGAGCGATGATATGAGCAGCAGGAAAACTATAATTTTTATTTTCATTTTCATTCGGATTCTTCCCTAATTTCAAAACTCGTCGTAATCGCCGCCGTCGGGCGGACAGTGGCGGCGACGCTGCAATACTTCGTGTCGGAAAGCTCGACGGCATCGGCGACGGCTTTCTCCGAGATGCCGCGTCCGCAGACGATATGGTGAACGTGAAATTTGACGAACGCCTGCGGATATTCTTCGCGCCGCTCGCCTTTTATTTCGACTTGGTAATCGCTGAGTTTCTGCCGCTTCTTTTCCAGAATCGAAACGATGTCGGCGGCGGTGCAAGCCGCGACGGAGACGAGCAGCATTTCCATCGGTGTCGGCGCAGACTTTCTATCGCCCTTCGTATCAATCGCTTGCGCGTGTCCGCTCGGTGTCGTGCCGATAAAAAAATCATCGCCCGCATATTTGACGGTCGCGTTATAAATTTGGTTTGTCATTTGAATCGTCGAAGCGTTCGAGCATCGGGCGATAGCCTGGCGAAAAGTGTAGCACAACTTTAATAAAACGCGATACTGAAATCCGCCGCTTCGACAACCTTTCGGCACCAAAAATGCTTCTAATTTTCGGCTGCAAAAACAATTCGAGTTTGAGCGCAGAAAAAGGAGAGCAAAATGAGCGTTTTGAAAAATGTGTTTTCGGTTTATTTGATAATTGGTTTAGGCGTTTTCGGGTTCGCCGCCCGAACAAACGCGCAGACGGCGCAGAGCGTTCGCAGCGAGCGAAACGTGCGCGAGACGCTGCGAAGTCTGAATTCTAAAGTTGACGATTTTAAATACAGTCTCGACAACGAACTCGGCAGAAATTCGATTTCGCGCGACGACGAAAACGAGATTAACGACGATTTGCGGAAATTGGAAGACAGTCTCAAAAAATTTGACGACAAATTAAACCGGCGGCGCGAAAATGCCGACGATCTGCGAAATGTTTTGACGGCGGCGCAGCGCGTCAACGATTTTCTCGCCGCCAAACGCTTCGGCTCGCCGACGCGGAAAGATTGGGCGGACATCCGCGTTCTGCTCGACCGGCTAGCAGTCAATTATCAAGTTTCCTGGAATTGGAACGGCGGCGGCGGCGAATATAATCAGCCGACTAATGCTCCGCCGAATAACAATTATCCGGCGACCGGCAATGCTTCTTTCAACAATAATCTGACGGGAACTTATCGTTTGGATACGACGCGCAGCGACGATGCCCGCGCCATCGCCGAACGCGCCGTCAGAGACGGCAGCCAGCAGAATAATCAGAACGCGCAGAAAGATTTGGAAGACAAACTGCAATCGCCGGAACAGGTGATTATCGAAGTTCGCGGCAGCCAAGTGACGCTGGCTTCGTCGAACGCTTCGCAGTTGACGTTCACGGCGGACGGGCGCGACCGCACGGAAAACGCGGCGGACGGCACAACGATTCGCGTCCGCTCGACGCTGCGCGGGCAGGAATTGACGGTTTCGAGTCTCGGCGGCGAAACCGATTACACGGTTGTTTTCACGCCGATTGACAACGGCAAAGCACTGCGCATAACGCGCCGCATCACGACCGATTATTTGCGCGAAACCGTTTTCGCCGAAAGCGTTTACACGAAAACCGACGGCGCGGCAAAGTTCGATAACAGTCCGAATTACGACGACGGCGGAAATTATTCGAGCAACGACCAAAACGATCATCGAACCAATTCGCCGAACAATTATCCGACGGTGAAAAACGGGCGCACGGGCGAATTCATCGTGTCGAACGGAACGATTGTCACGGGAATCTTGGAGAAAGGAATTGACACGAAAGTTTCGCAGAACAAAGACCGTTTCGAGATGACGGTGCAATCGCCGAACGAGTATCGCGGCGCGACGGTTGAAGGTTATCTTTCCGGGATCAATCGTTCGGGCAAAATTTCGGGACGCTCGCAAATCACGTTTAATTTCGAGCGCATCCGACTGTCGAACGGGCGCGTTTATGATTTCAACGGCTTTCTGCAATCGGTCGCCGACGAAAGCGGCAAAACCGTCAAAGTTGACACCGAAGGCACGGCGCAAGGCGACAATCAAACGACGGAAACCGTCAAACGCGGCGGCATCGGAGCCGGACTCGGCGCGATCATCGGAGCCATCGCGGGCGGCGGCAAAGGCGCGGCAATCGGAGCCATTATCGGCGGCAGCGCGGGCGCGGGTTCGGTCATCGTGCAGGGCAAAGACGATTTGCAGTTGAAAGCCGGTTCGACGATTACGGTGCAGGCTTCTTCCCCGATTCGCTGATTTGTCTAAAACGCCTTCGAGAGGTGCGGAAAGGCACAAATAATTTTACATTTTGCATTCTAAATTTTACATTTTGTTTCGTAAAAATCTTTATCCGGCAGAAATTTAGAATGCAAAATGCGGAATGTAAAATCGTCGGCTTTCCGACCGTAAAATTTTATAAAAAGCGTCGTCATTTCATTTAGAAAATGACGACGCTTTTTGTTTTGGCGGGCGGCGATGGCTGCTTCTCGCAACTGTTTCGACATTATCGAATTTAATTTACGCCGCCGAAGATTTATAATCGGGTGATTATGGCGGCAGGCGATTTATTAAACATTGATCCGAACGCACTGACCTCGACCATCGAATTTCTGACGGCGATGGTCACGCCGACGCTGTTGATTTCGGCGACCGGTTCCCTGGTGCTTTCGACTTCGACGCGATTGGGGCGCGTCGTTGACCGCGCCCGCGAACTCGAATCGAGACTCAGCCAATTGATTACGGTTGAGGACAAAACGACGATTCCACTTTACGACAAACGCCTCGATACGATTGTCAAACTGCTCGACAAAGTTACGAGCCGCTCGCGGATTTTACAGCGGGCGTTGAGCGCGTTTTATTACGGTTTGTGTCTTTTTATTTTAACCAGCGTGACGATTGCCATCGCCGCGTTTTTTACGACTTACCGCTGGATTCCGATTCCGGTCGGCATCATCGGCATAATGTATCTTTTCTGGGGCAGCGTTCAGATGCTGCGCGAAACTCGTCTGGCGACGGCGACGATCAACGCCGAAATGGATTTCACCTGGACGCTGGCGAAAACCGTCGCGCCGCGTGAAATCATCAGTCGCTACACGAAAATTATTGACGACAACATCGAGAAAACGAAAGATTGAATTAGTGGTTAGTGCTAAACGGTAAGTGGCAAATGAAAATCATCTCCTAACTTACCACTTACCACTTACCGTTTAGCACTAATTATGTTACCTAACTTTATAAAACTCTACCGCACGGGCGAACTCGAAGACCGCGTTACGCGGCTCGAAAAACTGCTCGAAAACTGCACGGTTTGTCCGAAAGACTGCGGCAACAATCGTCTGAACGACGAAATCGCGGCGTGTTATTCCGGGCGTTTGCCGATTGTGTCGAGCTACACGGCGCATTTCGGCGAAGAACCCGTTTTGTCGGGCAAGAACGGCGCGGGCAATATATTTTTCGGCAACTGCAATCTGCGCTGCGTTTATTGTCAGAATTTTCAAATCTCGCAAACGTGGAAAACGCAGAAAAAAAACGAGGTTTCTCACGGACGGCTGGCGGAAATGATGTTGGAATTGCAGGCTAAAGGTTGTCATAACATCGGTTTCGTGTCGCCGACGCATTTCGCGCCGCAGATGGCACGGGCGATTTTCATCGCGGCGCAAAAGGGTTTGAATCTGCCGATTGTCTATAACACGAACGCTTACGATTCGGTCGAAGTCTTGAAACTGCTCGACGGCATCGTTGATGTTTATCTGCCCGATTTGAAATACGCCGAAAATTCCGTCGGCTTCGAGTTTTCCAAAATCCGCGATTACACAACGTTGGCGCGGGCGGCGATTAAAGAAATGTTTCGGCAGACCGGGGAAAAATTGATTTTCGACGAAAACGGAATTTTGCAGAAAGGCTTGCTGATTCGCCTTTTGGTTTTGCCGAACGATTTGGCGGGAATTGAAGAAAATCTGCGCTGGATTCGGGACGAACTTTCGCCCAAAACGGCGATTTCGCTGATGGCGCAATACTACGCGACGAACAAAGCGGCGACGGACGAACGCTATATTTTATTATCGCGCCGCATCTCGGAGCGCGAATGGTTTTCGGCGATTCAAATTTTGGAAGATTTGAGAATGGAAACGGGTTTTATGCAGGAATACGAAGCGGCTTCGCATTACTACCGCCCGGATTTCACCGACGCAGAAAAACCGTTTAAAGATGTTCGGGATTTTCAGCAATAAATTTAGGAATATTATAAAAGTTTTGTTGTCTAAATCTTGGAGAGGTTAAAGTTGAAAAGAAAAATCATAAAACTTTTATTGTTGACCATTCTCCTATTTACTTGTGCTGTGGTGATTTACGCGGTCGGTTATGAATATGACAAAGCAAACAAAATTTATCCTGAAATATATTATTTTTCTGACGCAGGAATAATGGTTTACGGAAAGCGTTGGGAGAGAATTTCAAAAATCATAGCTTCAAGTGCCGTGATAATTGATGTTGTCGCAGTTATGATTTTGTATAGGCAAAATCAATGTGAAGACAAAAGAGTTTTCAGTTTAATGGAAAAGAAATAAATGGAAAACGGAGAAAACGCGCCGGATTTTAGTCTTAAAGACGGCGAGGGAAACGATTGGAAATTATCGGAACAGCGCGGAAAAACGGTCGTGCTGCTTTTTTATCCCGCCGATAATACGGCGGTTTGCACGAAGCAGCTTTGTTCCGTCCGCGATAATTGGCAGGATTACGCAGCGACGGGCGCGGCAATCGTCGGCATTTCGACTGATTCCGCCGACTCGCACCGGGGTTTTGCCGAGAGATATAATTTTCCGTTCACGCTTTTATCCGACGAAAAAGGCGCGGTCGTCGAAAGTTACGCGGTGAAATCGTGGCTTCCGGGACGGGCGGCGCGGGCGGTCGTCGTGGTTGATAAGACGGGGAAAATCGCATATCACAAAGTTCAGGCGGTGAGTTTGTTTGCGCCGTCGGATGCGGACGTGCTGGCGGCGATTCGGGCGGCGCAGAAATAACAAACAAGCCCGCGAAAACGTGTCGGCGGTCACCAGCGTCTTGCAAATCAGCCGGGCGAAATCTAAAATCAAAATTCACGAAGGAGAAATTTAATGGCTTTATTTTCAAGTGATAAATTTAAATGCGCCCGCTGCGGACAGAAAAACGAACCGCTCGGCTACGCGCCGATTCCGACCGAATTGGGTCAGAAAATCGGCGGCGAAATGTGCAAAAATTGCTGGGCGGAATGGCTGCAAAAGCAAAAGCAGTTAATCAATCACTTCGGTATTGATATTTCCAATCCCGATTCGCACGAGTTTCTGTTCGATCAGATGAAGATTTTCTTTTACAACGAAGGTGTCGAACTCGCGCAGATTGACACGACAAAAGAGGGAAACGTGAATTGGTAGAAGGCGTTAAAAAATTGATTTTTCGGGAACGGGTGGCGTGGAGAACGTCGCCCGTTTTTGTTTCGGAACATATTCAATTTGAAACCGCATTTCACATTCAGGCGAATTCGATCTTGTGAAAATTATGATGCGACAAATTACCGGCGTTCTGATTATTTTGACGGCAGCCGCGATTCTCGGCGGCAACTCGTTCGGAATGAACAATTATAAAAAACAGGGACGAGTTCGCGCGCCGGAGTTGACGGGCGGCAAAGGCTGGCTGAACACCGACAAACCGCCTTCCATCGCCGGTTTGAAAGGCAAAATTGTTCTGCTGGATTTCTGGACTTACGGCTGTATCAACTGCATTCACATCATTCCCGATTTGAAAAAGCTCGAAGCGAAATATCAAAAGGAACTGGTCGTCATCGGCGTTCATTCCGCCAAATTCGACAACGAAAAAGATACCGACAACATCCGCCAAATCGTTCTGCGCTACGGCATCGAACACCCGATTGTCAACGACGTGGACTTTAAGATTTGGGAAGCCTACGCGATCAAAGCCTGGCCCGGGCTTGTCGTGATTGACCCGAAAGGCTACGTTATCGAAACGCTTTTCGGCGAAGGACACCTAGCGGAACTCGACCGAACAATCGGCGAAACTGCCGCTGAATACCGTAAAAAAGGCGAGCTGAACGAACAGCCTTTGAAGTTTGCTCTGGAACGCGCCAAAGTCGGCGATTTGCCGCTCGCATTTCCGGGGAAAGTTCTGGCGGACGAAAAATCGAAGCGGCTTTTCATTTCCGATTCCAATCACAATCGCGTTGTTATCACGGATTTGGACGGGAAACTTCTCGAAACCATCGGCAGCAGCAGCGCGGCGAAAACGGACGGCGATTTCGCGGGCGCGAGTTTTAATCGTCCGCAGGGCTTGGCTCTCGACGGCGATTTTTTATACGTTGCCGACACGGAAAATCATTTGGTTCGGCGCGTTGATTTGAAATTGAAAAAAGTCGAAACAATCGGCGGCACGGGCAAACTCGAAGACTTTAACGGCAGCGGCGGCGAGGCTTTGAAAACCGCGCTGAACTCGCCCTGGGATTTAACGCTGCTCGGCAAAACCTTGTACGTTGCGATGGCTGGCTCGCATCAGATTTGGCGAATGGATTTGGAGAAAAATTCTATCGAACCTTACGCCGGAACGCGGGCGGAAGCGCGGTTTGACGCGAAAATCGGTTTGGCGGCATTCGCGCAGCCTTCGGGAATCGTCTCGAACGGCAAACGCCTGTTCGTCGCCGACAGCGAATCAAACGTGATTCGGCAAATTGATTTTCAGACCGAAGCGGTTGAAACATTGGTCGGCGGCGATTTGTTCCAGTTCGGAGACAAGGATGGCGAAGGCGACGACGTGCTTTTGCAGCATCCGCTCGGCATCGCACTCTACGACGGAAAACTCTTGATCGCCGATACTTACAATCACAAAATCAAAATTCTCGACGCGGAAAAGCGCACGGTTAAAACATTTCTCGGCACGGGAAAATCCGGGCAAGCCGACGGCGCGAATCCGACGTTTTACGAACCCGGCGGCTTGTCAATCGCCGACGGCAAATTGTTCGTCGCCGATACGAATAATCAAGCGATTCGCGTGGTGGATTTGAAAACGAAATCGGTTTCGACTTTGAAAATCGAAGGTTTAACGCCGCCGACCCAGAAAATTGAAACGGAAACATCCGCGCCGAACCCGAAGGATATAAAGCTCGCCGCCAAAACCGTCGCGGCAAACTCGGTAAATTCGCTGATTTTCAACGTCAAACTGCCCGACGGCTTTCACCTGAACCCGAACGCGCCGCAGAAATATGAAATTTCAAGCGGCGATGAGAAATCGGTTAAAATCGCCGTGCCGTCCCGGAAATTCAAAACGCTGCCCGTCGTCGTGCCGTTTCAAACATTGAACAAAGGCGTGGCGAACCTGAAAGCGAAATTGACGATTTATTTCTGCCGCGAAGACAACACGGGCGTTTGTCTGATAAAAACACTGGTTTGGAATGTGCCGTTGAACATTGTCGCGGACAAAAACGCGGCGACAAAAGTCGAGATTTCGGCGAGCGTTGAATGATTGAATTCCAACTTCGAGATACGGTGAATTTATTCTGGAATCCGGAGTTTGAAACTTATCTATAGCCTCCAAAATACCGGAACTAAAATAATTGCCACGATGAAAACGACGATTGTCAGAATCGTGCCGATTTTGACGAAATCCATAAATTTATATCTGCCCGGCGTGTAAATCAAAACGCAAGCCGGTTCCAGCGGCGTGATAAAGGAAAACGACGCGGCGAACGTCACGGCGACGGCGAAGGTGCGCGGGTTGAGACCGAGCGCGATGGCGGTTTTGACGGCGACCGGCAGCACGACGAGTGCGGCGGCTTGGTTCGACATCGGCTGCGTTAAAGCGACGGTCAGCGCGAAAAAACCGGCGAGAACGGCAATCGCGCCGTATTGCTCAAAGTATTCGACGATCAAACCGGCGAGATAAACGTCCGCGCCGGTTTTCTCCATCGCAATCCCGAAACTCATCATACAGGCGATCAAAACCAGCAGACGAAAGTCAATCAGCGTGTAGAGTTCCGTGTAGCGAACGGTTTTGGTCGCCAGCAAAAGCAGCACGCCGAGCAGCACGGCGATGGCGAGCGGAATTTCGTAACCGGTAACGACCTTCGAGAGCGACAGCGCGAGAAAAAGTCCGAAAGCGGCAATCGCCCAGCCGCGTTTCTCCGTTCGCAAGCTGCTGGTCGAAACATCTCCGAGCAACAGAATTTCGCCGTCGGCAACCGACGCGGCAATCGCCCGGCGGTTGCCCTGCACGAACAGAACGTCGCCGAATTTGAGTTTGACGCTGCTGATTTTTTCGAGAAAATTTTCGCCGTGCCGGTTGATTGCCAGTACGGTCAAGTCATAGTTTTGACGAAAATCGGCGGATTTTAAAGTCTGTCCGACGAGTCTTGAATCGCGCATCACCATTATTTCCAAAAGCTCGACTTCATCGCCTTCCAGATCGCGGTCGCTAAGTTTGAAATCGGCTTTGATGTCCAGTCCGGCTTCGGATTTGATGTTTAGAATGTTGGCGAGCTTTCCCGTCACAATCAGCAAATCGCCGGTTTCGATGCGCTCGTTCGGGCGCGGCGCGATTCGCTGCGTTTCGCCGCGCATAATTCCCAGCACCGTTAAATCGAGTTCGAGATTGATATTGGCTTCGCCGAGCGTTTTGCCGATCAGGTGCGAACCGGGCAGAACCAGCACTTCCGAGACGTATTCGCGGATGTGATACTGCTCGGTCAGAGAATCTTCGCCGCCGCGATTCGGCAGCAGTCGGATGCCGACGAACAGCATATAGAGCAGTCCGACGGCGAAGATAATCACGCCGACGGTCGTCAGTTCAAACATCGAAAACGGCTGTAACTGCTCGTAATACGCGCTCAAAGTCGGGTCGTTTTGGTAACGCTGAAGCGCACTGCTGACCGCCAGATTGGTCGAAGTTCCGATCAAAGTGCAGCTTCCGCCCAAAATCGCGCCGAACGCGAGCGGCATTAAAAGTTTCGACGGCGCAATTTTCGCCCGATTCGCTAAACCCAAAACGACCGGAACGAACATCGCCGTCGTCGTCGTATTCTTTAAAACCGAAGCGGAGATCGCCGCGACGACCATTATCAGAGTCGTCAGCAGAAATTCGTTGTTGCCCGCGTAACGATAAAGCCTGCGCCCGATTAAATCAACGATGCCGGTTTTAACCAACCCGCCGGTTAAAACGAACAGCCCGCCGATAATAATAATCACGTTGTCGCCGAAACCCGACAAACCTTCCTGGACGTTCAAAACATTCGTCATCACCAACCCGATGACCAGCAGAATGCCGACGACATCAACGGGAATTTTCTCCGAGGCGAATAGCGCGACGGCGACCAGAAGCAGAATCAGAGTGATGGCGATTGGCGACATTTGGACTGAATGATACCGAAGTTTTCGTCATTTGAAAAGAAATTTTTCAACTTTTTTGAGCAACCGGTTTTTCGATAACGAAAATTTCCTGTGTTATACTTTCTCTTTCAAATTTCTAAATTATGAGTCAAGACAATAATATATTTTCTAAAATCATCGCGGGCGAAATTCCGACGGAATTCGTTTACGAAGACGACCTTTGTGTCGCCTTCAACGACATTAACCCGCAAGCTCCGACGCACATTTTAATCGTTCCGCGCGAACCAATCGAATCGCTCGACAAGGCGCGGAATAAAGACCAGGAGATGCTCGGCTACCTGCTCTTGATCGCGGCGGAAATCGCCCGCGAACAGGGTTTCGCCGAAAGCGGTTATCGGATCGTCATCAATACCAACGGCGACGGCGGGCAAACCGTCTATCACCTGCACGTTCATCTGCTCGCCGGTCGCCCGTTCGTTTTTCCGCCGGGATAGAAAAAGGCAAAAGGTCAAAGGTAAAAAGTAAAAGGCAGAACCGACGGCGTTCGTCTTTTACCTTTGCCTTTGACCTTTTTACCTCATCTTCGGTGAAGCCGTCCGTTCCTGCCGACGGTTGGCGCGAAAAACATTATGAAAAAAGTTTCGACATTTTTATTTTTATTGCTGTTCGCGGGCTGGTGTTTGAACTGCACGAAAAGCGCGGCGAACGAAAATTCCAACCAGATCAACGTCAATACGACAGCGGGCGTGGCGGAAACCAATCGAACAAACGCCAGCGTCAAAGCGGCGAAAACGCCGGTGCCGACTTTTACGAACGCGGACGAGGCTCTGTCGGAAGGAAAAAAACTGCTGGACGATTTGGAAACGGAAAAGGCGATTGACGCGCTTTCGCAGGCGGCGAAATTGAACCCCGATTTAGCCGAAGCGCATTTTAATCTCGGCATCGCTTACGCGCTCGTCGAAAAGGAGGAAGCGGAAAAAGCGATTACGCAGGTCGAGGCGACTCCGACTCCGAAGGCGACGAAAAAAACCAAAAAGAACGCGCCGCCGCCGCGCACGAAAAACTCTGAAAAAGCCTTTGACAACGCCGTCAAAGCGTATAAAAAAATCTTGTCGAAAAATCCGAAAGATGATGTTTCGTATTTTAATCTCGGACGCGCTTACAACAAACTTAACGAAGACGACGACGCGCTCGAAGCGTTGGAGGAGGCCGTCAAACTCAAGTCCGACGATTACGAATATCAAATGGAACTCGGCGCGGTTTTGATGAAACTGGCGCAGTATGAAGATGCCGCCGCCGCGTTGAAAAAAGCCCTTACTCTCGACCCGAATAATTTGCAAGCCGAAGACCTGCTCGAAAAAGCCGAAGCCGGACGCAAGCGCGTCGAGTTCGGCAATCAACCGAAACCGCCGCCGCCGCCGCCGTCAGGTCACATTGAACCGCGTCGAATTCCGAAATCAAAAGATGCTGCCGGTGACGAGCCGAGGGAAAATCCGAAGCCGTCTGCGTCGAATGCCAACAAACAAAATTGAGTTTAGCGATTCGGAGTTTTCGGTTCACCGTCTGGATTTTCGTGCATCCAAAAAATACACGCCAGGTCGGATTTGTATCAACTTGACATCAACCGGGAAAGTCGAGAGTCTGAAACCGTCAACCTGACCCGACCGATAACGGCTGTTTGGTATGAAAATCGAAATCGAAAGTCCGGCGGTTTTTCCGCTCGAACGCAAAATCAAAATGCACGATGCCCGCGAAGCGATTATTGACCGTCTCGCCCGCGATTTGCCGACGAACATTGATCTCGCCAGATTTTTGAACGTCGTCGTCTCGGAAATCGGGCGAATGATGGCGGCTGACCGTTGCGATCTTTTGCAGATGACTTCGGGCAGCGAGCTTCGCATCAGCCACGAATGGCGGAGGAATGAAACGATTCCGTCGAGCGAAGGCACGACGATTCCGTTCGACGCGGCGAAACTCGCTCAGCGCTTCGACATCACGAAACCGATTCGCCTGAACGACACTTCAAAAACGACCGACCCGACCGTCAAATTTTTTACTAAAGCATTGGAAACCCAATCGCTGCTGGTGGTGCCGATTATTCTGAGCGGCAAAGTTCTCGGTTTATTGGGACTGCACGATACGCACGCGCCGCGTGAATGGCTCGACGAAGAAGTCGCTTTTTTGGAATCAATCGCCCGTCAACTCGCTATCGGCTACCAATACACGAGCCTTTATGTGGCGCAGGAACAGGATTCGAAACGGACGAATGCGCTGTTGGAAATCGCCAATGTTTTAAATTCGCACTCGGATTTCGGCGAAGTTTCGGCGCGGGTTTTAGAACGCGCCGTCGAACTCGTCGGGGCGGATTACGGCGCGCTCGGCGTGCTGGATCAGACGGGCAAACGCATCACGCTCGCGTCCTTTAAGTTCGCCGAAGGCATCGAGCCGAACGCGGTTTTGCAGATGATTCAGGAACACGGTCAATCGCTCGACATCGAACCGTTTCCCGCGCTCGGCGATATTCTGCGCGAAGGAAAAACGCTGCATTTGATTGATACGCAGTTGCCGTTTGCCGTGCGGCTTGTTTTCAATTCGCAGCTCGGCGGTAAAGCCGCGCTGGTTGCGCCGGTGCGCGTCGGCGGGCAGGCGTTCGGACTTTTGGGTTTCGTCTGGGGCGAAGAGCGCGTCAAACCGCTCGAAAATCACGATGTCGCACTCGTCGAAGGCATCGCCGACCAAATCGGAACAGCACTGGAGCGCGACCAGTTGAGCGCGGAAATAATGCGCTTGAAATCGGAACTGCACGAACGGCACACGTCGGAGATTATCGGGCAAGCCGCGCCGATTCGCCGCGCCGTCAAACTCGCGCTGACCGTCGCCGACACGAACACAACGGTTTTAATCAACGGCGAATCGGGAACGGGAAAAGAACTGCTCGCCAATTTGATCCATTACAATTCGGGACGCGAAAACAAATCTTATATCAAATTAAACTGCGGCGCGATTCCCGAAACGCTGCTCGAATCGGAACTTTTCGGACACGAAAAAGGCGCGTTCACCGACGCGCGCAGCCGCCGGCAGGGACGCTTTGAAGAAGCCGACGGCGGAACGCTTTTTCTCGATGAAATCGGCGAAATGAGTTTAGCGGCGCAGGTCAAACTGCTCAGAGTTTTACAGGACGGCGAATTTCCGCGCGTCGGCGGCAGCGAAACGGTGAAAACCGATGTGCGCGTGATCGCGGCATCGAATGTTGATTTGGAAAAAGCCGTCGAAGACGGAACCTTTCGCAAAGATTTATTTTATCGTTTGTCGGTGTTTCCAATCGTCGTGCCGCCGCTCCGCGAACGCGCCGAAGACATTCATCTGCTCGTATTTCATTTTCTCGAAGTTTACAAACAAAAAACCAATCGCTTCGTGTCGGGAATCGCCAAAGAAGCGTTGCGGGCATTGGTCAATCACGAATGGCAAGGCAACGTCCGCGAACTCGAAAACGCCATCGAACGCGCCGTCATCATCGCCTCCGGCAGACAAATCGAACTCGACGATTTGCCCGAAGCGATCAGCAAACGCGCTTTTGAATCGTTCGCGCAAGCCAAACAGGAACGGCTTCGCGCGTCGAGCGAGGGACGCGCCGTTAATCTCGAAATGGAATTTCCGGCGACGCTGGAGGAAATCGAAAAACAGGCGATTGAACTCGCGCTCGATTACGCGGGCGGCGACAAATCACGCGCTTCGAGGCTTTTGAATATCGGCAGAAAAACTCTTTATCGAAAGCTCGAACAATATCAAAACGGCGAAAAATAATTTTGTTCGATGAAACCGATCACCAAATAACGGCGAAAGGACAAACAGTCCGCCCGTTTAATTTCGCCCGGCAGTTAAAAATAAAAGGCGCGGAGTTTCGACTCTGCGCCTTTTATTTTGCCTGACGTTTACCATTTGTCATTTACCATCTACCATTAAAAAACGATGCGAGTTGTCAGTCGCCGCAAAGCCGCGATATTTTTTCTCGTTCTGGGCATCTGTCTGATTGTTCTGACGGTCGCGCTGAACGTCGGCTGGATTCTGCTCAATTTGCAGGCAATCGCCCTGATGGTTCTCGGCATTATCTTTTTTGCGATTATCATCACGGGTTTGACTTTGAATACGATTTTTCTGGTGCGCGAGATTCGCCGCAACGAACAGCACGATGCCTTTTTGAACGCCGTTACGCACGAATTAAAAACGCCGATTGCGTCAATTCGGCTGTATCTCGAAACATTGCAGACGCGGGATGTCGCCGAAGACAAACGACAGGAATTTTACGGCGTGATGCTTGCCGACAGCAATCGTTTATTGAACACCGTCGAACAGGTTTTGCAGGCGAGCCGGACGCGCGAGAAAAACCACCTGTTGAATATCTCTGAAATTAATTTGACGGAACTTCTCAAAGAATCAATCAAGCGCGTTAAAATCAGCTACGGTTTGAGCGACGGCGCGATGAAATTTAATCAAACTGATTCGGACATCAGAGTTTCCGGCGATGCCGACGAACTGCAAACGGTTTTTAAAAACCTTTTGGAAAACGCCGTCAAGTATTCGGAAGACGAAATAAACATTGCGCTGGCGGTCAGAAGTCTGAACGAAAAATTCGTCGTCGTCCGCATCAAAGATTCGGGAATCGGCATCGCCCCTGCCGAATTGAAAAGAATTTTCAAGCGATTTTACCGCGTTCCCGGTTTGACAACGCAAAAGAAAAAAGGAAACGGTCTGGGACTTTTTATCGTGCGTTCAATCGTCCAAAAACACGGCGGCAAAATTTTCGCCGAAAGCAAAGGCGAAGGAACGGGGACAACATTTATCGTGCAATTGCCGAAAATCAGTCGGAACCGGAAAAGGTAAAGGGTAAAAGGGTAAAGTGTAGAATTGCGTTTTGATTTTGCCGGTTGCCTTTTACTTTTTACCTTTTACTCTGAGCGAAGCCCGCCTCCGATTTTGGCGGCGTTTGATTATGAAAATTTTAATCGTTGAGGATGAGCAGCATCTGGCGGAAGGCTTGCGCTTTAATCTCGAAGCCGAAGGTTTTGAAACCGAACTCGCCGCCGACGGGAAAATCGCGCTGGAGATTTTAGCCGACGAAAATAACTTTTTCGACGCGATTGTGCTGGACGTGATGCTGCCGCACGTTGACGGTTTCACGGTTGCTAAAACGATCCGCGAAGCCGAAAATTTCGCGCCGATTCTGATGCTGACGGCGCGTAGTCGTCCCGAAGATGTTTTGCAGGGATTTGAAGCGGGCGCGGACGATTACCTGCCGAAACCGTTCGAGCTGCGAATCTTTCTGGCGCGTTTGAATGGACTTCTGCGGCGGCGCGAATGGTTTAAAAAAGAAACGAAAACGCCGATGGAAAGCGGGATTTTTGCGATCAATAATAAGCTGATAGATTTTGCTAATCTCGAACTGCGAAGCGAAACCGAAACGATTAAACTGACTTTAATGGAAGCCAAATTGCTCAAGTATTTAATCGAAAATGCCGGAATTGCCGTGTCGCGCAAAACGATTTTAGAAGAAGTCTGGGATTTAAATGAAGACACCGACACGCGGGCGATTGATAATTTTATCGTCCGTCTGCGGCGTTATCTGGAAGACGAGCCGAATAACCCGAAAATTTTGCAAACCGTGCGCGGCATCGGCTATCGGTTTGTTGAGAGGTGAGAAGTGAGCAGAACTCGAATAAAAATCAGCGGGTTCTGGCTCTCATTTCTCGTTTCTTACCTTTTATCTGGAAAGCAACTTCGCGGGTTGAATTTCCCTCTAAAACCTGTAAGATAAAAAGTCTTTCCCAACAGTTTGGGGGCGACAGGCTTCGACAGGGGCTTGTATAGATCTTTGGATGCACGTCGGGCTTGCTTGTTAGCTCGTTAAAACACCAAGCAAAACACAAATGCCAATAACAATATGGCTCTTGCTGCCTAGTTAATTCTAGCCCGTAAGTGTTTCATCACAAGTCAGCTTGAAGCGCGTGAATGAAGCATAAATTATTTTAAGCTAGCTCGTTTTCCCCGTCTGCGAAAACGTGCGAAATGTCAGCCGGACTAGCTTTTCGCCAGGTCTTGTCAATTCACTTACTGGCGACGAGCGAAACAAAATAGAGAACTGACTAAACGTGTAGATTCCCTCGGTCGCAACCTTTGGATGCGGGTTCGATTCCCGCCGCCTCCACCATAAACTCTTTTGCGTTATTCCGTCCTGAAATCCTGAAATGTAATTGAATCTTTCGCAGTTTTATAAGCAGGTCGGGAGAAGTGTGGCGGTATTTTGAAAAGTTCAGAGTAACGCATTTATGCGTGAGAAATCGCCGCGCCGCGCCGACGCTTTCACGGCTGAAGCCGTCACTCTGAACTTTTCAAAATGCCTTAATACTTTTGCTCACCTG
>JAYVKL010000231.1:0-29252 GCA_043768465.1 Pyrinomonadaceae bacterium
TATTTTATAAATGCTTTTCATCCTTACTCAATAAATATCGAAAGATTGCGTGGATTCAAATTTGAACATTTATAAAATAATTTTGCCCACTTACTTATACAAATAGTTTTGATGAACAAATTTGTTTAACCGTTGCCGCGAGCGCATCGCCGCATCGAATCGGCGACGTACAAACGCCGCCCGTTTCCGCATCTTTTTTATTTAATTTCGGGAAATGCTAAAATGTACTTCACCGAATTCTAATCAAAACAGCCGAAAATTCTTCCCGGCTTAACACTATTTTAAAGGAGCAAAAAACAATGGACGCAGCGAAAAAATCATACGACATTCCGAAATTTAAAGAACAATACGAAAATTTTATTGGCGGCGAATGGGTTGCGCCGACGAACGGCGAGTATTTTGAAAACACTTCGCCGGTGGACGGCAAGGTTTTTACCAAAATTGCCCGTTCGACCGAAGCCGACATCGAACTCGCCCTTGACGCGGCGCACCAAGCCGCGCCCGAATGGAATAATTCTTCGGCGACGACGCGCAGTAATTTGTTGTGGAAAATCGCCGACGTGATGGAGAAAAATCTTGAAACTTTGGCGCGTGCCGAAACGTGGGACAACGGCAAACCGATTCGGGAAACACTTGCCGCGGATTTGCCTTTGGCGATTGACCATTTCCGATATTTCGCGGGCGTGATTCGCGCCGAAGAAGGCGGCGCAACCGAACTCGACGCGAACACGCTTTCGATCAATATCAAAGAACCGCTCGGTGTCGTCGCGCAGATTATCCCCTGGAATTTCCCGATTTTGATGGCGACGTGGAAAATGGCTCCGGCATTGGCGGCTGGAAACTGCACCATCGTCAAACCTGCCGAACAAACTCCGGCTTCGATTATGGTTTTGATGGAATTGATTCAAGACATTCTACCTGCGGGCGTTTTAAATATCGTCAACGGTTTCGGTCCCGAAGCAGGAAAACCGCTGGCAACATCCGAACGGATTGCGAAAGTCGCGTTCACGGGCGAGACGACGACCGGACGGCTGATTATGCAATACGCTTCGCAAAATTTGATTCCGGTAACGCTCGAACTCGGCGGCAAATCGCCAAACGTATTTTTTGAAAGCGTGATGGATGCAGACGACGAATTTTTTGACAAATGTTTGGAAGGCGCGGCGATGTTCGCGCTCAACCAAGGCGAGATTTGCACTTGTCCGTCACGGATATTAGTTCAAGAAAGCATTGCAGATAAATTTATCGAGCGCGTCATCGAACGCACCAAAAAAATCAAACTCGGACATCCGCTCGACCCGGAAACGATGCTCGGCGCACAGGCGAGCCGCGACCAATACGAAAAGATTTTGAATTACATTCAAATCGGCAAAGACGAAGGCGCGGAAGTTCTCTGCGGCGGCAAAGCGCACCGAAATCACGACGGCATCGAAGAAGGTTTTTACATCGAGCCGACTCTAATCAAAGGACACAACAAAATGCGCGTTTTCCAAGAAGAAATCTTCGGTCCGGTCGCATCCGTTACGACTTTCAAAGACGAAGCCAACGCAATCGAAATCGCCAACGACACGCTTTACGGCTTGGGCGCGGGCGTTTGGACGCGCGACGCGCACCAACTCTACCAAATTCCGCGAGCCATCAAAGCCGGTCGCGTCTGGGTCAACTGCTATCACAATTACCCGGCGCACGCTCCGTTCGGCGGCTACAAAAAATCCGGCTTCGGACGCGAAAACCACAAAATGATGCTCGACCATTACCGCAACAACAAAAATATGTTGATTTCTTATGACAAGAAGGCGATGGGATTTTTTTAGAGAATAATTAACCACGGATGGAGACGAATGAACGCAGATTAAAAAGTCTGCGTTCATTTACAAAATTACCGAAACGATTTTTGGAAATTCTGCAAAACAAAATTCAGAAAATTCAGATTTGAGAGGTTTTGGACATTGTAAATTTTATGAAGGAGACATAATGCAGGAATCAATCGAATACTTTTTAGATCACACGACCGCGACCGTAGATTTAACTTTAGCCGACGGACGTTTAATATCTAAAACACAGGGAAAAGGCGCACTTGATAGATCCCGAATTATTGACATTCCGCTTTCAGATTTGAAATACTTTTGTTTGATTCCGACTATTGCGCCTCAAAATCTCGTCAGCTATGCGTCTGAAGGTGATCTCTCCTACGATTCGGAATTTATTTTTTCATACCGCGAAGGCGAAAAGATGAAGAATAAAAGAGCTTTCGTGAACGGTCGAGACGGGTGTTTCAAGCTGCTTTTGAACGATTTGCAAAGAAGCTGTCCCAATGCGGGTTTATTGCATCTTGCGCCAGCGGAAGCGCAAAAACAGATGGGCGTGATGTCTGCGACCAAAGTCATTTATATCTTTTTAGGCTTACTTGTCGGTGTCCCGATTATAATCGCAGTGATTATAATAATTTCTAAAATACTTCGCGGTTGAAGACTGATAAACAGCCGGAGTTATTGCAGCTTTTACGAAAAACTCTCTCCAGAGTTCTCGTAACCAAAGAAGCGAAAAGGTGATCGCCGCACTTCTCGTCTTGATTTGAAATATTTCAAAGAGCGAAAAGTTCCTGTAGTTTTTCACAAACCCTTTGCGCTTCTTGCCGGTTGAGGAGCGATATTTTTTTATTGAGGCGAGTTTTATCAACGGCGCGAATTCGGTCGAGCGCGATGTAGTTTTCGTTTTCGTTGAGGTCAAAGGCGATTCGGGTCGGAAAATTTCGGCGGCTTGACGTTATCGGAGCGACGAGAATTGTGCCGAGCGCGTCGTTGACTTCATCCGGCGAAACGACGACTGCCGGACGAGTTTTCTGCATTTCGCGTCTGATGGTCGAGTCGAGATTGACCCAGTAGATTTCAAATCTTTTGATTACCATTCAGTTTCATCAAATTCGGTCAGTCCGTTTTGATTCCAATCTGCAAATTCTTCGTCGTCGTCACTCGTTTCGGCTAAAGCTATTTGAAACATTTCATTCCAGCCCGCACGAGGCTCAAAATCATTTTCCTTTTTCTCCTGAACCGGACGCAGAAGCAAGCCTTCGGGCGTAACCTGAAATTCGACTGATTTACCGAACCGCAGTTGTTCGAGCAGAGTTTTCGGAATCCGAACGCCTTTCGAGTTGCCGATTTGAACTATATTTACTTTCATAATAACATTGTAATTACACACATCTAGTCCGTCAAAGATAAAAGTAAATTTTGCATTTATTATGAAAGACATTTCAAGCGTAAAAGTAGCCGACGAAGCGAAAAAAGTTATCGCCGAACTTAGTTGAATCTTCACTCGTAGTTTTTTAAGGGAGAAATTCAAATGCACTGTCCACGATGCGGTCATCAGCAAAATTCGGATGAAATTCACTTTTGCACGAAATGCGGCTTGGAAATGAGCGATGTCAAAGAATTGCTCGCGCCCGAACTTCATCAAAAAAAGGCGAAAAGGAAAAGCGCAAAAAACAAAGCTGCCCGGCAAGGAATGATGCTGGTTTTTTCCGGCTTTGTTGTGATATTGATTTTGGCGATTCTGCGTGATTTTTTCCCAGTGCCGAAGTCTTTATTTGCAATCGCCGTGCTGATTTTTATTATCGGCGGCGCGATTAGAATGTCAATGCCGTCTCTTTTCGGCAATAATAATTTGGCGGACGGCACGGACGATTGGCGCGAAGCCGATTTGGAAACGAACAAGTTGACGGGCGGGAAATTTCCTCAAAAATCCTTGCCGGAAGCCGAATATCGTCCGCCGGTTAACTTCGGCGCGAAAATCTACGACACGAACGAATTGCTTGCACCTGCGAGCGTCACGGAAGATACGACCAGACCGCTCGAAAAAGAATTTTAACCGAAGTAATTGTGTGAGTTAAAACTATGAACGAGATGCCGAGAGTGAAAGTAACTGACGAAGCAAAAAAAATTATCAACGAGCTTCGCGCCAAACACGGCGCGTTGATGTTTCACCAATCGGGCGGTTGCTGTGACGGTTCCTCGCCGATGTGTTACGCAGACGGCGAATTTATTGTCGGGCGCAGCGACGTGTGGCTCGGCGCAATTGACGATTGTGATTTTTTTATGGCGAAAGACCAGTTTGAGTTTTGGAAACACACCGAACTGACCATTGACGTTACGCCAGGACGCGGCGCGTCGTTTTCGTTGGAAATTCCGCTCGGCGTGCGGTTTGTCACGAAATCGAGAGTTTTTTCGTTGGAAGAATCGGAGAGTTTAATCGAAACGCGGCGCGGCGATATGATGTAATATTTATGACGGACAAAATTACAGTGTATGAAAAACCGACCTGAACGACGTGCCGCAAGCTGGCGCAGTTGTTTCGTGAAAACGACATTGGTTACGAGCAGGTCAACTATTTTATTGACGAATTATCGGAAGAAAAACTGCGCGATTTGCTCGCCAAAGCGAATCTTTCGCCGTTTGACGCGGTGCGAAAAAACGAAACTGTTTATAATGAATTGAAAGTCTCAGAAGTAAAAGAGGCAGACGAACTCATTAAAATAATCGCCCGCCATCCGAGCCTTTTACAGCGTCCGATAGTCGAAGTCGGAGAGCGGGCAGTGCTGGCGCGACCGGTTGAAAAAGCGATTGACTTGATTAAATCCGCGAAATAAATTATGAGTATTGGAAATGGAAACGGAAACGGGCATCGTCCGAAGCCGAAAAATGTTTTGGGCGGCGAGCTAAAATGCTGCTGTTTGAAACCGCTGACGGGATTTTACCGCGACGGATTTTGTCGGACGGGCGCGGACGACACGGGCAGACATACGGTTTGCGTGCGCGTCACGGCGAATTTTCTGGAATTCTCAAAAGCCGTCGGCAACGATTTGTCCACGCCGCGACCGGAATTCGCTTTTCCCGGACTCGCAGACGGAGACCTTTGGTGTCTCTGCGTTCTGCGCTGGAAGGAAGCGCACGAACACGGCGTTGCACCGAACGTCGTGCTGGAATCCTGTCACGAATCGGCTTTGAAAGTCGTTGCGCTCGAAGATTTGAAAAGTCATCAATCAAGCTGAGTTTTGGGTTGAAAGGAGACGGAGAATTAGATGCCGAGAGACGCGGACTTTATCAATAAGTTCGTTTAGTCCGCCGTCAAATTCACTGAAAATAATCGACGAGAATCCGCTCAATCAGCGTTCATCGAGCGTCTAATCTTAACTTAACTTCAACTTAAAAATCAGATTCAATCGGACGAATAAATGGATTCAATCGAGCAATTACGCGAACTATACGTTTATAACGATTGGGCGAACCGGCGAATCATTACGGTTTTGAAAAGCGTTGATTCCGCGAAAGCGCGGTTGATTCTCGCGCACCTTTTAATCACCGAACGGGAATACTACGAACGGCTCTACGGCAAGGATTCTTTCGGATTCGATTTTTGGCAGGATTTGCCGCTGGCGGAATGCGGCAAGCTGGCGCGGGAAACCGCCGAACGATTCGAGAAGCTGCTGCGGCAATTCGACGATGAAGGATTGGATTTGAAAACGAACTACCGCACGAGTGAAGGTGTTTGGTGTGAAAATACTTTCCGCGAATTGCTGCTCCATGTCGTTTTTCATTCTTCGATTCATCGCGGCAATATCATCTTCAAATTGCGCGAAGAGAATTTCACGCCGCCGAAAATTGATTACTTAATCTACTTGCGCGATGCGAAATAGAGGCTACGCAATTGAGCAATCAAGTCAGAATCGGAAGCGGTCGGAACCGGGTGATAATGCTCTCGAAGACGCGGTTCTGACCGCTTCCGATTCTGACCTGGCGAGACTTTTTTATTCAAATGCGTAGCTTCTGACGGAATAAATTTGTCAATCGTTAAGAGCTTAATCGGCGCACTTGACCCCATTTTACAATCACTTTTGACCGTTCTCGATGGAAAAGACAAACGATCAACTCCGATTTGATTTCGATAAAGTTCATCCGCGTTTCGACACCGAATCGCTCGACGATATTAAACTTCACCTCGGCGAATTTTCGGGTCCGCTCGATTTGCTTCTGTTTCTCATCAAACAGGAACAGGCGAACATCTTCGACATCCCGATTGCGAGAATCGCGGACGAATACCTGAAATATATTCGCCTGATGAAAAGTTTAGATCTTTCCCTGGCGGCGGATTTTCTCGTGATGGCGGCGACTTTAATCGAGATAAAATCCAAAATGCTGCTGCCGCACGAGATTTCCGAAACGGCGGAAGCGGAAATCGAAGACCCGCGCCAGGAATTGATTGACCGGTTGCTCGAACATCAAAAATTCAAAAACGCGGCGGGGATGCTTTACGAGCGCGTGACCGTCGAGCAAGCCGTTTTCGGGCGCGGGGAAATTGAGACGGACGAAAAAAACATCGAAACGAACGTGAATGTTTTCGATTTGCTGGCGGTTTTTCAGAAAATTCTGGGACGGCACAAAGAGGAAGTGCAGATGGAAATTCACCGCGAAGAAATCAGTTTGGCGGAGATGATAAAAAGTTTGAGAAAGCGAATTTTTGAAGCGCAAGAACTGAATTTGCTGGAGTTTCTCGCCGAAATGGACACGCGCCGCGAACTCGTCACGGCGTTTCTCGCCGTGCTGGAGATCGTGCGAACCGAAAGCGTTAAATTAACTCAATCGGCGACTTTCGGCGAGATTATTTTGAGAAAAATTTAACCGCGAAAAACGCGAAAGACGCGAAAAGATTTTATCCGGTTAATCTTACTTTCGCGGTTTTCGCGGTTCGACGAATTTATGGAAATTGCAGAGAAACAACCGCGCAGCACCAGCGAAATCGTTTCCGTCGTCGAAGCGTTAATTTTCGTCGCCGATGAACCGGTGACCGTTAAGCTGCTGGCGGAAGTTTTGGGTGAAGATAAGGAAACCGTCGCGGCGGCGATTGAAGAATTAAGCGGCGAATATGACGGGCGCGAAAGCGGTTTGCAGTTGCGCTCCATCGCGGGCGGCTGGCAAATCTCGACGCGGACCGAGTTTCACGACGAAGTTCGCCGGTTTTTGAGAACGCGCCCGTCAGCAAAATTATCGCTCGCCGCGTTGGAAACTTTGGCAGTCATCGCTTATAAACAACCGGCGACCGTTCCCGAAGTTCTGGAAATTCGCGGTGTGCAGTCGGTTTCGGCGATTAAAACGCTGCTCGATAAAAAACTCATCGTCGCTAAAGGCAGAAAAGAAACCGTCGGACGACCGATGCAATACGGCACGTCGAAGGATTTTCTGATTCAGTTCGGTTTGAATGATTTGTCGGAATTGCCGTCAATCGAAGATTTTGAAGATTTGGTGCAATGAAAGTCAGAACCGCCGGTGGACGGGTTAATTTTTACAACTCGAACGACTTCGATAGACTTCGGCGTGACGAGTCTTAAATCAACCTGAGTATTGAGTTGAAAATTGGGATGGGAATTTGATGCGGAGAGACGCAGATTTGACGGATTTTCGCCGATTTAATCCAAGCAGCAATCAAGCTGCTAAGATCGGCTGAAAATTAAACTGCGAAAATCCGCTTAATCGGCGAAAATCAGCGTCTAATTTGTTTTCAGATTTCAACTCAAGACTCAAGTTAAATCATCTGCTGCGGCAGACGGCACTGACTTTCAAATTCCTTTTGAACATTCGCAAAACTCTTTCCGATCAAATTTCCGCCGACGAAAAATTCATTCGTCGTCACTTCGGCAATCGCAAACGGCGGCGGCTCGAAAGATTGCATTGTTTTTGAATCTGCAAAGCAGATTTGCGCTGTAATCAAACCCCAAAGTTCGCCTAGAAATAAATCAATCTCGATTTCCCTGCCGCCGAAATCATAAAAATAGCGGTTCTTGCGAATTTCATTGGTTGGCACTCGTTCATTTTTATGAATTTCTCTGCCTTCAAAAACTTCAAACGCGGCGTGTTCGGTTTCGTTCAAATGAATCTCGGCGATCTCACGCCGCGACGAATTTTCGAGCGGCGCAACTTGCTGTAAAATCCAAGTCCAGACTTTCGTTTCGGGAACGCGCACGGAACGCAGCCGAAGCCGCGTGTTTTCGATATAATTATCGAAAATTTGCTGGTGGCGACTGGCGCGGGTCAAAGGTTCGGGCAGATTTTCCAATAAAAAAATGCGGCGCGTTTCGGTTCGTGCTGTTTTGTCCATTTCAATCGAATGATTTATACTCTTTTGTTTTCCAGTCTATTTTAATTTCTCGGAGCGTAAAATGCGATTTTTAATTTTATTATTTTCAGCGACTCTTTTCATTGGCTGCGGCGGCGGCGAACAATCCGTCAGCAACACGACCGGCGCAAATATCAAAAACACGAATGTCGCAGCGTCCACCGCCGACAACCCGCTCGGCACGACCAAATTGCCCGAAGCGGCGACGACCAATAACGCGCCGACGGTCGCGCCCGTCGTGGCGGCTTATTATGCGGCTTTGAAGAAAAAAGACGATGCCGCCCTGCGGAAAGTTTTATCGCAGGCGACTTTGAAATCTCTGGCAGCCGATATGAAAGAAGAAAAGGAAACGTCGCTCGCCAGGTTTATCACCGACCTCGAACCCGCGCCCGATCAGCCTTTCGAAGCGCGTAACGAGGTAATTGCGGGCGATGCCATCATCGCGGAAATGCGCGGCGGCAGCTACCCGAACGGCATCAAAATCAAATTCGTCAAGGAAAACGGCGAGTGGAAAATGACGCAGGAAACGCCTGAATTCAAGACCGACGGCAAACCGTCCGCCAACTCATCGAAATAAGAAAAAGCCAATCGAAAACTCGATTGGCTTTTTCTTATTTCGATAAAATACCACGTTTTTACGCGCCCGCCGTTTTATAAACCGGCAGCACGGCGCGCGCCTGTTTTTCCTTTTTCAAGCCTAACGCCCAATCAGCCTGCATCAAGGTGTGAATATCGCGCGTTCCTTCGTAAATAATGGCGGCTTTGCAGTTTCGCAGATAGCGTTCGACCGGATAATCGTTGGTGTAACCGTTCGCGCCGTGAACTTCAATCGCCATCGAAGCGGCGGTTTCGCTGCGCGTCGTCGCCTGCCATTTCGCCAGACTCGCCGCTTTCGCCGAAGATTTGCCGATGTTTTTTAAGTAGCCGCATTTCAGCCAGAGCAGATGCGTCATTTCGTAATCGGCTTCCATATCGGCGATTTTCTGTTTGACAAGCTGGAAATTGGCAATCGTCTGTCCCTGCACTTCGCGCGTGTTGGCGTAGGAAACCGACGCGTCCCGCGCCGCCCGAATCACGCCGGTTGCGCCCGCCGCCACCGTGTAACGCCCGTTTTCCAGCGCGAACATCGCAATCTTGAAACCTTCGCCTTCCTGTCCGAGCATATTCGCCGCCGGGACGCGCACGTCCTGAAGCGTAAAATATCCGGTATTTCCGGCTTTAATTCCCAATTTACCGTGCAGCGTCCCGGAAGAAAAACCTTCCATCGTGCGTTCGACGATAAAGCAGCTCATTCCAGTATGATCGCGCTTCTGGCGTTTTTCTTCGTCCGTCCAACAGAAAAACAGGAAATTATCGGCGACATCGCCCAGGGAAATCCACATTTTTTCGCCGTTCAAAATCCAGTCGCCGCCGACCCGTTTGGCGTTCGAGCGCATTCCGATGACATCGCTGCCCGCGTTCGGTTCGGTCAGTCCGAAAGTCGCCAATTTTTCGCCCTTCGCCTGCGGCACGAGATATTTTTGTTTCTGCTCTTCGGTTCCCCAAGTGTAGAGCGACAAACAGTTTAGCCCGACGTGAACCGACATCGCCACGCGCAGAAAAGTGTCGCACGCTTCGAGTTCTTCGCAAACCAGACCGAGAGCGATATAATCGAAACCCGCGCCGCCGTATTGTTCGGGAAGGCATACGCCCAAAAGTCCGAGTTCGCCCATTTTATCGAAAACCGACCGCTCGAAATGCGATTTTTCGTCCCATTCCTTGATAAACGGCGCAACTTCGCCCGCGCAAAATTCTTTAACGGTTTTTTGTAACGCAATATGTTCTTCGTTTAATTCAAAATCAATCACGGTTTGTAAATTTCCTCTCAAAATATTTAAACCTAAAGCCTGTGAAATTATAACATCGCCGAAAGTTTTTCGGCTAATTTAATTTGAGCGAGGAGTTGCAATTAAAGTCGGAGTCAGACCGGGGACAAACGCCGGTGAAACGAATTTTCGTTGATTATTTCCAATGAATTTTCCGGCTGATTAAATAAAAAAACGCGACTGCCGATTTGACCGTCGCGTTCGATAAAATTTTGTGAGGCGGTGAGGTAACTTTCTACGGCACGAACGCATTCGGAATCGGTTTATCATCCGCCGCGCCGAAGGCGATGCCTGTAAATCCCTGCGAACTTCTCTGCAAATACCACGTTCCGTTACGGAAAACTGCGATGTCCGTCCTGCCGTCGCCGTCATAATCCGCCGGAACGGGCGAATCGGTTCCGAGTCCGAAAGGAACACCCGCAAATCCCGCCTGACTTTGCAGCAAATACCACACTCCGTTTGACGGGCGGAACACGGCGACATCGGCTTTGCCGTCGCCGTCGTAATCCGCCGGAACCGGTTTGTCGTCCGCATTACCAAACTGAACGCCGGTAAATCCGAGTTGGCTTCTCAACAGATACCAAATGCCGCCGCGATTAACCGCGACATCGGCTTTGCCGTCGCCGTCGTAATCAGCCGGAACCGGTTTATCGCCCATTTGTCCGAATTGAATCGCGGTAAATCCGAGTTGACTTCTGAGCAGATACCAGGTTCCGTTCGACGGTCTGAACACGGCAATATCCGCTTTCCCGTCGCCGTCATAATCGGCGGGAACGGGAATATCGTCAGCATTACCAAACGCGATGCCCGTAAATCCAAGCTGACTTTGCAGCAAATACCACGTTCCATTCCGAAAAACGGCGATGTCGGTTTTCCCGTCGCCGTCATAATCTGCCGGAACGAGTTTATCCGCGCCGAATCCGAAAGCTGAACCCGTCAAACCGGTTTGCGAATTCAACAAATACCACACGCCGTTGGCGGGTCGAAAAACGGAAATATCCGCTTTGCCGTCACCGTCGAAATCAAAAAGTCTATGCTGCGTTTGCGCGGTGGTCGCCGTGAAATCCGCCGTTTGACCGGCACTTAAATTAACAAAGTTCCGGCTGTTCGGATTGAACGTATAGCTGGACAAAGTTGGCGTGATGAGATAATTTCCTTCGGCGGTGGCGGTGAAAGAATAAATACCGTTGCTGTCGGTTGTGGTTTGTCCGGTTTGTGAGCCGGTCAGATTTAAGGTTACGCCGCTCAAACCGTTGCCGTTGTTTGTAACGCGCCCGTTAATCGAGTAACTAACGAGCGAAGCCGCGAAATCGAGATTGGTTTGACTCAAGCCGGAGTAATTTATATTACGGTTCGGCGGATTGAAAATGTAGTTTTGGCGCGTCGGCGTGAGCGTGTAGTTGCCGTTATTCAAAACCGCCGCTTCGTAATTGCCGTTGTTGTCGGTGGTTAAAGTAACGACTTCTGTTCCGCTCAAGTTCAAGATTACATTGCTTAAAGCCGTGCCGCCCGCTGTCACGCGCCCGCGAAGCGCGGCGTTTTGCACGACGGAGAAAGTCTGCGAATTGGAAACGGCGTTCGGCGCGGAATTGAGGACGACGACGGAAGCCGTGCCGACGGCGGCGATGTCGGTTGACGCGAGATTGATTCGCAGTTCGCCTGCATTGACGAATATCGTCGGGCGATTCGCGCCGTTCCATTGCACGACTGAACTGTTCGTAAAATTCGCGCCGTTGATTTTAAGAACAAAACCGTTTCCACCGATCACCGCGCCGCGTGGACTGAGAGTTAAAATTGAAGGCGCGGCAATGAGAATTTCTACCGTTTGTCCTGTGCGATTGCCCGCCGCGTCGTAGGTGTAATGAATCACTTTGTCGGCATAGCGAACTTCGACAAGGCGATTGAGTGAATCGTAAAGGTAAGAAATATTCTGAGTTTGCGGCTGAATGGTTACAAATAGAAACAGTATGGTAACTACCGTTACAGTCGATTTGCAAATAAATAGAAAATCAAAATCAATCCGTCGCATATTACCTCACTTCTGGAATGCTAAAAATGTATCGCAGAGCGTTTTTTAATCCATATCTAGCTGTTTCAGTAGGTGCAAAATCTGGAACATCAAGAGAATTTTCAACTAAATCTAAACTAGCATCGCCAGCAATGTTAAGTGCTTCTTTCGTCGTTAGGGTGCCATTTGCTATTTTTCCAATAACAGGCGCGTAAGCGTTGATTTGTCCTAACACTCCATAAATTTTCGCACCAGTTCCTCCAGTTATTACATACACTGCTATTTTTGATACGTCTCGACCTAGTGAAATTGAAAAATCTGTTTGTCCGATAGCTTTACAACTACCAGCTAAAATAAAACCTGAGCCGCCGCATAGAATGAAATTAGGAACGGTTTTGACCGAACTTACAAATGCACTTCCGAGCCTTAATAAAAAACCATTATCTCTATCGGATGAACCTTTCGCTTCAGATCTTGATTGTCCATCGCGTTGACCGCTTAATCCTGAAGGGTCAATCAAAATAATCGGATTATTGAGCGAATAAACATACTCGTTTATTGTTTGCGGATTTGTCGCCGAAAACTCAGCCGCGTCTTTGGTTAAAAATCTGCTGAGCGTCGGACTGTAAAAACGCCGTGCGGCAAATAGTAAATCGTTCGGCTCGTCGGTAACACCAAATTGCCCGATGTAGCGAAACGGATTTGTCGTTTGTTCGGCAATCGCCGTCGGCGCACCGAACGGGTCGTAAGCGTAGCGGTTGACGACGGTTTGCGCCGCGTCCGTCAGCGCAACGGTTGAGCCGCGAGCGTCGAAATGGTATTGAAAGGCTTGTCCGGCGGGCGTAACTTTTGCCGTCAAACCTAAGCCGTGCGTGTAGTAATTCGTGATATTTCCTGTCGCGTCGGTTTCGGCTAAAATTCGCGGCAGACGCGAAGTCGGGTCAAGCACGAAGCGCGTCGTCGCGCCGTTATTATTTCGCGCCAAGCGTTGACCGACACCATTGTAAATATACTGCGTCGAAGTTGCGCCGCTCGTGATGCTCGTCAGACGATCTTCGTAATCGTAATTAAAATTAGTGGTTGCGCCGCCGGTCGTTTGCGTTCGCAGGTTGCCGTTGTCGTCCGAAGTGAAAACGGTCATTCCGGCGGTTTGAATTTGATTTGCCGCATTAAAAGTGTAGGTCGTATTCGGCGTATTTACGCCCGCCGTCAGCGGTTCGGTTTGGTTGACGTTCGTGCGGTTGCCGACAGCATCGAGCGTAAAAGCGTAAGACGAAATAATGCTCAAGTCCGATTTTTTATTGTTCATCAAAGCCAATCGTCCGGCGACATCGTAAGTATAGTTTGTCGTTGTGCCGTTGGCGTTCGCCGCGCCGCTCAACAAACTCGCCGCGTCGTAATTGTAATTTGTCTGACGGTTTGCCCAATCGGAAACCTGCGTCAAACGACTCGCGCCGTCGAAAGTATAAACGACGCGCTTGCCGTCGGGATAAATCAATGCCGTGCGATTGCCGTTCGCGTCATATTCGCAGCCGACGGTTTTGCCGTAAGCGTCAACGTGATTCGTCAACCGATTTAAATTGTCGTAACCGTAAGTCGAAACGCCGACCGAATCGGTCATTTGCGTTCGATTGCCGTTCGCGTCGTAAACAAAAATAACCGTAGTCGAGTTTGGATAATTGATGTTCGTCAAACGATTGCTGCCGTCATAAATGTAATCAACGGCGGCGTTGTTCGCGTCCGTTTTGCGCGTCAGATTGCCAACTGCGTCATAATTAAAAGCGTAAGTTCTGTTAAGCGGATTGGTTTTCGTCAGCAAACGATTGACGGCATCGTAAGTAAAAGTCGTCGTTTGATTATTCGGATTTTTCACCGTCAAACGATTGCCGATTAAATCGTAAGTGTATTCGGTGTTTTGATTAGCGGCATCGGTAACTTTTATCAGCCGTGCGAGCGCGTCGTAGAAAAACTGCGTCGCTTTGCCGTTGGCATCGGTTGTTCTGAGAATTCTGCCGAGCGCGTCATAACCGTTAAAGGCGCGATTGCCGAGCGCGTCCGTCGTAATAACCAAACGATTGAGCGCGTCATAAACGAATACGGTTTGGTTGTTTTTCGGATCAATCGCTTTTGTCCGGTTGCCCTGCGCGTCATATTCGGAGCGCGTGACGTTGCCGAGCGCGTCCGTTATTTTCGTCAAGCGTCCTTCAAAATCGTATTCGTAATTCGTCGTAAAATTCCGAGCGTCACGGGCGGCGATGCGGCGGTCGAGATTGTCGTAAGTATTCGTCACCACGCCGCCCGCCGCGTCGGTCGTCATGGTCAGCAAATTATTCGCGTCATAAGTGAATGTTGTTATCTTGCCGCGAGCGTCGGTTATTTTCGTGCGGTTTTCGTTGGCATCGTATTGATAAGCGGTTACGCCGCCGAGCGCGTCGGTGACGCTCAAAAGATTGCCGTTTTTGTCGTAGGCAAAGTTCGTCGTTTTCAGCCGCGCATCGGTGGTCGAAGTGCGCCGTCCGATTGCATCATAAACAAAAGCGGTTTGATTATTGAGCGCGTCAGCCGTCGAAGCCAGATTCCCGGACGAATCATAAATATTCGTCGTCGTGCGATTGAGCGCGTCTTTGACGGTTAAAAGCTGTCCGAAACCGTCGTAAGTAAAAATTGTAATTTTGCCGAGCGGCTCAGTCGTTTTCGTCAGATTGCCGTTTGCGTCGTATTCAAAAGTCGTCGCATTGTCGAGTTCGTCCGTTCGCGTCAAAGGATTGTCGTTCGCGTCGTAAGCGATGACGACGGTTTTGCCCGTCGCGTCGGTTTGTTTTGTGACGTTGCCGTTCGCGTCGTATTCATAACTTGTCGGGCTGCCGTTTTTGTCCGCCACGCTCGTGCGGTTGTTGTCGTTGTCGTAACTGTAGCTGTAACTGTTGCCCAAACGGTCTTCGCGGCGAATCAGGCGCGAGCGAACGTCGTGGAAATCGTAGCTGAACTTCCCTGCGGCATCTTTGATCGTCGTTCTGCCTGTCGTGAAATCGTAAATAAAATCCGTCCGATTGCCTTTTGCGTCGGATTGATATGAAACCACGCGCCGCGCATCGTCATAAACATTCGTCACGAAAAGATTCAAACGCGGGTCTTTCGCCGTCAGCATTTGATGGTTTGCGTCGTAGGTATATTCGGTTCGGCTGCCGTTCGGATCGGTTGCCGAAACGAGATTGTCGTTTGCGTCGTAAGTATAATTTACGACGCGCGGCGCGGGCGTGAGCGTGTCGGAAATTTGCTGAATCCGATTGTTTGCGTCGTAAGTTAAATTGATTTGTCTGCCGCCCGCGACATTGACCCGCGAAAGTTTGCCGTTCTGGTTGTAATCGAGCGTTTGCGCGTTATTGTTGCGGTCAACAATCGCGGTTAGTTTTCCGCCCGGATTAAAATTATATTTGCGCCGGTCTTTGCGCGTCACCGAATAAGTGTTGTCGGCGTTTTTGACGAGTTTGTTATAAACGCCCGAATACTTCGGCGTGTAGTTCGCGCCGGTTTTGTCATAAACTTCTTCGTGTCCGTCGTCGAGCCGGACGGTTGCCGTGTTGTCAGTCGTGTTTTCCGCGACGGTCAAATTGTAAGAATGTGTCCAGCCCGCGCCCAAACTTCCCGTCGCCGCATCCTGCGAATTATAAAAACGCTTGAACTCGAAACCGAAGCCTTTGCCCGCGACGGTCAAATCGGTTTTATCAAAAGTAAAATTCCCCGTCGCCGTATTCACCGGATCGGCAAACGTGCCGGAGTTTTGGTTGTGTCCGTAATAATAACTGGCGTTAGCGCGATTGCCGAAACCGACGGTGACGCTGCGACTCACGCCGCCCGCCGTTCCTCCGTCGTTTTGAAAAGCGATAGTCGCGCCGTTACTGCTGGCGACATCAGTGTTGTTTTGAAAAGCAATCGTTACGCCGCTGCTGCTAGGTGCATCATTCACATCTTGAAAAGCAATCGTTACGCCGCTGCTCACCGCCACGCCGGAATTTTCCTGCGCTTTGACGGAAATTTGCACGACGATGACAAATGCCAAAACCGCCAAAGATTTTAGCCAGACATCCGAGCGTAAAGTGATTGAGTTTCTCATAATCCATCAGAACCGCCTGCGGCAGACTTTAAGTCATAACCGTCTGCGGTAGCGGGCGGGTTTCTCTGTAAGTCAGAACCGCCTGCGGTAGCGGGCAGGGTTTCTTTGCAGTGCGCGGGCTTCAATCGTTCACCCATCCACTACCGCAGATGGTTCTGACAGCCGCAGACGTTTTTGACTTACATTCCAAATTGCTGCAAAAATTGCGACGAAAGATTTTTCGTTTCAATCTGTGTTCCGTCGGCGCGCAGGAAGGCATATTTCGGCTTGCCGCCCAAAGCCGTTTCGAGTTTTACTTTCACAACGTAATTTTGTCCTTTTGAATTAAACGCTTCGGCAATCGGCAGCGTCGCCGGATGCTTGAAAATGCGAAGCGTCGGAAATGGACGCGGACGCAGATTATCTTTCTTTCCGAACTCGAACGAATCGCCGAAGGTTTCGGGCATTACGCCAGTATCAAACTTTCGATCCGCCGTAAATGTTTTGAGAATTTACAGAAATTGACGGCTGACGATTCGTTCGGTGTGCGTTTGATCGTCGTCAGAGACGAAGACGCGCCGCAGTCAAAACTATTCTTACGCGACAACGACCGCTTCGGCGTGAACGGCGACCGCTTTACTTTGTGGGGTTTTCATTCGGGCAAAGTGGCGTGGTCTGAAAGCCGGACGCAGGTTTTGCGGCACAAAAAAGTTCTCGACGAACTCGTCGAACGCGCCGCTTACCGGGAACGCGGCGAAGTTTCCGCGCTGCTTTCACAACTGCGCGAACGAACCGTAAAAACAAATTTATGACAACGCTGTTTCTCATTTGGGCGATGCTGGCGACAATTTGGGCAGGCATCGCAACTTTGATGATCGTCCGCAATCCGTTTCCTTTCCCGGATCGCGGACATCGCGTTTTCGGTGTCAAAGACGAAGCGACCCGCGCCGTCGTCGTCAAACTTATCGAAACTTTGAGCGGCAAAAAATCGCTTTACACATTCGATTCGGGCGACATTCACCAAACGATTCTCGCCGACGGCTTCACGAGCATTCATTATATTACCCGCAAACCGGCGAACATTTCGGCTTGCGCCGTTTCGCTCGCCGTCAAAAACCCTTCGGTTTCCGCGCACGAAGCGATTCGTCTTTTACAGTCGGAAGGTTTCACGGCAAACATCGTCGAAAATATCGAAACGAATTTGCCGCCGAATCATCTGGTTCCCGTCGCGTCGAATGCGTTTGACGGCTGGGTGCTGGTTTTTCGCCGTCCGCTGTTGAAAATGCCGCGCCCGCAATTCAGAAAATAGCGAAATAATTCTGAATACAATGCTTGTATTTATGCAAATCCGTCAGAAGAAGTTTCGGCGGTCGCCGGAGTTGCTGCCTGAGTCCTGGACTGAAGTCAAAGTTAGGATTAGACCGAAGAGACATGCTGATTAAGCGAAGCAGCGCGGATTTGATGAATGTATTTGTCTGACCCGCCGCGCAAAAAATTTTGAAAATAATCGGCGAAAATCCGTCAAATCCGCGTGTCTCCTCGGTCTGATTTTCTTTCTCACTTCAACTTAAGCACCTCAACAAAATTAGATTAGTGTTTCATCTGTCAAAGTCCAATAATTATAAGGACTCTAGATTTACAAAGTCTAACTTATTTCTGTTGGGGTGCTTAAGACTCAGGTTCAATTAAGTTATCGGCGACACGCCGAACCTTCTTCCGGCGTATCGCAGTTTTCAAACTGAAGCGGTCTGATTATTGGAACAACGCCAGCGATTTGGTAAATGTTTGAAAAACGCCCCACGCGAGCGGAATGCCGACGAGCAGCCACGCAATAGCGACTGCCGCCGCCGATGTTTTTACGCTGTTGTCAATCGGTCTCGGTTCTCTGTTTTCCATAGTAGTTTCTCCTTTTTAATTTACGCCGTCGCGCCGCTTTGAATGCGGGCGGTTTCGGGTTCCGGCGGCGGCATTACCGGTTCCGCATCGCCTCGATAATGATGTTTCGCGTCCACCGGACGCACCATCAAATTGCTGATAAATCCGATGACGAGCAAACCCGCCATAATGTAAATCGCCGTCGAATAGGCATCCGCTTTCGCCACGCCGCGCCCGATTTGATAATCGCGCAGATAAGTGACGATTGACGGTCCGGCGATGGCGGCGGCTGACCACGCCGTCAGCAATCGCCCGTGAATCGCTCCGACCTGCAATGTTCCAAACATATCGCGCAGATACGCCGGAATCGTCGCAAAACCCGCGCCATACATCGAAAGAATAACGCAGAAAACGGCGACGAACAGCACCAGATTTCCGGCGGAGGCGAGCGACGGAATCAGCGCGTAGAGCGCGCAGCCCAAACCGAGATAAATCATATAGATGACTTTGCGCCCGGTCAGATCGGACATTGACGACCAGAAAAATCGTCCGGCTAAATTAAATAACGAAAGCAAGCCGACGAAGCCGGCGGCGGCGGCAGCGGTTACTCTGCCGGGAAAGGATTCCTGAATCAAAGGCGATGCCTGCGCCAGAATGCCGATTCCGGCGGTGACGTTCAAAAATAAAACTATCCAGAGAAAATAAAACTGCGGCGTTTTAATCGCTTCGTCGGCGGTGACGTTCGCCGTTGTAATCATCGAATTTGCGCTGACCGCCGGTGCGACGTAGCCTTCGGGTTTCCAGTCTTTCGCCGGAACGCGAACGGTGAACACGCCGAACATCATAAAGACAAAGTAAATAATTCCCATCGTCAAAAACGTCTGCCAAACGCCGACGCTCGCCGCACTGCCGTAATACTTCATCAGATTATCGGCGAGCGGCGAACCGATCATCGCGCCGCCGCCGAAACCCATAATCGCCATTCCCGTCGCCATTCCCGGACGGTCGGGAAACCATTTAATCAGAGTCGAAACCGGCGAAATATAACCTAATCCCAAGCCGATGCCGCCGAGAACTCCGTAACCCAAGTAAAGCAGCCAGATAATGTGCAGGTAAATTCCGACGGCGGAAACGACGAATCCCGCAGCGAAACAGCACGCCGAAACGAACATCGCCTTGCGCGGTCCGACCCGTTCGAGCCATTTGCCGAACACCGCCGCCGAGAGTCCCAAAAAGACGAACGCGATGTTGAAAATCCACACCGTCGTCGTCAGTCCCCAGTCGCCTTCGACCGATTGCGTAATGCCTAAAACCTTTGAGAGCGGAATGTTGAAAACCGACAGCGAATAAGCTTGCCCGATGCACAAATGAACGGCGAGCGCGGCGGGCGGCACGAGCCAGCGATTATATCCGCCGGGCGCAACCGTGTTTTCACGGTCAAAAAAAGAAACAGCCGACATAGAATTATCCTCCTTAAAATTAACCTGATTTTGCGAATAAAAACTTGTGTTGCGACTAACTACTGCTCTGTAGCCTAAGTTTTTAAAGTTCTGAGTTCACGCTTCAGTGTGTTGCCGCGACCGCGAAGCGCGGCGCGGCGGGCAAAGTGCGTTCCGCGTGTTCACTCATAACGCTTTGAGCGCATTTAATTATCAAAACTTGGATTATAAAGCACTACTCTTCGCTCAGAATTCAGGCTTTCGGCGTGTGCTTCCGCCAGCGAAGCGCAACGGCTAAGACAAATTGAAGTTTGGACTCTGAACGAAGAACAAATCGCTCTTAACTGCTCAACGAAAAATTCTCAACGCTTTCCGCGTAACGCCTGAATCGTGCCGACGACGATCAGCGCGACGGTCGCCGCGCTCGTTACCGACTGCAAATTGACGCGGCTGAGAACTCCGGCTTTCGCGGTTTTCTGCGCCGTCTGCATTTGCGCGGCGCGAGCGTGTCCGTCAACGTATTCGTAATCGAACTTTCCGGCGGTTTCCGTCGTCGGCGCAATCGTGATGATGACGAATTTTGAAACCGGCGTATGGCTTCGGTCGGCGACCGAACCAATTGGAACCAGGACGTTAGTTTCGGGAAAATAAGTTGCCGCCTGACGGCGCGGAATATCATAAGGGACGACGATGAAATGTTTCGCGTGTCTTTCACCATCCTCGAAATGGCTGGTCAAATCAACGACTTGACCGGCTTTCCAGCCGAACTCCAAGATGTCCTGCGGGTTCAGCATAATCACGCGCCGCTCGTTGTGAATGCCTCGGTAACGGTCTTCGAGTCCGTAAATCGTCGTGTTGAATTGATCGTGCGTCCGAATCGTCATCATCACGAATTCATCGTTTTTGAATTTGTGAATCGGCAATTCGTGCGTCGTAAAATTCGCTTTATTATTCGCCGTCGGATAAACGCCTTCACGCGGTTTATTCGGCAGGTAGAAACCGCCGCCGACGCGAACGCGCCGGTTGTAGTCGTCAAAACCGGGAATCGTCCGCTCGATTTTCGTCCGAATCAAATCGTAATCGCCCGCCATCGCGCTCCAGTCAACCGTCGTTTTTTCCCTTAGAACTGCGTTGGCAAGCTGCGCGGTAATCCAGACTTCGCTTCGCAGATGTTTCGACGCGGGCGATAAAACGCCTTTCGACATCTGCACCACGCCCATCGAATTTTCGCAACTTATAAACTGCTCGCCGCCCGTTTGTTGGTCAATTTCCGTTCGTCCCAGACACGGCAGAATCAGCGATTGTTCGCCCGTAATCAGCGCGGTGCGATTCAGTTTTGTAATCACCTGCGCGGTCAATTTCGTGCGGCGCAGAGCCTTCGCCGTGTATTCGGTGTCGGGTGTCGCGGACAGGAAATTGCCGCCCATCGCAAAAAATACTTTGCCCGCGCCGCAGTGCATCGCTTTGATGGCTTCGACCGTATCGTAGCCGGGTTCGCGCGGTGCTTCAAAGTTGAATTCGTCGGACAGCGATTTCAAAAACTCTTCACGCGGACGCTCGAAAATTCCCATCGTTCGGTCGCCCTGGACGTTGGAATGCCCGCGCACCGGACACAGCCCCGCGCCTTCGCGCCCGATATTTCCGCGCAGAAGATGCAGATTAACGATTTCCTGAATTGTGCCAACGGCGTTTTTGTGCTGCGTCAAACCCATTGCCCAACAGGTAATCACGCGCTCGGAATTGATGTAAATTTCGGCGGCTTTGCGGATTAAATCTTCGGAGATGCCGCTCTGTTCGACGATTTCCGCCCAGCCGACTTTTTCGAGTTCCGCCGCAAATTCTTCGTAGCCCGCCGATTCCCGCGTGATAAATTTGCGGTCTAAAATCTTGCCCGGATATTTCGCTTCGGCTTCGAGCGCGACTTTCATCATCCCTTTCAAAACCGCCATATCGCCGTTGATTCTGATTTGCAAAAACAAGTCCGACAGCGGCGTTCCCTTGCCCAAAAGCATCTTGATCGGGAACATCAGAGGATTTTTGTATTCCTGCGGGTTTGGATTGACGACGTTCATCAAACCGGCTTCGGGCAAAGGGTTGATCGCAATAATTTTCGCGCCGTTATTTTTAGCGTGTTCCAAACTCGTCAGCATTCGCGGGTGATTCGTTCCCGGATTCTGCCCCATTATGATTATTAAATCGCACTTCTCGAAGTCTTCGAGCGTGACCGTTCCCTTGCCGATGCCGATGGTTTCGGTTAACGCCGTGCCGCTCGACTCGTGGCACATATTCGAGCAGTCCGGCATATTGTTGGTTCCGAACTGCCGGATGAAAAGTTGATAAAGATAAGCGGCTTCGTTCGAGGTTCTGCCGGAAGTGTAAAAAATCGCTTCGTCGGGCGACGATAAAGCGTGGAGTTCTTCGGCAACCAGCTTGAAAGCGTTTTCCCAGCTGATCGGTTCGTAATGCGTCGCTTCGCTTCGCAAAACCATCGGTTCGGTGATTCTGCCTTGTTTGCCAAGCCAGAAATCGGATTTTTGCGACAGTTCGGCGACGCTGTGTTTTCTGAAAAAGTCGGGTGTTACCGTTTTCGTCGTCGCTTCTTCGGCGATGGCTTTCGCCCCGTTTTCGCAGAATTCGGCGAGATGCCGCCCTTCGTCCGGGTCAGCCCACGCGCACGATTGACAGTCGAAACCGCCTTTCTGATTAACTTTCAAAAACGTCTGCAACGTGCGCTTCACGCCCATTTCAGAAAGTCCGTGCTTCATCGTTGACCAGACGGCGGGCAACCCGGCGGCGGTGGTTTCGATTTCCGAGACGCGCAAACCGGTAAATCCGAGCGGCGTTTCGGCATTGATCGCCGCCGCATCCAAAACATCCGGCAAACCGTCGTGCGAATTGGAAATCTCGCGCTGTTCGGCAAACTGCAAAAGCTCGTGCCGGTCATCGGCTTCGGCGGTTTTCCGTGCCGCGTCGTGCGCTATTTGCCCTTCGATTTTTGGGGCTTCTTTGCCCGTCGTCAGATTGCTCGACTGATGTTTGTCCGCCTGATTTGCGGCTTCCTCCGCGCCGTTAACCTTTTGCCCTTCGAGTTTTTCGCTCGTTTTCCCGTATTCGTTCATTGTTCTTCCTCTTTATAAATCAGCACTTATGCGATGTATTCGGATAAGAGTCCCAGTTGTCTTCGTCGCCGATGCGGTCAAGACAGACGAAATCTTTTTCGATCAAGATTTTCAAAAGCTCGCCGTTCGCGTTTTTCTGTTCGCCCGCCAAACTAACCGTATCCGTTGCCGTCCATTCTCGCGCCGCCGCCGTTGGAATGCTGATGACGATTTGACCGGCGACGAATTCAGCCGACAATTCATTCGCGCCGTCCGCAATCTGCAAAATATAAGTTAAATTCGACGCGCCGAAGTTTATGGTTTCACGCAACAATCCTTTTGCCGCAAATTCGGCGACTTCGCCGCGCAAAAGCCGCAGCCGAACCGAATTTCCCCTGATTCTCAACTTCATAGCTTCAAATTTACAAAATTATTTCGCCAAATCAAACAGCAAAAACACTTCAAACTACCGATTTTGTAAATGGACACAGACAATTTTTATTAAGCCGACTATTTTTTTGCAATAAAGAAACAAAAACTACTTTTTATCACTACCCAGCATTCTCTCTGCGTCCTCTGCGCCTCTGCGTGAAATTGCTTTATATTCTATCGAAAGTGTCTAATTTTTTCTGGAAATCTTTTCACGCAGAGGCGCAGAGGACGCAGAGTTTTCTTCGCTTGAATTGCATTTTTATCTGATTTTCCATCCGCGTTTATCTGCGTTATCTGCGGTTAAATTTCTTCGCTTTATTCCTCATCCGCCCGCAATTTCTCCAGCACCGAAAAATCTTCGAGCGTCGTCGTATCGCCCGCGATTTGATTGCCCGCCGCGAGTTCGCGCAACAGACGGCGCATAATTTTCCCCGAACGAGTTTTCGGCAGCGCGTCGGTGAAACGCAGATCGTCGGGTTTCGCCAACGCGCCGATTTCTTTGGCGACGTGCGCCCGCAATTCCTGTTTTAACGCTTCATTTCCGGTGCGCCCGCCTTCTAACGTAACAAACGCGGCGATTGCCTGCCCTTTGATTTCATCCGGTTTGCCGACGACGGCGGCTTCGGCGACCGCCGGATGCGAGACCAACGCCGATTCGATTTCGGCGGTTCCGAGCCGGTGTCCCGAAACATTTATCACGTCGTCAACTCTGCCCATAATCCAGAAATAGCCGCGCTCGTCGCGCCGCGCCCCGTCGCCCGCAAAATAAACGCCGGGAATTTCCGACCAATAAGTTTTCTTAAAACGCTCGTCGTCTTTCCAAATCGTCCGCAGCATCGAGGGAAACGGTTTTTTTATCACAAGATAACCGCCTTCGTTGACCGCGACGGGTTTTCCGGCTTTGGTGACGATATCAATCGAGATGCCGGGAAACGGGCGCGTCGCCGTTCCCGGCACGGTCGGCGTGGCTCCCGGCAGCGGCGAAATCATAATCGCGCCGGTTTCGGTTTGCCACCAAGTATCTACAATCGGACATTTTTTTTTGCCGATAATCGTGTGATACCACATCCACGCTTCCGGGTTGATCGGTTCGCCGACGGTTCCTAAAAGTCTCAGCGAAGACAAATCGTGTTTCAGAGGATGCTGTTCGCCCCATTTGATAAAGGCGCGAATCGCCGTCGGCGCGGTGTAAAAGATATTGATTTTGTGGCGTTCGATAATCCGCCAAAACCGGTCCGGTTCGGGATGATTCGGGGCGCCTTCATACATAAAAACCGTCGCGCCGTTCGAGAGCGGTCCATAAACGACGTAGGAATGTCCGGTGATCCAGCCGATGTCGGCGGTACACCAATAAGTATCTTCGTCCTTCAAATCGAAAACCCATTTCGACGTGATATAAGTTCCCGTTAAATACCCGCCCGTCGTGTGCAGAATTCCTTTAGGCTTGCCGGTCGTCCCGCTCGTGTAAAGAATAAAAAGCGGATGTTCGGAGTCGAGTTCTTCCGCCGGGCAAACGTCGTTAACGGTTTCCATCAACTCGTGCCACCAGTAATCGCGCCCGATTTTCATATTAATTTTCGAGGCGGTGCGTTTGAAGACGATGACATTCTCGACCGACGGCGTTTGTTCGACGGCTTCGTCAACGATTTCCTTTAATTTGATTTCCGCGCCGCGCCGGTAGCCGCCGTCCGCCGTCACGATAACTTTACATTCGCCGTCGTTCACGCGGTCACGAATCGCGTCCGCCGAAAAGCCGCCGAAAATCACCGTGTGCGTCGCGCCGATTCGAGCGCAGGCAAGCATCGCAATCGCCAACTCCGGCACGAGCGGCATATAAAGCGCGACTCTATCGCCGGTTACAACGCCGGTTTTTTTCAAAACATTGGCGAATTTGCAAACCTGCCGGTGAAGCTGCTGATACGTTAAAGTCCGCACCTCGTCCGGCTCGCCTTCCCAGATAATCGCCGCTTTGTTTTTGCGGTAAGTTTCCAGATGCCGGTCAATGCAGTTATAGGCGGCGTTAATTTTGCCGCCGACAAACCACGCCGCGTGCGGGCTTTCCCATTCCAAAATCGTGTCCCATTTCTTAAACCAATGCAGATTTTCCGCCACCGATGCCCAGAATTCTTCGGGGTTTTCGGCGGCTTTATCGTAAATACGTTCGTATTCTTCGTAGCTTTTGATGTGCGCCTGTCCCGCAAATTCGGCGGGCGGCGGGAAGACTCTGGTTTCGATTTGCGTTGATTCGATATGTTTGGCTGATTGCTCCGACATTATAATTTCTCCAATTGAAAATATAGACGACTTTAAGAATTTTTAACCGTCGATGGACGCGGATAAACGCAGATGAAACCGCGATAAAAAAGCGAATTTAAATTGATATTTCGATTTGTTTTAACCATTTCTAATCTTTTCTTATCTGCGTTTATCCGCGTCCATCGGCGGTTAATTTTCCTCTTTCGTAAAATTCCTACCCAATTATAAAAACTTTTTCCGCGTTCAATTTCCCTTTGCGGCGCAGTTGATCGCGGCGAATTTTCCCGGATTTCGTTTTCGGCAATTCACTGCAAAACTCGATTTCACGCGGCGCGGCGAGCGTCGAAAGCTGTCCGCGAACGTGCGCGGCGATTTCGTTTGCCAGCTTTGCCGATGCCACAAAACCGTTTCGCAAAACGACGAACGACTTGACGTGTTCGGTCGTCATCTCGTCCTTCGCGCCGATTGCCGCCGATTCGACGATTGCCGGATGCGATAATAAAGCGTTTTCGACTTCAAACGGTCCGATGCGCTGGGCTTCGCAGGTTATCACGTCGTCGTTCCGCGCCATAAACCAAAAATACCCGTCGTCGTCGCGCCTGCCTTTGTCGCGGGTAATATACCAGCCGGCGCGAAAGCAAACGCGCGTCGCTTCGGGAAAATTCCAGTAACCTTTGAAAAGCGATGTCAAAGTCGGACGAATCGCAATGTCGCCGACGACGTTGTTCGGTACTTCATTGCCCTGCGCGTCAATTATCGCCACTTCCACGCCGTCAACGGCTTTGCCCATCGCGCCGCGTCTGACTTTGATATTCGGGCTGTTGGCGATGATGAAACTGCCGGTCTCCGTCTGCCAGTAACTATCGAAAACCTCCGCGCCGAAGGTTTTCGCCGCCCAAACCGAAACTTCCGGGTTGAGCGGCTCGCCGACCGAATAAATCCGGCGCAGTGCGAAAACATCTTTCGGAGAGATGTCGCCGATTTCGTTTCGCAAAAGCCGAAGCAGTGTCGGAGTCGTGTAAAAACAGGTAACCTGATTGCGCTGTAGTATTTCGAGCCAGCGCGTCGCGTCGAATTCGCCTTCGTAAACCAGAATCGGAAATCCCAAAAGCCACGGCGCGAAAATTCCGTAAAGCAAACCCGTCACCCAACCCGCATCCGCCGAACACCAGTAAAAATCATCTGCCTGCAAATTCAAAACGCTTTTCGCCGAATCAATCAGCCGCTCTCGAATCGCGTGGCGATGAACCACGCCTTTCGGCAATCCGGTTGTCCCGCTCGTGTAAATTAAAAAACAAGTGTCGTCCGGCAAGACTTCAACCGGCGCGAATTCGGCGGAAGCATTCTCGATCAGTTCGTTGAAATCGTGAAACCGCGCCGCGCATTTCGGCGTATTTTCGCGGTCGAATTTACCGACGACTAAAATATGTTCGAGCAGCGGCAGTTTGGCGCAAACCAGCGAGATTTTTTTCAAATCGGCGGCTTCCGCAATCAAAACTTTCGCGCCCGCGTCTTCGATTCGCTGGCGAATCGCCTCCGCCCCGAAGTCGGTGAACAAAACCGCCGCCGCCGCGCCCAATTTCAAAATCGCCGGAATCGCCGCATAAAGCGCGGGCTGACGATTCAGCAAAGTAAAAACGCGGTCGCCGCGATTGACTTTCAAATCGTTCAAAACATTGGCGATGCGGTTCGATGTCCGCTCGATTTCAAAGAACGAGAAAGTCTGCCGCGTTCCCTTTGCGCCCTCCCAAACAAGCGCGATTTTCGAGCGGTCAACGGCGTTGCGCGTCACTGCGGAAACCGCTAAATTCGCCGATGGCACATATTTTATTAAATGCCGTTCGCTTATTTCGATTTTTTCACGCGCCTGCATAAATTATCGTTATGAGTTCAAACTTCAGTTTGCTTTCCGCCGCGCTTCGCTGGCGGAAGAGACAAACTGAAGTTTGAACTCATAACAATTGAAAATCATTCTTCCAAAGTCGAAATGTCGCCGACCTCCGCGCCGGTTTCCAACGCCTTCAAATATCGCCGCATAATTTTACCGGAACGAGTTTTCGGCAGCGATTTGACAATCGAAACTTTCGACGGCGTGGCGATGGCTCCGAGTTCTTTGCGGACGTGCGCGATTAAAATTTTAACAAGCTCGTCCGATGCCGTTTCGCCCTGCCGCAACTGGACGAAACCGACGATTGCCTCGCCTTTTATGTCGTGCGGAACGCCGATCACGGCGGCTTCGGCGACCGACGGATGCGAGACGAACGCCGATTCGACATCCGCCGTCCCGATGCGGTGTCCGGCGACGCTCAAAACATCGTCGGCGCGTCCCAAGATTTGAAAATAGCCGTCGTCATCTTTGACCGCGACATCGCCGGAAACGTAACAGCCCGCAACTTGTTTCCACATTCGCTCGTAACGCGCCGCGTCGTTCCAGACGGTTCGCATCATCGAAGGAAACGGGCGACGGAGAATCAATCTGCCGCCGACGTTTGCGCCGACTGAAACCCCGTCCGCGTCCACGATGTCGGCTTCGACTCCGGCAAGCGGAATTCCGGCTTTGCCCGTTCGCATCGCCATCGTCGCGGGCGTGGCAATCGTCGGCGCGCCGAGTTCGGTTTGCCACCAATTATCAATGCAGTAGCCGTGTGCGCCGTCGCCACAGAGATGAGTTTGCGCCCAACGCCACGCTTCCGGGTTAAGCGGTTCACCCGCGCAAGCTAAAACTTTCAAACTCGTGATGTCATATTTGGCGGGCAATTCTTCGCCAAACCGCATAAAAAATCTGATCGCCGTCGGCGCGGTGAACATCTTGGAAACTCGATATTTTTCGACGATTTCCCACGCGATTCCCTGATGCGGAAAATCAATCGCGCCTTCACGAAAAACCGTCGTGCATCCAGCGCACAACGGCGCATAAACGATATAGGAATGCCCGACAATCCAGCCGATGTCCGACATACACCAGAAAATATCTTCGTCGCCGACATCGAAAAAGTTCGTTAAATGATAAGTTACGCCGACCATATAACCGCCGACGGCGTGGACGACACCTTTCGGTTTGCCGGTCGTCCCGGACGTGTAAAGAATAAAAAGCACGTCTTCCGCGTCCATCACTTCGGCTTCGCAGTCGGCGGGAAATTTCAGCAGTTCGGCGAAATCAATCTCGCGGTTATCATCAGTCTTGTCAGAACCGCCTGCGGTAGCGGGTGGGTTTTCTTTGCCCTCGATGTCGTTCAGGTAGTCGAGAGAGCCTTTTGGCGTTTCGCAGTTTTGTTCAGTTTTGTTACTACTGGCGTTTAACCCGCCCGCTACCGCAGACGGTTCTGACAGGCGGCGAAACACGATCACTTTTTCGATTATTTCCAAATCTTTCACGGCATCGTCGGCGATTGTTTTTAAGTCAATCGTTTTTCCGCGCCGGAAACCGATGTCGCCCGTGATTAAAATTTTCGCGCCCGCGTCTTCGATTCGTTCGCGCAACGCCGTGCAGCCCAAACCGGCGTAAACGACCGAGTGAATCGCGCCGATTCTGGCGCAACCCAGCATTGCAATCACGCCCTCAATCGTCAAAGGCATATAAATCACGATGCGGTCGCCTTTGACGACGTTCAAATATTTCAAACCGTTGCTGAATCGGCAGACTTTTTCAAACAATTCGGCGTAAGTTATTTTCGCTGTCTCGCTGTTCTCGCCGAGCCAGATGTAGGCGATTTTGTCGCGTTTGTCGGAATTCGCGTGACGGTCGAGCGCGTTTAAAGTGATGTTCGTTTTGCCGCCGATAAACCATTCGTGATGCACACCGTCGAAAGTCGAAACCTTATCCCACTTTTTCAGCCAGACGAATTTTTCCGCTTCCGCCGCCCAAAACGCATCGGGATTTTCCCGCCAGCGTTCGTATTCGGCTTTCGCGTCTTTGAGCAGAGCGTTTTCCGCCACCGATTTCGGCGGCGCGTATTCGCTTTCCTCGTGCGAAAGTTTTTCGATGATTTTCATTTTGTAGGGGCGATCCCTTGTGGTCGC
>JAYVKL010000232.1:0-6185 GCA_043768465.1 Pyrinomonadaceae bacterium
CTAACGCGAACGCCGGGATACTGGCTAAGAATTTGCGACCACGTTTTGGTTGTCGATCCGGGTTCGCCGCCGCCGCCGATACCTGCCGCCCAAGTCGAACCGGAATATCTCCATAGAGCGTTACCGCCGCTAACAGCATCCCATTCCTTCCAAGTATTTTGTGTAACTGTTCCATTATCCGAAGGCAAAAACACTAAGCGTCTCTGAAAAGTATCGCTTCCGTTGAAATCTACGTTGAATTGCAGATAACCCGAACGATTCGGACTTCCGCCGTTACCGGCTGACGGATTATAAGTGCTGTATTTCAGTGTTGCGATACTTGCTAATGAAGTGCCGCTGAATTGATAAGTGGCGAGATTGCGCCGCTGCGTGCCTGTAACACTTATTTGTGCGCTTCCTACTCCTGACGGAGGACTTACAGGTCCGCCCACAAATGTTCCCAACGAGTTATCTATGACATCTGTTTCATCGTTATAGTAAAACCAACCATTTAACAATGAAGGTTTCACGGTTACTAAACTCAAAGCACCTTGGAAGCCGAACGTCCCGCGTCCCGGTATAGTTTCGACGTTGGAGTCCGTGCCGCTCGTTAGTAACGGAATATATTTGATATTAGCCGAAGCCGGTCCGGCGATGTCCGGCTGACCGCCTGGAGCCGTCGCCGTGCCGCCGAATGCGACGGGAATCTGGGCGGCGTAACCCGGTTCGGTACTGTTGGCGGTAGTGACAACCGGATTAGTTGTTCCTAACCAATTAAATCTGAAGTTTTTAAGATTCGTCGTGTTGGGAGCGGGCAGCGAACCGCCGCTTTGCCGGTCAACTATTTGTCCATACCAATTGCCGCTCAAATTGTTGTTGCCGAAACTGCTGTTAAGCGCAGTTTGCGCCGGACTGTTAGTTCCGCCGCTCCCATCGAGAAACAAAACGCCGACCGTAAAATTATTGGTAATGAAATTTTCGACAACAGTCAAATTGTCCGTCTGATTGCGGAGAATCAAACCTGTGCGGTTAAAATCAATGACGTTGTTGCGTACTGTATGACCGTTGCTGTTATTGATGTCAATCGCCGTTCTCATTCCGGTAATGATGTTGTCGTGAATGAGTGCGCCGGTTATCGACAAACCTTGGATGGAAATTCCGGTAATATTTAGTCCCGGGTTATTCCAATCAGTCGTATTGTTTCCGGCACGAGTGATTTGAAAGTTTTTAAGTTCGACATTTGAGGCGGTAATAGCGAAGGTTGAACCGCCGCCGCCGATTGGTCCCGAAACGATGGTGCTTGCGGCTCCGGCTCCGCTAACGATTACGCCGGATTTATTTACGTCTACATCTTCATTGTATGTGCCGGCAGCTACATTGACCGTGCCTCCGACGTAAACGCCGTTGATGCCTTGCGCGATGGTTTGAAACGGCGCGCCAATCGTGCCGACTCCGCCCGGTGCTGCGCCGCCGTTAACGTATGTGATGGCACTTCCGCTGACTCCGCCGCCGAATTGGGCACTGATAACCGCGTTACCATTGTTTGCGCTCAGAGCGGAAAGATTCGGGTAATCAGCCGGACTGCAGCTTGCCAGCAGAGCGATGTCTGCGCCCTGATTTGCCGGAGGTCCGAATGTGTTATTCGTAAAAGTGATGGTTGCGCCGTCAATCACCCATCCGCGTGTTCCTGAAACATTATTATTTGAAATTGTTCCGGTCGTGGGTCCGTTGATATACGCCGGTTGGCGCAAAGTGTGAATCGTGTTGTTAGTAAGCAATAATCCGCTCAAACCTGCGGTAACTACAAATGCGCGGCTGATCAATCCGGTCGAACTCCAAGTGCCGCCGGGATTAGGTCCGTAAATGAGATTATTTTGCGCGGTAAAATTGTTCGCCTGCACAAGTATAAGTTCGTGCGGGGTGCCGAGCAAATCGGTTTTTTGAATCTCCAAATTATCGAGCGTCACGTTTGCGGCAAGAACGCGAAATCCGTTGCCTGTCGAAGCCGGAATTTGCACAATCGGACGGGTCGCTCCGATGCCGATAAGCGTGAGTCCCGCTTTGTTCAGCAAAATTGTGCTTGACAAAGGGTAATTTCCTGAACAAACCTGAATGGTGTCGTTCGGGCTGGCGGCTGTAACTGCCGCTTGAATATTTGTGAATGCTGCGCCCGGACATTGAACGCTGTTATCATCAACTTGGATAATTGCCGCTTGAGAATTGACACTCAAAACGGCAGAAATAAACAGTAAGCACAAAATGGCAAACAACCGTGCCGATAATTTGTGAAAGCCGACGCATTTAGCAAGACGCGACTGTAAGACGGATGATTGTTGTTTTGGGGACGTGTATCTCATAATCAAAAATTCTCCTCTGGTTTCTAACACAAAAAATAAGTTTCAAGCAGGTTGGGAAAAGTACTGAGGCATTTATGAAAAGTTCAGAGTAACGCATTTATGCGTGAGAAATCGCCGCGCTTTGCTGACGATTTCACGGCTGAAGCCGTCACTCTAAACCTCTCATAAATGCCTCAATACTTTTGCTCACCTGCTTATGTTCGGGAAAAATCCTTCAGCAATTGTTTTCAACCGAAGATTTTCCTGAACTTTTGGAAACGATAAAAGTCAAAATGAGCAGGGTGATAACCGAATGACAATTGTTCCGCAACAGCCTGATAAGTCAGATCGTTGCGGGTTCAGTCGATTACTGCCGATTGTTTGATTTTAAGAAACGGAACGTCTTAAGACGGAGATATGTGGTCACATCTTTTGAAGCATTCCGTTTCAATAAAGTGAGCCTACCGCCCGGTTGATAACGTCAATTATCAATCGGTTTTTTTGTAAGCTCATCCGACCAGAATGATTTCCGGTTCACTCTAGAATTACATAATAAAAAGTCGAAAAACCCGTAAAAAGGCTTTTCGACTTTTTATCAATGTGGCGGCGGCCGTTATTCAGCGAAAAATTTTTAAAGTTTTGGCTGGCAATAAAGTCCTTCGCAAAAAAATTAAAATATCGGCTTGACGCTGACTTAAAGCGGTTGATTATTGGCACGAGGTAAAAAACCGGTGAATTACAAAAGCGAAGCGGCATTTGGAGTATCCTAATCAAAAAACATTTTTAATAAACATCGTGTTTATTTTTGGTATCAAAAATCAATTCGATAGCAATTCGGGGTTTGATATGCCTTAAAAAAGTTCACATCTTAAATCTTTAGCTTTACGAAGAGAGTCTATAATTCTTTAGCTTTCAATCACCGTTCTTAAACATTTGCTGTTTGATGAGGTTGTCCAAGAAATTTGCTTCTTCTAATGAATTTGGTGCAACTTATCACACCTAAAAATCAAAGTCAAAAGTCGGGCGGCAAAATTATTTGATGCTTTCGTCAATTTTCACAAATGATAACTTTGATATAAATCGCTTGCGAAAACTACCTGACAATCCTTGATAAAATTTGCTCGAAATGTTGATGCCGCTAATCAAGATTACAAACAGCATTGCGATTGATTTCGCCGACATCGCGCTGAACACCAACCTGTGATATCGATGTTCGTGAGATATTTTCTATCGCAAAAAGCGTCGGCAATTTTTCATTGCGCCGATTAAGTTGCTAAAATTTTATTGGAGAGTAATTTATATGAACAACGAAAATGAAGTGCGGTTTACGGGAACGGTTGACCACATCGCGGTTAAGTGCGATGACTTAAAAAAGGATGTCGAGGAATATCGGCGGCTGGGATTTGCGCTTGAGACGCTTTATGAAGATTGGGCGATGATGCGCGATGCAAGAGGTTTCGGTATCGCGCTGCTTCCGCCGAACTCGAAACATCCGACGCATTTAGGATTGAAAGTGGAAACGCTCGAAGAACTCGAAGCCGCCGCCGCCAAAGAAAACCGCCCGATCAAACCGCACCGCGACGGAACTTCGTCTTTTTACACCAAAGGCATCGGCGGTAACGTCGTCGAGTTGATTTATTATCCTGAAAATTACGGGAAATAATGGATGGAAGTTAAACAGCTAAAGTCAGTAAGTCCAGAATCATCGTTAATCGCCGCCGCTGTCAAACAGGCTTCAGCCTGTTTATTCGGCGAAACAGGCTGAAGCCTGTTTGACACCTGTCCGGCATTTCAACTCGCGTAACTCCCAAATGGAAAAACTTACCCGCGAATTTTACACCCGCGCCGACACTCTGCAAATTGCGCGTGATTTGTTGGGCAAAACCCTCGTCGTGCCGAGTAATTCAGGAATCAGAGTCGCAGGGAAAATCGTCGAAACCGAAGCCTACTGCGGCATCGCAGACAAAGCCGCGCATTCGTATAATAATCGCCGCACGACGCGCACCGAAACGATGTTCGCGGTCGGCGGCACGGCTTACGTCACTTTTATTTACGGAATGTATTTTCAATTTAACATTGTCGTCGGCAAAGTCGGGATGCCGCACGCCTGTTTGATTCGCGCCGTCGAACCGCTCGAAAACATCGAAAAAATGCGGGAAAGACGCGGGCAGATGAAAGACCAAAACCTAACTTCCGGTCCCGGCAAACTCTGCCTCGCGCTCGGCATTGATAAAACTTTTAACAACTTAGATTTGCTCGGCGATCAAGTCTGGCTCGAAGACGGCGCGAAGATTTCGGATTCGGAAATCGCGTCGGGAAAAAGAATCGGGATTGATTACGCCGAAGAATACACCGAAAAACCTTGGCGGTTTTGGTTGAAAGGGAATATGTTCGTCAGCCGGAAATCTGACGATTAACTTAACTTGGAACGAAGCCGCCGACACCTGACTCTAGACTTATCAGACGAGTTTTTAAGAAAGTCGCTGTTTCTGCCTGCACATCCATTGAAGTGTTCGACAGCGCGTTGATAGAAACAAAAACCTTAACTACCGGGTTTGATATATTTGACTTCGCCCGCCTTAATTGTTTTTAAAGCCTCGTTAGCGGCGGGCATCAACGGTTTCAGGTCTTCAATGTCGTTGGTCGGCGCAACTAAAACGACAAACGCCAAATCAAACTTCTGTAAGTTTTGCTGATGTTCCATATTTTGGTCGTTCGTCAAAAGCATGTCAAAAATCACTTCCGCAAGACGCAAAAGTTCGCCGTTCTTCTTACTTGCCCAGCCAGCTTCGGGAACAGTTTGAACAAAGTCCGCCTCGACTTCACGCTTCAACTTTTTCGGCAAACACTCGTCCAGCAAAACTTTCATATCTGCGCCGTAGCCAGTGAATCTTTTAATTTATGCAATAACTCAAGAGCCTGCTCCCGGCGCACAGTTGGAAAGTCTTCCAAAAATTCTTTAAGCGGATGTCCGCCCGCTAAATAATCAAGCAAGCTTTGGACAGGAACGCGAGTTCCGGCGAAAACGGGCGCACCGCTCATCACCTCAGACGAGCGAGAAATAATGGTTTGTGCTGTTTCAGTTTTCATGCCTGATATTCTAGCGCAATTCGTGTTCGTAAAGATAGCCGTCGAACGGCTGAGATGACGCGGGGCGAAACCGCCAACACACAAGTTAAGGGAAACTAGACAACGCAGTAGGAAAGTCGCTATTTTGCCCTCACGTCCATTGAATAGAGAATCAATCCACTGCCTCCGGCAGTGGTTCCTGCAAGGCAGTGAGGCGAAACAGCAAACCGACTAAAATATATCTCCCTAGAGGTGTCAACGACTAAGGAGATATAATTTATGAGCAAAAGATTTAGACGGCTTTCGCACACTATTTACGAGTGTAAATATCATTTAGTATTTTGTCCAAAGTATCGGCGAGCGATCTTAAAAGATGAAATTCGAGAATATGTAAAACAGGAAATAAGTTATCTGTTAAGGCAAAAGGACGGGATCGAAATCATCGAGATGAATGTGCAAAGCGATCATATTCATCTGATCCTGTGGATACCGCCGAAATATGCGGTGTCAGCGGTAATGGGATATTTGAAAGGGAAATTGGCGATTCGGCTGTTTCAGCGGTATGAAAAGTTAGGGAAGCAATTTTGGGGGCGGCACTTGTGGGGACGCGGCTATTGTGTCAGCACCATCGGGATAGACGAGACGCGCATCCGCGAATATGTGAAATGGCAGGAGAAGAAGGAACAGGAGATGGAGAAGTTACAGGGTAGTTTGTTTGGCGATGAATAAGGCAAGCCAGTGACGGCGCACCTTCTAGGGCGCAAAAACAAAGCCACCGCCTCTGGCGGTGGTATTTTTACT
>JAYVKL010000233.1:0-15114 GCA_043768465.1 Pyrinomonadaceae bacterium
GGTGTTTTTTTCATATATTCAAGAGCTATGCTAGCTCGAAAACACATCCGCTTTCCATTCTCAGATATTTTTCAACATTGTTTTTGTCCCGTGCAGAAAACACGGATAGAACTTTTATTCGGCCTCGTGTTTGAAATCGTCAACAAAGTATTGGGAGTCGGCGGTTTTCAAGCGCAGCCGAAAAGATGGATCGTCGAAAGAACCTTCGGCTCGTTAGCTGATTCTATTATTTACCGACTTTTCCAGACACCCTCCAAATTTCAGATGCGAAAAGAAATCAAACTTTTATAAGAATTCTTTTGCGATATAAAAGCCACATTAGAAAAAGCCACAGAAAGATATAAACAATCGAATATAGCAGCGAGGCATTATGGGGAGCGGCAAATGGAGAAAAAAGCGTGTCGAAAATCCATTTTTGAATGTTCGTCGCGGCACCGCTCGCTGATTGCCAGGTGATGTTATTGATGATTCGCGCCAAAATACTTGACGAGAAGTAAAGCGTCAGGGCATTTGAACCGAATATGGCAAACGGCTTAGTCCATTTTCTATAATTTTTAATATCAATCAGCCAATAGCAAGATCCAAAGAAACACAAAGTGAGTCCAGCCATAAAAACGGCGTAAGAGCTGGTCCATAACGATTTGTTAATCGGAAACCAGAAACTCCAAATCCAGCCGATTGCCGTCAGCAGGATGCCGAAAAAAAAGACGGCGGAAACTTTTTCTTCATCAGATCGCCTGCTTTTGAGCCAAGTTCCGGTCAAAACTCCGGCAAGACAGGTCGCTATGGCGGGAAGTGTACTGAAAATGCCTTCCGGGTCGTAAAATTTCGAGACCGTCCATATATGATTCGGACCGATTACCAGGCGGTCAATGTAGCCGGCGAAATTTCCTTCAACACTCAAATCTCCCGCAGTTCCGCCCGGAACGGGAACCAGAGTCATCACCGTCCAGTAAAATATCAAACAACCGGCGGCAATAATCGTTTGCTGTTTCCAGTTCGTATGGAGAAATATGAGCGATGAAATTAAATAACAGAGGGCGATTCTCTGCAATACGCCGGGAAATCTCAAATGCGCCAGATCGAAAAAAGGAAACGCCATTTGAAAAAGTCCGAGAAGAAAAACTATCGCGGCGCGTCGAAAAATTTTCAGGTAAACGGCGCGTTTGACTCGGTTTTGCTCGAGGCGGCGACCGAGCGCGAGCGCGATTGCCGTGCCGACGATGAAAAGGAAAAACGGAAAAATCATATCCGTCGGTGTCCAGCCGTTCCACGGCGCGTGTTCGAGCGGGGCGTAAACGGCACTCCAATTTCCCGGATTATTGACCAAAACCATTCCGGCGACCGTTATGCCGCGAAAAACATCGAGCGCGATTAAACGGTCTGAATTTTTTTCGACTTCCGTGTTCATAATGTTTAGAGACGGTTTCTTGGTAAAGAAAAAGCGCGGTCGTTCAGATGCCGAGCGATTTTTTATTTGACGGCGTTGCCGAAACAAAGTTTTGAACCAACTGCTCGACTCCGGTTATCGCGCTGCCGACGACGACGGCGAAAGCACCGCCGTCGAAAGCTCTTTTGACATCCGCCGCCGAACTCAGGCGACCTTCGCAGACGACCGGCACGGAAACGCGCGCGGCTAATTTTTCGATCAAATCGAAGTCCGGTTCGGCGAGATGTTTCGTCTCGTTCGTGTAACCCGAAAGCGTGGTAAAAATCGCGTCAAATCCGAGGTTCTCGGCGGCGTTAATGCCTTCTTCAAAAGTTGCGACATCAGCCGTTAAAGTTTTTTTCAATTCGGCGCGAATACGCCCGACTAAATCTTCGAGTTTTTCGCCGCCCGGTCGCGGGCGCAAAGTCGCGTCAAGAGCGATGAAATCCGCGCCCGCCTCGGAGATTTTTCGCGCCGCCTCGAAAGTCGGCGTGATATAAACTTCGCTTGCGTCCGAAATTATTTTGTAAATTCCCAAAATCGGAATTTCGACGATTTTTTTGACGGCACAAATGTTTGCGGGCGAGTCAATCCGCACGCCGACCGCGCCGTTTCGCTCGGCGGCTCGAGCGAACGCTGCGATAATTTCCGGTTTGGCAAGCGGCGAATTTGCCGGAGCCTGGCATGAGACAATCAAGCCGCCGCGCCAGTTTTCAAAGATATTATTCATATTCGTTCGCTGATTTTTCCAGATTGCCCAATACCTCTTCGGTGATTTTAATTTCCGCCTGTTTGTAAGACAACAGCAGCGCGCCGAACGCCGGATTAAAACGCGGTTTGATAAATTTCGCGTGCGGAGTTTTTTCGGCGAGCGAAGCTATAAAATACTCGTTCATTAAGTCGGCGCGAAACATTCCGCCGACTCCGGCGACGGGAAAGGCGGTTTGAAAATTTAATTTTCGAGCCGCCGCGCGGACGCTTTCCGTCAGCACGCCGACTCCGTAAAATATCCGGGCGCGAATCGCTTGATTGCCGGCGGCGGCGGCAAAATGCGCGGTTTCGGCAAGCGCGGCAATTTCATCACGCGAAATTTTCCCGTTATAAAAATCATCGGTTACTTCTCTGATTTCACCGCGCCTGAAAAAATCAAGCACCAATCTCAAAATTCCGTGATCCTCAATCAGATCGTCGTGTTCTTTGACGGCAAGCCGAATCATCTGCGCCGCAAGCCAAAAACCGCTGCCTTCGTCGGAAAACAAATAGCCCAAACCGCCCGCTCGCGCCGTTTCGCCTTTTTCATTGATGCCGAAGACGACCGAACCGGTTCCGGCGATAACGACGATTCCCGGTTCTCCGGCGGTCGCGCCGAAAAGTGCCGTCGGCGCGTCGTGTCCGACAATCAATTTTTCGGCTTTGACAATCGCGTCGATAATTTCTGTTTTGTAAATCGCGCCGCCGGTCATCCCGCAATGCGCCGAAGCGAAAACGATTTGGTCAATCGGCGGTAGATTCGCGTTTCTCAATGCCGCGCCGACCGAATCGGTCATCGCCGTTTGCAGCCGCTCGCGCCCGCCGGGAATTTCGGCGTGGTTCGACGCGCCGCCCATGCCGCGTCCTAAAACATTTCCGCGCTCGTCGCCGATAATCGCTTCGGTGTGGCTTTGCCCACCGTCCACGCCGAGAAAAATTTCGGCTGGCAAGTTTTGGCATTCAGATTGATTCGTCATCTAAATTTATTAATTCGGCGGCAAATTCGGCGGCGAATATTTCTTCTTCGGCTCTCGACAAATTAAATTCCGCCGCAAAAAAATGTCCGAGTTCGTGGGCGACGACCGCTTCTTTAGAATATTTATTATCGGTCAAAGCGCGCAGATTGACTCGAATCGTTTTCGCTTTTCGGTCGAACTCGCCGATTGTTACCGGATGCCAATTTTCATCAACGATTTTCACGCCCGCTTTTTCGGCGATAGCGAAACAATCGCGCGTCCCGTATTTTTCCATCACTTTTTTCGCCGTTTCAAACCCCTTCATTTTCGCTTTTCCGCCTGCCCGTTTTCCATCGCAAAACGGTGCGGGTCGCCGTCGGCGAGATTCAGGTTTTCGCGCCATTCGAGTTCAAAACCTTTTTCGACTAATTGCCTTTGGAAATCGCGCCGGTGATTTTCATCGTTTCTGACTCGTTTCGGCGATAAATTATTTCGCAGACAAAAACTTATTAAATTTCCCGCCGCTTCGCCGATGTTCCATTCAATCGGGTGCAGGCGAAAGCAGCCGTTCGTAATGTGCGTCGTGCCGATGTTTTTGCACGCTGCGAGCAGATTTTCGACCCTTTTCGGAATCAGCGCGCCGAGCGGAATCTGGAACGGCAATGCTTCGACATCAACGTAATTATCGCCCGCGACGGTCGGGTGCAAATCAATCCGGTAAAAGCCGATGCCGATTGAATCCGCAAAATTTTCGGCGTAAATTTCATTCGGTCGGGCAGCGGCGGAGACGTGTTGTTCGAGAATCGTAAATTCCGCTTTGATGCGGCGCGATTCGCGGATATACGGCATTTTCGCCAAGCCGTCGGAAGTATCAACGACATCCGGGCGCAGCTTTAGCCCGCAAAAGCCGAGTTCGGTTTGCAGATAATATAAAAATGAAAAACTTTGTTCTTTCGCTCCGGCGATAATTTTCTGTTTCTCGTTGAAATCGGCGGCATTTGCCAAATCGCCGAGCAGATAATCAACTTGCGGGTAATTAACCATTGTAATATCGCTCGTAAATGCGCCTGGCGTGAAATTGCTCCGGTGCAAAATGCGGCGATATGTCCAAAGTCCGGCAAAAGCGATGTTCGGTTCTTTATGAGGCTGAAGATTATAATGAACCGGTTCCAAAGTGCGCGGGTTCGTGGCGGTCAAACTCAGTAGTTTCCCGCTCCACGCCGGTTTTAAGTCCGGCACGAAATCGCGCCAGAAATCGTAACTTGCCGGTCGCTCGATAATATGATTTTCGCCCGCATAATAACTCATCGCCAAACACATCGAAAAGGCTTGCGAATTATTCGCTTCAAAAGTTTCTTTTGCGTTCGGCTCGCCCGTGTCAGCCTTGCTTTCCGAACCGGTTACAAATTCAGTTTTGGTGATCGGCAAAAGTTCGCCGAGTTCGGTCGCGTCCACAAAATATTCGGCGGCAACTTTTACGCGCTCTTTATTCCGCAAACTTTCAAGCGTGACGGTTAAAACTTTATCGCCGTTTGTTTCGGCGGACGCGGGAAAGTGTTCGAGTAAAATACGCAGCTTTCCACTGTCAACGAACGGTCGTAAAAGCGACTCGAAAACGTGGAGAAAAACTCGCGGTTCGGCACACAGCGGCGAAACCCAGCCGTCGCCTGGGTTCAGAATCGGATTGTTTTTCGCCGCTTCGGTCAAAGGGTAATTACGGCGGTAATAATCACGAACCGCTTCCCGAAATTCCCGATAACGGCGCGTGCAGCCGAATTTTTCAATCCAGCCGTGTTCATCGGGCGGTGTCGCCTGCGCGGTAAACTGCCCGCCGAGCCAGTCAGATTCTTCCGCTAAAATCACCTTTAAACCGTTTTCGCACGCTGCCAATGCCGCCGCGCACCCACCCGCGCCGCCGCCGACAATCAAAACATCCGCTTTTAATTCGCTCGTTTCCATTTTTCTCAGCGCGGCGAAGCGATGATGACGATTTTCTCGTCAGCCGCCGAATTTTCCAGTTCGGTTTTAGCGAGTGCCGAGACCTGTTCGAGTTCGGCGAGTCCCGAAAGATTGACGATTCTCACGCCGACGAGCAGATGAATGTCGGGCAGAGTGCGTCCGGCATCGCCGAAATCGGTTAGTTTGCCGATCATCGCTTCGAGTTCGGGAACGACGTTTTCGATTGTCGCGGCGTGAATTTCCGAGTCGCTCCTTTGCAGACGAACAACGCCCGTTTTATCAACGACGCGAACGGCAATCCGTTTGTTTGTAAATAACCCGAGAAAGGTTTTCGTTAAAATCTCCCGCGTAAAAATGTAAAATCCGTCGGTTTCGGCAGCTAAATCAATATCACTTTCTTCGGTTTTCAGCGAACGAGCCGCCGCCGTCCGCGCCCCGTCCGCGCCGCCGATGTTCGCCGAATCGTCGTTTTGTTTAAGCTCGGTCGTGCCGAAAGCGGTAGCGCGGACGATGTTGCGGCGCGTGTCAACTTCAATCTGCACTTCCACCGATTCGGGCGAGGCTCCGACTTTAATCACGGCATCGCTTGCTTCGCGGCGCACCTGCAAAATTTGTTCGGGTGTCGGGTTCGTGATGTTTCGCTCGACCGTATCGCGCACCATTGCGAGGGCGACACCGATGGTCGAAATAACTTCCGCCTTTTTCGCCAGACGCGCGGGAAGATTCATCAGCGTTCCGGTAAACGGAATTAAGGATGCCGCGCCGCCGCCGCCGCCGACCAGTTCCACGGTCGCGCGGTCGAGGTTGTATTCATTGATAAGCTCGTTAACTTGTTTTTCAACTTTCCGGCACGCTATTTCTAAAACTTTCCGCGCCGCCTCTTCCGGCGTAAGCCCAAGTTTTTCCGCCAAAGGCTTGAAGGCAAGTTTGGCGGCTTCCGAACTTCCTTTAGCAAAGGCATCGTCGGGAATGATGCCCAAAAGATTCGCCGCGCAGGTCGGCGTTAAGCTGTATTGCGTCCCATTCGCGCATTCGACGGCAAGGTAATCGTCCGTGTCGTGCGCGGTCGGGCGTAGGTGAACGAGTCTGGCGTTTTCAAAAATTTCCGGTCTCTGAAAACTCGCGTAACCCAAGCCCGCGATATGCGCCGAGCGCGAGCCGACATCAACGATTTCGCCGTTTTTTTCGCGGATCATCGAGCCGCCCGCAATCGCCAGCGTTCGGACATCGAGCGTGTTCAAATAAGTGCGATGCCCGCCGACCCGCGCCGCTTTGGTCTGCGGCGCGCCATCACGAATAACGGAAATATCGGCAGAAGTTCCGCCGACTTCGATAAAGATTCCGTCGGAAACCTTTTCATACATCAACGCGCCCGCAATTCCCGCCGCCGGTCCCGACAGCATCGTCATAATCGGGCGGCGATGCACTTCCGCGACGCTCATCACGCCGCCGTCCGAGCGCATAATCATCAGCGGCGCACGGATTCCGGCACGGCGCACGCATTCGTCGGTCATCGTCGCCGTGTGAATCATCTTCGGCAGAATCGCGCCGTTTAAAACCGCCGTTCTGGTGCGCGTCCGAAGTCCGTAAAGCTGAGAAACTTCGTGTCCGCTGGTTGCCAGCAAGCCTTTTTCGCGGACGATGGCGGCGATTTTTTCTTCCGTTTGAATGTGGTCAACGCCGAAGGCTTCGGAAACGACGATGACTTCCGCGCCGTTCGCTCGGAAATTTTCGATAATTTTTTCGATTGACTGACGGCTGTAATTTCGATTGGAAACAAATTCGTGCTGCGCCTTGAGAAAGCGATTCGGAGCCAGCCCAATCGCCGGAACGCGCGTATCAATTTTCGCCTTCCAGCCTTCCAGACCGCTGCCCAAACCGATCACGCCGACGTTTGCGACATCGCCTTCGAGCAGCGCGTTGGTCGCCTGCGTCGTTGAATGCGCGATAAATACGACATCGTTCGGCGAAATCTCTAACTCACTCAAAATGCGTTCGACGGCGTTAATAATTCCCAACGCCACGCCTTCTTTTGCCGAATGCGTCGTCGGAACTTTCAACTGCGAAACGACTTCACGCGAATCATTGTCCACCACGACGACATCGGTAAAAGTTCCGCCGACATCAATGCCGATACGAACTTTTCGATTTTTAACGCCGGGTTTTGGATTTTTGGCTTCCACGAATAAAAAATTATCTTGTCATTCCGTCGCCGATTTGAAACAAATTCGGAATATTTATCGGCAAACGCCCTTGAAACGGCACTTCGCCGAACATCACCCGCGCTGCCGCCGTCTGCGCGACATCTTCGATAGCGTAAGTTACGACGTAGTTTTTCGCTTCGGGAAACTGGCGAATCATATATGGATTGCCGAAGGCGATGACGGCGGCTTTTTCTCCTTTTAACGCCAGTATTTGTTTGACCAAAGCGACTTGATTTTCCGGCAGCGCGACCGTGCCTTTCGCCGCCGCGCGTTTGACAAACGGCGCAAGCATTACCGATTCGTAATTTTTTGCATCACTTAAAACTCTGGCGTATTCTTCGCCGGTCGAACGCGGGTCAAGCCGCACAAATTTAGCGTTCGGAAGACGTTTCTGAATTTCGGGAACAACCACTGCGCCTTCTGCTTGGTCATCGTCCGCCGCGATAATAACGAACAAAGTTTTCGCCGCCGCCGCTTTCGTCAGCGGAAATATCCTGCCTTCGTTTCTAAGCAGCGTGATTGATTTTTCCGCCGTGCGGTTGGCTTCGGCGACATTTTCGGGCTTTTCAACCGATTGATTTACTTTTGCCAAATCAACAAAGTGATTTTTCACCAATCCCAAACGATATTTCGCGGCAAGCAAACGGCGCACCGATTCGTCAATTCGCTGTTCTGAAATGTCGCCGCGTGTCACGGCGGTTTCGACCGCCGCCATCGCCGCGTCTAAGTCAGGCGGAAACAAAACTATATCCGCTCCCGCTTTGATCGCCATTACCGCGCTTTCGCCGTTCGGATAATTTTTCGTAATCGCGCCCATTTCCATCGAATCGGTCGTGATGATGCCTTGAAATTTCAAATCTTTTCGCAAAAGGTCAATCGAGATTTTCGGATTCAAGCTCGCCGGTAGATTGTCGCCCGTGACATTCGGCACGGCGAGATGCGCGGTCATCACCGAATCCACACCGCCTAAAATCGCGGCGCGAAACGGCACGAGTTCGACGGAATTCAACTCTTTAGGATTAGCCGCAATCGTCGAAAGTCCGATATGCGAATCGGTCGCCGTGTCGCCGTGACCGGGAAAATGCTTTAATGTGGCAAGACAGCCGGCTTCGCGCACGCCGCGCACTTCCGCCGCGACGAATTCGCCGACTCGTTTCGGGTCTGCGCCAAAAGAGCGAATGTTAATCACCGGATTATCGGGATTATTGTTGACATCGGCGACCGGAGCGAAAAGCCAGTTCGCGCCGATAGCGCGCATTTCTTGGCAAATAATTTTGCCTTGCCGGTAAATTGCATTCGTGTCGCCTGCCGCCGCTACGCCCATATTCGTCGTAAAAGGCGTTCCCGTCCGAAGCTGCATTCGCAAACCGCGTTCATAATCAGCCGAGAAAAACAAAGGGATTTTAGCAAGTCTTTGCGCTTCGTTCGTCAGCGATGCGATGGAGTTGGCTTCGCCGCGAAAAAGCGTGAAACCGCCGACTTTTAACTTTTCGATCCGGCGGCGCGTTTCCGCAAATTTATCGCTTCCGAAATTATTAAACTCGCCGCTGAAAGCCATCATCATCATTTGCCCGATTTTCTCGCGCAGAGTCATTGACCTTAAAGTTTTCTCGACCCAATCGTCGCCCGTCCGATTAATCTTCGTTTGCCCGAAAATCGTTTGCTGAACAAGCAAAGATAGTAAAAGTGTCGTCAAAACGAAATGTTTCATAATGTAAGTTAACGGAAAATAGATTAGGAGTTACGCAGTTGACAATAAAACGCTCGTCGGAAATCCGGGTAAAACAGGCGGTCAGCCTGTTTCCGCGTCGCCGAAAAGCGACGCGGTGCGGCAGCGGGTGTGAACAGGCTGACCGCCTGTTTTACTTTTCAACTGCGTAACTCCCGACAGATAATGGAAAATTTAAGAAGGCTGATAACTTCCTTTTCTGTTAGTTTTTCGATGTCCCGAAAATGTCAATTTTTTCCGCGCCTTTTGCCGCATCGGTTGTCGTTACGACGATATGTGATTGATCGCTGCAGCGCATATCGGTAAAGCGCGATTTGTCCAGCGGAATTTGTTTCGCATCCGCTCCCGCGCCGCGCAAAAGAGAGGTTTGCGTCCATTCCGCGCCGGTGATTTGCGCCTTGGTTTCCTGCACCGGTTTGCCTTCGTTGTGAACCTGATCGATGGCGTTGACGCGCTTGAATTGACGCGAAATGTTCGGCGCGAAGCCTTCGGCATCGAAGTCAGTCTGAAAAGTTTTATCCTTGCCGTTAGAGACGACGAGCCGCAGTTTTTTCGGGGCGATGATAAAAACCGCCATCTGCACCGTTTCGCCCGGATAAAAATAATACTCTTTTTGGGCGGGCGCGGCGTTCCAGGTTTTCGTGCGCCAGAACGGGCGAAAAGCATTGCGCCGCTCGCTTTTTTTGCCGGTTTCGTCGAGTGTGAATTCCCAGGTGAGTCCCGCGTCAACTTCCGTATTGCCGCCCGCGTTGCCGCCCATATAAACCGAAAAATTATCGAGCGGCTGCATTGTCGCCGCGTCCAGCCGGTCTTCGTCAACTTTGGGCGTTCCCAATTTCACAAATCCGGCAATACCCGTCCAGATGTCAAAACTCGTCACGGCTTTGCGATAATACGCGCCGGGAAAACAGGGAAGCGAAGCGGCGGGCATTACTTCTTCGCCCGTTCTTGCCGGTGCTTTGCCCGCGCCGCCGAAACCCGCCGCTGCGCCGCCGATTTTCACTTCGTCGCCCGTTTTGAAATTTGCCAAAATCCATTTCCTGGCGGCACCGTGCGCACTTAAAACGAAACCTTCGTCGTCGGCAATTGCAATCGCGCCGGGGTCGGGCTTGTTTTGCAGATAAACCGCGCCCGCCCGGTCATTTATCACCGAAACTTTGCCGCCCATCACCAGCACGTCAACGCCGTTTTTGGAAGTCGGACTTTTCTTGTAATAGTCGGGCGTGTAAACGACGATTTCCTCGTCTTTACGCGCGCGGTCTTTGCCCGCAATTTGATAAGTCAATCCGTTCGGGGCGACGATTTGCGAATTGTTTTGCGCGAAAACTGACGAAGCCGCCAGCATTAAAATTAAAATTACAGAAATTTTATTAAACATACAAAATCCTTTCGTGTTTATCTGCGGTTAAAATTCTCTTCACCGCAGAAACATCAACGCTCCGAAAATCAAGCCGGTAAAACAGATGACAATCATCGTCGCAATCGTTGACTTGGTTAATTCTTCGACTCTCACGCCGACGTAATTGGCAACCCAGACGTTATGCGTGTTGGTCGGGTCGCAGACGTTTTGCAGCTGCACGATTGCCATCGCCGCCGCTAAAACCGCGATTGCCGGAATCACGCCCGCGCCCGCGAGAAGCGCGAAAAAGCCCGCGCCGAGTCCGAATAAATTAAACGGTCCGCGATAAAGCGCGAGCGGCGACAAAACGCCGAAAAACAAAACATAAGTCCACACGTTCGTAATCGGCAGATTTTTAATCAGCGGTTCGAGCGCGACTTTCACCATTGGCAACTGCAAAGCGTTAATCAGCATTCCGATGCCCATCATCAAAATCGCGGCGGGCGCGCCGTCTTCGAGTCCGCGAATCAAGGAAGAAGTCAGAATCTGAATGGCGCGTTTCGGCTGCGTGACCAATGTTCCGAAAATCGAACCCGCGAGAAACGAAGGAACTTCCTTCCAGCCGAAATTGTTAAAGCCGAAATATAAAACGAGCGGCACGAGCGGCGTGATAAAAGAGATGATCGGCGCGTTTTTGTCATTGATTTTATCGGTCAGCTCCTCTTTAGTCTCAGCGGTCATCAGCGCGAGTTCGGGCGAACGCTTTGCCGAAATAATCGTGTAAAGAATTGTTCCGGCGGTCATTACGGCGAGCAGCACAAGTTGAAACCGCACGATTTCCGGCGGCAGGGGCGCGTCCTGAGCGACTTGCAGAATATCGCGGTAAAAACGAATCAGCGAGATATTAAAAATAAATCCGGTGGCAAAGGCGAGCAGAAAAAACGTCCCCGCCAATTTTCGCGGAATGCCGAGACTCATCATAATCGGCAAAACCAGGGAGCCGACCATAATAATCGCGCCCAAACCGGTCAGCGAAGTGAAAAGCACCGCCGTGACGAACATCAATCCGAACGCGACGACGAGCGGTTTATCGCCGCCGAATTCCGCCGCCTGCTTGATAATTCCTTCGGCGATTCCCGTCTGCATCATCACGCGCCCGAGCATCGCACCCGCGAAGACGGCGACATACGCTGCCGCCAGTTTAACCGAACCCGCCGAAATGATGTCGTTCAAAACGGCGGAAAAAGGCGTGCCGACGGCGGCGGCGATAAGAACCGCCATCAGCGGCACGGCGAGCAAAGCCGGAACTTTGCGCGTGAACATCAGCACGGCGAAAACGGTAAAGATTAATAAAATCAAAAATGCGGACATTTGGAACTGAAGGAGAAAGAATGAAGGATCAAGGATCAAAGGGAAGAAGTTTTTACTTTATCTTTCATCCTTGATCCTTCATTCTTTCATTAAAACGTGAATCGTCCGACCAGTTGGATAATGCGCGGGCGATTGCCCTGCGATGTCACGATGCCGTAGTTTGACGAGTTAATGTTTGTTCCCGGCGTTCCGAAAACGACGTAGTTGAACAAATTCAAAAATTCGGCGCGAAGCTGAAGTTTGTTTTTGCTTTCATTGAATCCGAAGTTTTTGATAACCGAGAAATCAATGTTTTTGTAGCGGTCGCGGCGCACGTCGTTGTAAGTTCGTGCGGCATCGCCGAAAGTGAAAGCCGGAGCATCCGCGAAAGTCGTGCCGAGCGGGGCGAACACCGAAACTCCGGCGCGCACATTGTCGCGGAACTGTTGATTGCTAATCGGATTCTCCCCGACGCGATTCGGGCGGCGCACCGCGTTGCCGGCACCTGCCAGTCCGGTTAGTTCTGAAAATCCGTTAGAAACGGTTAAAATCGGCGTGCCGGACTGCGCGGTTGCCGTGCCGCTAATTTGAAAGCCGCCGAAAATTTCGTTCAAAATCGGATTCAGATTTTTGCCGAAACGCTTTTTGCGTCCGAACGGCAGTTCATAACTGAAACTTGCGACAAAGCGATGCGGCACATCCAGAGTCGAGAGCGAATACTCGCCGCGTTTGTAGTTATAAACGTCCTGCACCGGAGTCGCATCGAGAAACGCCGCGCCGTTGCCGACACCGCTCGTGTCCATTAGTTTCGACCAGACGTAGCTTGCCGTTCCCGATAAACCGTCGCTAAAGCGTTTCTGCAAATTGATTTGCAGCGCGTGATAGCTGCTGTCGCCGATGAGCGGGCGGAAGTAAAAGACGTTTTGATACTGCGGAAACGGGCGCAGCAGTTGGGCGCGTGAAATAAATGCTCCGTTAAAAGCACCTGATGCCGGAATTATGCCTCGTAATGGATTGGCAACCTGCTGCGACAAAAACGCGGCGATTCTGCCGTTTTCGCTCAAGTCGGTGCGCGCGCTGCACGCGACTGTCAACGCGAATGGAGCAACAGCATTCAAAGGACTGCACGAATTCGGCTGCGTGTAGTTGCTGCGGGCAAATTGCAGGGTTTCCGGCGATAGTTGATTCAAATTTACCTGCTGAATAGGCAAGTGAACTCCTTTGCTTCCGACATACGCGATGTCAAGCACGAGATTTTTGGCGAGTTGACGCTGCACAACAAGATTCCACTGCTGGTTATAGGAATTTTTTCGCTTCGGTTCGACAGCGACAATATCGCCGCCGAGTCGAGTAAAAGCTCCTTGAGAGTTTCCGGTAGAAACTTGAATTCCGCCGGGAAACGGATCTGTTAATAATATAGTTGAAGAGGTAATTTGTCCGTTTTGTAAAGCCTGCACGGAACTTTGATTAAAATTCGTTCCCTGCGCGGTCGTTCCCTCAAGCGATTGCGGGAGAAAGAAAATGCCGTAGCCGCCGCGCAAAGTCGTTTTTTCGTCAAAGTTGTAAGCAAAACCGACGCGCGGCGAAAAACGATTGCGGTTGGCTTTGGTTTGTCCGCCTTTAGGATACGAAAGCAAACCGCGCAGATTATTTGCCGTTGGATTAAATTGATTAACAAATGAATCTGTGACGGCAGCCGTGCTTCCGTTAAGCGGCGATGCCTTATCAAAGTCAAAATTCGTCACAAGTTGGTTCGATTCGCCCGTGCCGGTTTCGACTTCGTAGCGCAAACCTAAATTTAACGTCAGATTGCGGCGAATCTTGTAATCGTCCTGGACAAAACCCGCGCTGTATTTTTTGTAAATCGTCAGCGGCGTAATGACTTCGCGGCTCACGCTCGAAGGCAGTCCGAGCAGAAACGACGCGAGAGCCGAACCGGAGGTCGCCGCGACGGTGCTGGAAACAGAGCCGACCGGACCGCGCGTAAAAGTGCGGTCAAAGCTGAACGAGCCTTGCGGCGTAAAGTATTGAAACGGGTAAAAACGATAAAGACGAAATTCGCCGCCCGCTTTGATCGTGTGCGAGCCGCGCACCAAGGTGACGGCATTGGCGAGCGTGTGGACATCGCGCGGCTGGTTGTTGCCCGCGCCGCCGATTGAGCCGGTATTGACTTGTCCGGGAACGGTCAGACCGTCCGCGCCGCCGCCGATGGTAATGTCGGGAAACTGCAAATTTGCCGCGTTATCGCGCAGGTAACTCGGTAGTCCCAGACTCGTCGCGTCGAAACCCTGCCCGTTCGGACGTTGGTTGGCGCGAACCCGCGTGTAGCCGTAGCGAAAATTGTTGATCGCGGTCGAAGTCAAATTATAAACGTGATTCAAAGTGAAATTGCCGAAAGTATCGCGGATGGTGCGGGCGTTCGAGGCATCTGAATTAAAATAATTCGGCTGCGCGTCGCGCCGCACTTCGTAGGAAAAGCGACCGAAAATCTGCTGTCGGTCGGAAATTTTATGGTCAATGCGCCCGGCGAAAATGTCGCGCGTAAATTTTGAAGTGTCGTTAATCGCAAAGTTATTTATTACACCCGGCGTTCCCGGCAGCGTCGAGCCGGACGAATTCGGAAGCGGAAGATAACCTAAAATGGCGCGCGCCACCGGGTCAAAGCAAGCCGTCGTCCGCGTTCCCGCCCCGGTCGGGCAAACCGGAAGGGTGCGTAAATCGTTGTTCTGGAAAATCGGACGACCCGAAACCGGCGTGGTCGTGCCGTTAGCGTTGACCTGTAAATACTGGACAAGCGCGCCGTACGGATTGAAAATTTGACCGAAGCGAACCGGCGTTCCCGACGCGCCGCCCGGATTATTCGGACCGAATAAAATATCCGTGCGGCTGCCGCCGAGCAAATCCGATAAATCGCCGCCGCGCTGCGCCGCCGTCGGGACGGTTAACAATTCCCGCGTAAAAGGATTAGATTCGCGGCGGGCTTCATAATTAAAAAAGAAAAAAGTCGTCTTTTTGGCGTTGTCAAAAACGGGTCCTCCTTCGCCGAAATGCGGGAGAAAAACCGGACCGCTGATCGCGCCGCCGAATTGGTTGCGTTTGACGGCGATGCGTTTCGCCGTCGCCGCGCTGCGGTTGCGGAAAAATCCATTGGCGTTCAAATCGCGGTTTTGAAAATACTCGTAGAGCGCGCCGTGAAATTTGTTGCCGCCCGCTTTGGAAGCAATCGTGACGATGCCGCCCGCCGTCCGTCCGTATTCGGCAGGCGCGACACCGGAAATAACCTTGAATTCGCGGATCGAATCCTGCGGCGGCGAAATGGCGACACCGCCGAAATCGCCGACCGTATTGGTTACGCCGTCGAGCAGAATATCGTTTGACGAGGCGCGTCCGCCGCCGAC
>JAYVKL010000234.1:0-16673 GCA_043768465.1 Pyrinomonadaceae bacterium
AACAAATTTTTCAATCGGTAAGTTTGGCTCAATTTTAGTTTCTTCCGTTTCCTTTTTGTCCCAAAGACCATTATCGGAATTTGTCGTAGAAAAACTGTCTTTTTTCACTTTGTAAAGATAGAAATTGTTTTCCCGACACCTAAAATTAAACTGTATTTCGTAATGATATAAACCTCCGCCCCAATTTGTGTTCATCTGAAAACCGTCTTTGGTTTTCTTTGTCGAGTTAAGCGAAAAGTTTTTAACTTCCAATCCTGTCGGCAACTCAACTTTTACCATAATCTCCTTAGCAATCATAATGTTTAGGTCGCGTGAAGTAATGCCTTCGTCCTCGTGGTAATTTTCAACTCTAACCAAATTGTATCCATTTGAACTATTGCAATCTAAATTTTTTAAGAGTTCGTTGTCTAGAATAATAGTTTTTGAATTGTAAACGCGCCCGTTCAAATCAGACTTCGGTCTCTCAATTCTGACTATTGAAGGAACATCGAAATTTTGATCTGTTGTCTGTGCTGACGAGTTGGAAGTAGAACAAGCCCCGGTCAAGAATATCGTCGGAACTAAAAAACAAATGCCAGTGAGAATGTGAAAATTTTTAATAATCATTCTGTTCGAGTTCAAGAGAAGATGCCCAAGGTGTTCTTAAATCGCTAATTTGCGGCATAAAACCCAAAGATGCATAAAATCACGCAAAAGAATCTCAAAAACGGTCGGTTTTGCGACAGTTCTATGATTATTTGTCTTTGACCTGTTTGTTATCCAGCATTTTTTTATCCAAATTGGCGAATATTTTTCCTTTCCTTGTGTCCTGATATTCTGGACATCCCCAAGAAAGCCGTAGCGGTTCATCTTGCTTGAGTTTTTTCCATTCAGATTCAGGGATGACGAAAAGTATTGTTCTATTACTATTGCTGATACGCCCTTTACCTCCTCCTTCACCAATGCATTCAAGATTACCAATACGGAGAAACCAAGCAAGAGCACCAATATAGAATCCTCGTTCATCCTCAGTTTCGATCTCAATTTCAACACCGGCTTTTTTTTCGTATTCTTTTTTTTCTTTAAGATATTTTGCTGATCTCGAAACAGAGCGGATACTCTTAACTGATATCTTTCCCCCGCCAATCTGAGCGTTACTTTGGTGAATCAGTAAAAGACACAATAAAATTACAGCTTTGAAAATCTTCATAGTAGTATCAACAGGAAATCATAACACCGTTTTAGTTTCAAAAAGGGTCTTTTTCGGGACTCTTAAAATTATAACACCGCAAAATTTTGACACTGCCGGAAAAAGCTGCGATTGAGAAAAACCGCAATCTGCTCCTGCCAGTTTCGGACGTATCCTTTTCTGGTATGATAAAAAGTAATGACTAAATCGCATAAAAACTCGTTTTTAGCCGTCGCTCTGGCGGGCGGAATGATCGGCTTCGGCGGCTGCGGCGCGGCGGCGCCCGATCCTGTTTCGACGGGCGGCGGCAATGCCGCTAAAACTGTCGCCGTCGTTAATAAACCGGCGAACGCGGCGGTCGAAAATGTCAGCCCTGGCTCCGTAAATCCGGCGAACGCGGCGAGACCGCCGGTGAAAACCGAGAAAGTCGCGGCGGCGGACGCTTCCGGCGGCAAAAAAATCGGAGTCGCCGAGTGCGACGAATACATCGCCAAATATGAAGCCTGCATCAACGGTAAAGTTCCCGAAGCCAAACGTGCGGCACTGCTCGCACCGCTGGAAATGCTTCGCCAGGGATGGGTGAAAGCCGCCGCCAATCCGCCAGCCAAAGCCGCGCTCGCCGGCGGCTGCAATATCGCGCTGGCGACTGCCAAAGAATCTTTAAGCGCGTTTTCGTGCGATTGGTAATTTCCGGGTAAAATGTCGAAACCCGAATCCCGGCGCAGATTTTAATCGAGCAAAAATCTGTGCTATTTTTATATTTAAATGCCGATTGCCGCCGACAAAGACGTTGAAAAAGTTCCCGCCAAAACGATTTGCCAATCGTGCGGCGGAGAATTTTTCTGCGGCGCGAACGTCGGCGCGTGCTGGTGTTTCGCTGCGGCATTAAAGCCGGAAATTGTGGCGGATTGGCGCGGAAAATTTGAAAATTGTCTGTGCGAAATCTGTTTAAGTGAAGCGGAAGGGCGCGGCAGTGCCGAACAAAAATAACTTCGGGCGAACGAAAACGAATTGATGCAGGACGACGAAAAAAATTCGCTCTCGACAGATTCCGGCGCAGCGCAGGAAAATGCCGCGCGGCTCAATCTGCTCTATGAAATCGGACGAATCCTGGCTTCGACCGAGACGCTGAAACTTGCCGCGCCGCAGCTTCTCGACGCGATTTGCCGCCATCTGCACTTCGATTTGGGCGAACTGTGGTTTTTAGATAAAAATAATAAATCTCTCAAATTGAACAGCGTCCGGCATTCGCTTTCGCCGCGTTTAAAAGAGTTTGCCGCCGAAAGTCGAGCGTTTGAATTTTCCGCCGGAGAAGGTTTGCCCGGCAGGGTCTGGCAGCGGAACGCGCCCGTCTGGATTGAGGATTTGCGCGTCGAGAACGATTTGGCGCGGCGATCAATCGCCGAACGCGCCGGAATGCGGAGCGCGTTCGGCTTTCCGATTCTGCTCGGCGAACAATTTCTCGGCGCGTTCTGCTTTTTCTGCGAAAACATCTGCCCGCACGACGAAGCACTGCTGCAAATGCTCCTCGCCGTCGGCGGCAATATCGGGCAATTTATCAAACGCGAACGCACCGAACGCCGTTTGCACGAATCCGAAGGAAATTTTCGCGCCTTCGTCCAAGCCTCTTCGCAGGCGATCTGGACGACCGACATCGAAGGGCGAAAGCTCGAAGCCTTCGGCTGGTGGGAAAATCAAACCGGACAAACGCGCACCGAATCGGCGGGCGCGGGATTTCTCGAAGCCGTCCATCCGGCAGACCGCCAGCCGATGAGAGAGGTCTGGCAAACGGCGGTGGAGAGCGTCGAATTTTTTGAAACCGAATGCCGGATTGTTGACCGAAACGGCGAATACCGATATTTCGCCCTGCGCGGCGTGCCGGTTTTTAACGCGGACGAAAGTTTTCGGCAATGGATCGGAACCTTAACCGACATTCACGAACGCAAACTCGCCGAAGAATCCGTGCGCGAAAATCGGGAAGTGCTGCTGCTGGCGATGAGCAGCAGTCGGATGGGCGCGTGGTCGCGCGATTTGGCGAACGAGACGGTTTACTGGAGCGCGGAACTCGAAGAAATTTTCGGGCTGGCGGCGGGAACTTTTTCCGGCAGTCTCAACGGCTTCTACGATTACGTTGACGAAGCGGATAAGGAATCTACGGCGCGTCAGGTGCAGAGGGCGTTGGACGAACACCGCGATTACATCATCGAATTCCGGTTCCGGCACGCCGACGGATCGCTGCGCTGGATGGAAGGACGCGGGCAAGCCGTCTATGCCCCGGACGGAATGCCGACCAAGGTTTACGGCATCGGCATTGACATCACCGAACGCAAAACGGCGGAAGCCGAACGCGAGCGGCTTTTGAAAAGCGAACGGCAGGCGAGGGAACTCTCCGAACAGGCAAATCGCGCCAAAGATGAATTCATCGCCCTCGTGTCGCACGAATTACGCTCGCCTTTGAACGCGATGCTCGGTTGGACGCGCATTCTGCAAAAACAAAAAGCCGACGAGGAAACGACCATTCGCGCCCTCGATGTGATCGCTCGAAACGCGCTTTCGCAATCGCGTTTGATCGAAGATTTGCTCGACATCGCCCGGCTCGGCAAAGGCAAACTGCGGCTGGAACTGCTCCCGCTGGAATTGGTCGAAATCATCAATGCCGCCGTCGAAATCATCAAACCGGCGGCGGAATCGAAAAACATCAGCCTGACGCAAAATTTAGACTTAGCGGCAAATTTTATGACGGGCGACGGCGACCGTCTGCGGCAGGTAATGGAAAATTTGCTGGCGAATGCAGTGAAATTTACGCCCGCCGGCGGCAGCATCAACGTTGGATTGGAACGCGCCGACCGGAACGCGAAAATCGTTGTCAGCGATACGGGACAGGGCATCAGCGCGGATTTTCTGCCGCAGATTTTCGAGCGATTCGTGCAAGCCGACCCGTCGGATACGCGCCGTCACGGAGGTCTCGGCATCGGTTTGTCGTTGGCGCGGGATTTGGTAGAATTACACGGCGGCACGATTTCGGCGCAGAGCGCGGGCGAAGGCGAAGGTTCGACTTTTGTGGTGATGCTGCCTTTGCGACCGATTAAGCCGATCAAAGAAATTTCAGGCAAGGTGAAAAATATGGACTCGCACGGAAAACTAAGCGGTTTTTGGATTCTAGCGGTGGACGACGAGGCGGATGCCCGCGAAATCATTTCATTTATGCTGCAAATCAACGGAGCGCGGGTCACATCGGCAAACTCGGCGGTCGAAGCGTTGGAGATTCTGAAGAGTTCCGACGGGCGCATTCCCGATATTCTGCTGTCCGACATCAGTATGCCGTTTGAAAGCGGTTACGCGCTGCTCGAAAAAGTCCGCGCCCTGCCGCGCGAACACGGCGGACAGATTCCGGCGGTCGCGCTGACGGCGTTCAATCGTCCCGAAGACCGCGAAGCCGCGTTTGAAGCCGGTTTCCAAAAACATCTCGGCAAACCCGTTGATATGGACGCGTTGATTGATGCCATCGTCGAAACGGCGAACGTCAAACAAATATAAGAGTGTGTTTGGAAATTCACCTGGTCGAAAAGTGGATGGTTTAATTTTACATTTTACATCTCGCATTTTTAATTTTTACCGGATAAAAATTTAGAATGCGAGATGTAAAATGTAAAATTGCCGGTCTTTTTTGAATTTCCAAACACGCTCTAAGATTTGGGATCCCGGATTGGTAAGACTCTGGACTCTGAACACCGATGAAATTACTTGCCGAACTCGAAAACGAAAAACACACGGTCGAAATCAAACGCGACGGCGTTCTTTTGACCGCCGCCGTTGACGGGCGAATTTACGAACTCGAAGTCTCGGCACCGGAGCCGAACCTCTGGCTTTTTAAACACGAAAATAAAATACATCAAATCTTCGTTTCGCCCAACGAGCGGGCGGGCGAACCGTTTGCCGTGAACGTCGGCAGTCATAATTTCGAGATAAAAATTTATGATCCGAAACGTCTGCGCGGCTCAAGCGGCGCGGGCGAAGCGGCGGACGGCGCATCGGAAATCAAAAGCGCGATGCCCGGCAAACTCGTTCGCCTGCTGGTCGAAAAAGGCGCGGAAATCAAAAAAGGCGACGGCGTGTTAATCGTCGAAGCGATGAAGATGCAGAACGAAATAAAAGCCCCGAAAGACGGCATCGTCGTCGAAATCCGGTTTGCCGAAGGCGCGACCGTCAACGCGGGCGACATCTTAGCCGTCATTGAGTAAACCTGAATCCTGAGTTGAAATGAAAAGGAAAATCAGACCGCAGAGGCACGCGGATGAGGCGGATTCTCGCCGAATTATTTCAACCGATTTCCGGCGGAGCAGACGTATATATTCATCAAATCCGCGTTTATCCGCAGTCTGATTTTCCTTTTAAGCCAAACCGGAAGTCGAAATCTTCGACCGGCTGAAAACCGATGATGGGGGCTGTTCGTATTGTTGGCGGCTCAATCTGACGGCTTCAATTTATCAATAATCGCGTTGGCAAAGTCCGCCGTCTTCGCCGTGCCGCCCAAATCTTTGGTAATCGTGGTGCCTTCGGCGAAAACTTCGAGCATCGCTTTTTCGACTCGTTCCGCCGCTTCGCGTTCGCCGATATATTTGAGCATCAGAATTCCCGACATCAAAATCGCGGTCGGATTCGCCACGCCCTGACCGGCGATGTCGGGCGCGGTGCCGTGAACGGCTTCAAAAACCGCGCCGATTTCGCCGATGTTCGCGCCCGGCGCCAGTCCCAAACCGCCGATCAACCCGGCGCACAAATCCGAAACGATGTCGCCGTAAAGATTTTCCATCACCATCACGTCGAACTGCTGCGGGTTCAAAACAAGCTGCATACAACAATTATCAATGATTTTGTCGTCGGCTTCGAGGTCGGGAAATTCCTTCGCCACATTGTAGAAACATTCGAGAAAAAGCCCGTCGGACAGTTTCATAATGTTGGCTTTGTGAACCGCCGTCACCTTTTTGCGCTTTTCGCGCCGGGCGAATTCAAAAGCGTAGCGCGAGATTCTGGTCGAAGCCTTTTCCGTGATTATTTTAATGCTTTCGACTACGCCCGGCACGACGACGTGTTCGAGTCCGGCGTATAAATCTTCGGTGTTTTCGCGGACGATGACCAAATCAAGATTCGGATATTTGCACGGGATATTCGGCAGAGCGCGAATCGGGCGGACGTTGGCGTAAAGGTCGAGCGTTTTTCGCAAGCCGACGTTGACCGACGTGAAACCTTTGCCGATGGGCGTGGTCAGCGGTGCTTTGAGGGCGACTTTGTTTCTTTTAATTGACTCGACCGCCGCCTCCGGCAGCGTCGTGCCGGATTTCTCCAACGCCTGCGCCCCGATAATCTGCGTTTCCCATTCGATGTCAACGCCCGAAGCCTCGATGATTCTGACGGTCGCCGCGATGATTTCCGGTCCGATGCCGTCGCCCGGAATTAGTGTTATGGTGTGTTTGCTCATTTTTAAATTTTTCTCTAAACCGTTATTCCGACGTGGTTTTCCAGCCGCGTCAGACGTGCTTCAAAGTCTTTAATTTTTCTCCGATTGCTCAATGTGTCGGTTCGGTTGAGTAGGATTTCTTCTTCCAGACGGTCAATTTGTTTGCCGACTATTTCGATTTCCGCTTTGATTTCAGATTTGACTTCGACTCCGATTGCCACCATTTGTTTTTCCAGAACCCCAATACGATTTTGGATGCTGGTGAAGGATTCGATCACCTGTTTTTTGAAACCTTTGAATTCCGAATCCAGGTTATCCACCTTCGTATTCAAACGGTCGAATCCTGTTTCCAGGTTATCCGCTTTCGTATTCAAACGGTCGAATCCTGTTTCCAGGTTATCCACCTTCGTATCCAAACGGTCGAATCTTGTTCCCAAGTTTTCGACTTTTAATTTCATATCGGACACGACCGTTAAAATCAGGTCTAGTTTTTCATCGCTCATAGGTCGGTTTCCTTTGACTTTGGAGGAGATTTCTTTTCTTATAAAGAAGTATCAGTTTAGCCTAAAATTGCCGGACGGCAAAAGACGAATGACGGAAGTTTTAATCATCGGCGGCGGCGTTATCGGACTGTCAATCGCGCGGGAGCTGCACAAAAAAGGCGTTGCCGAAATCACGATTTTAGAGCGCGGGCGAGTCGGCAGGGAAGCCTCTTTCGCGGCGGCGGGAATGCTCGCCGCCCAAGCCGAAGCCGATAGAGACGACGATTTTTTTCAACTTTGTAACGACTCGAACAAACTTTATCCCGCTTTTGCGCGCGAGTTATTCAGCGAAACCGGCATCGACATCGAACTCGAACAGAGCGGAACGCTTTATCTGGCTTTTAGTGAAAGCGATGTCCGGGCGATTCGACATCGTTTCGATTGGCAGCGAAAGGCGCATTTGGAAGTCGAACACTGGAGCGCGGAGAACGTGCGAAAGTTCGAGCCGTTCGTCTCGCCCGACGTGCGCGAGGCTTTGTTTTTTCCGAATGACCGGCAGGTCGAAAACCGGAAACTGCTCGCCGCGCTCAATAAATACGCCGCGTTGAATTGCATCGAGATCATCGAAAACGCCGCCGTCGAACGGCTTTTGATCGAAAACGGAAAAGTTTCCGGCGCGGCGGCGGGCGAGCGAAAATTTACGGCGAAAACCGTCGTTTTGGCGACCGGCGCGTGGACTTCGCTGATCGAAACCGGCGGCTTCCCGCTTCCGAAAGTCAAACCCGTGCGCGGTCAGATATTGACGTTTCAAACGGCTAAACGACTTTTTCAACGAGTGCTTAACAGCCCGCGCGGTTATCTGGTGCCGCGTCTGGACGGCAGAATTTTATGCGGCGCGACGGTTGAAGAGGTCGGTTTCGATGTCGGCACGACCGCCGCCGGAATCGCCTTTCTGCGCGCGAACGCTTTGGAAATCGCGCCGAGTTTGGTTAACCTGAAAGTCACGGATAAATGGGCGGGCTTGCGCCCGTGCGCGGCGGACGGCTTGCCGGTTTTGGGCGCGTTCCCTGAAATCGAAAATCTTTTGACGGCGACGGCGCATTATCGCAGCGGGATTTTGCTCGCGCCGCTGACGGCGAAAATTATCGCCGATGCCATCGCCGGCGGCGAGTCAAAATATCTGAAATCGTTCAGTCCGCGCCGCTTTCAAACGGTGCCTGTTTAATTTAATATGAATCGAATTTTTATAATACTCCTGTTTTTATCAACCTTCGGCGGCGGTGTTCCCGCCCAATCGCGCCGCGCTGGTGCGACCGCGCCGGTGACGGGTAGCGCGCTGGCGGCAGCGGCGATGAACGATGCTGCCGCCAAACAACTTTTTGAGGAAGCGAACGGTTACGCCAAAAAGAAATTCGGCGAGTTCGAGAGCAAAAAAATTCCGTTTAACGACAATCTTCTGAAATTTACATACCGGGAACAAAAGCAGCTCGCGGCGAAATACGCGGCGGTCTTGACGATGCGCCCGAATCCGACGAACGAAGATGTTTATTATCTGGCAATGCTCAATTGGCTGGCGGATAATTCGGAGCGGGCGAGCGAAAATTTTCAAAAGTTTTTGGCGATGGAAAATCCGCCCGCCGATAAATTACAAGCGGCGCGGGCAGTTTTAATCGTCGTCGCGGCGCGCGGCAAAAACTACGATCAAGCGGAAAAACTGTTGGGCGAATACCTGAAAACCGACCCGGTAAAATTGACCGAACGCGCCCGAATGGAAAGCGAATTGGCGAAAAGCTACCGCGCCGAAAAAAACTATGCGAAAGCCGCCGCGCACGCCGAAGAATCGGCGCGCGCCACCAAAGCCGTGTTTCAGGATGCGGCTTCCCGCGCCGGCGGCATTGATCAGATGCTCGACGCGGGAATGACGGTTTACGAAATTTACCGCGCCGACGGCAAAACGAAGGAAGCCGAAAACGCGCTCGAAGATTTGCGGAAAACCGCTGTTTTCATCGGTTCTTCCGCGCTTTATTACACGGCGATTGACGAAAATATCAAATATCTGATCGCCACCAATCGCAAGCCGCGCGCCCTGCAAATGTATTCAAACGCCCTTGTTGAATCGGAAAAGGATTTCGCGGCGAAACCGCTTCAGGCGGACGTGGTGCGCCGTTTGAAAAAACGTGAAAAGCAATACCGACTGCTGGGCGAACCCGCGCCCGAACTCGCCGCCATTGACAGTTGGCTCGGCGAAAACCCGCAGACCCTGGCGAATCTGCGCGGCAAAATCGTCCTGCTCGATTTCTGGGCGACGTGGTGCGCTCCGTGCATCGCCTCGTTCCCGGCGTTAACCGAATGGCACGAGACTTTTCAGAAAGACGGCTTGGAAATCCTCGGCGTAACCAAGTATAACGGCGAAGCCGAAGGCGTTAAAATCAACCCCGCCGAAGAAATCGAATTTCTGAAACGCTTCAAAAAAGCCAATCGTCTGCCGTATCAATTTGCCGTCGCCAAAGACGGCACGAACCAGACGGTTTATGCCGCCGGTTCGATTCCGACAACCGTTCTGATTGATCGCAAAGGCGTGATTCGCTATATCGAAACCGGCACGAGCGCGAGCCGTGAAGAGGAAGTCCGGCAGGAAATCGAAAAACTTCTGGCGGAAAAATAGCATCGGGTTTCGGGTTTCAGGGTAATCTCCGAAAACCCGAAACCCGAAACCTGAAACCTGAAACCTGGAATGTTGGAAGCATCGAAAACACAAAACTTTTACGACCGCATCGCCGAAATTCATAATATAATGATGCGCGTCAACGGCTACCGGGCTTCGGTGGCGAAATATCTCAAATCGCTCGATCTCGATTTGGACGAAAATTCGCTTGTTTTGGACGCGGGAAGCGGCACGGGAATCGTGACGCTGGGTTTTCAAAGCGCGGGTTTTCGCCCGAAAAAAAGCATCGCGCTCGATTTGTCGTTTAATTCGCTGAAGGTTTCCCGCGAACAATTTGAAAAAGACAAACAAACCGACGCGAACAACGTCGCCGCCGTGCAGGGAAATGTGCTGGAATTACCGTTTGCCGACGAAACCTTTGATTTGGTTCTGACGTGCGGCGTTTTGGAATATGTGCCGCTCGATGCCGGTTTGAGCGAATTCGCCAGAGTTTTGAAACCCGGCTCCAAACTCGTTTTGATTCCGATCAAACCTTCGATAATCGGTTCCGTACTGGAAATTTTATACAATTTCAAAACTCATTCGGTCAAGCGAACCGAAGAAATCGCCCGGCGTTGGTTTAACATCGTCGGCAATCATAATTTCCCGTTCAGCGAGCCGATCAGTTGGTCGAAAATGATTTTTCTGCTGGAAAAAAAGTGAAGTTCGACCGACCTTTAATCATCGCGCATCGCGGCGCGAGCGCGTTTGCGCCGGAAAACACTCTGGCGGCGTTTCAACGCGCGATTGACGACGGCGCGGACGGCATCGAATTCGATGTTCGATTGGCAAAAGATAACATTCCCGTCGTTTTTCACGATGCGGATTTAAGACGTTTGACGAAAATCAGAACCGGTGTCGCCAATTTGACCGCCGCCGAATTGGGCGAAATTGATGTCGGCAGTTGGTTCGATAAAGCGTTTCCCAAATACGCCGCCGGCAAATTTGCCGCCGAAAAAATTCCGACGCTGGCAAATCTGCTCGAATTTTTAGCCGATTACCAAGGTCTGCTCTACCTCGAATTGAAAAGCGCGAGTGCGGCGATGCCCGCGCTCGTCGAAGCGGTTTGCGCCTTGATTAAACGAACGAATCTGCTGCCGAACATCATCGTCAAAAGTTTCAAACTCGAAGCCCTGAAACTCGTCAAACTACTTTTGCCCGCCGTCCGCACCGCCGCGCTTTTCGAGCCGAAAATTCTGACGATGCTGCGGAAAAAACAGCGGATTCTGGAAATTGCACGGAAATACAACGCCGACGAAATTTCGATTCATTATTCTTTGGCGACGGAGAGATTCGTGCGGCGGGCGCGGGAAAACGGTTTCGAGACGGTGATTTGGACGGCGAATAATTCGGTTTGGGTCAAACGCGCTGTAAATTTCGGCATCAAGGCGATTATTACCAACCAACCCGCGCCGTTCTTAGCCGAACGCGATAAACTTTTGAAAAAAGCGTCGGTCGCGGCGAAGCGCAACGCGAACCGGCAGCTAAAACAACACTGATTCAAAACACGTCGGGCGTATCGCGGCTCAAATTGTCAGAACCGCCGGCGGGCGGCGGATGGTTTAATTAAAGAAAAAACTCCGACCGGCGGCGACTGCCGAGCCTTCCTTCGACATTACGCACCAGCGGTTAAAACTCGGCGATTTCGACGGCGGGCGCGTCGCTCTTTTCCGCCGCTTGCCATTCTTCGAGCGAATCGTAAATCGGCGAATCGAATTCGACCAGCGATTTGATTTCGATGCCTTCGATTTCCTTCGGCGCGTCGGCAAATTTGATGATCGCGCCGAACCCGATAACCCTTGCGCCGAGATCGGTTAAAAGCTCGTGCGTTTCCCGCAGAGACGAACCCGAACGTACGATGTCGTCCACGACGATGCACGGATTGATGTCGAATTCGCCGATGTATTCGGGAAACTGCCGCCCGCCGTTTTCGCGCGTCGCCCAATAAATCTGCGCTCCGCTCAAAGCGTCGCGGATACTGAACGCGACCGGAATGCCGTCCGCGCTCGGACTGACGACGGCGATGCGCGGCAGGTGGCTGGCGGTGATTTTGTCCGTCCGAAATTGACGGCTCAAACCGACCGCTAAAACTTTCGCGTTGTCGGAAAAATGGAAAGCCATCGGCATTTTGAAATAATGCGACGAGTGCCGCCCGCGCCGGCTGACGAAATGACCGTGCCGGTAAGCGTTGGTTTTCCGCAAAATCTGCATCACCGTCGCCGGCGCGGGAATTAAATTAACCATTTTTCGATTGTTTGACGAAAGCCGAATGAACTTAAGAAAAATACTAGTGCTGAGTAACGGAAGTTTTGATAATTAAATGCGCTCGAAGCGTTTTGAGTTCAAACTTCAGTTTGCCCGCCGCGCTGCGCTTCGCGGTCGCGGCAACCAAGCTGAAGCGTGAACTCAGAACTTTAAAAACCTCGGTTGCTTAGCACTAGCTTGACGGGAAGGTGAAGGCAACCGAAAAGGCTTGTTTCCGCGCGAACCGTCGCGTTCTACGTCGGAAAACACCGAAACCTGCTGCCGTAAACAGCACTTCGCGCAACTTTTGGCGAAGATTTAATTTCTCTCGAAAAAACTCAAATGCGTTTCGCCCTGCTTCAAAATTCGCCATCGCCGCAAATCGCCGACGATATCGGGCAGAAGGTTTTTGGCGTGGTGTTCGGCGATTAAAATGCCGTCGTCGGTCAGCAGTTTCTCGACGTTGGCGGCAAATTCAAATAAAAATACGCGGTAATTTTCCTGATACGGCGGATCGTAAAACACAATATCCCAAGCCGTCGCGGGTTGGCGGGCGACGTATTTTTCGGCGGTGTTGTTGATGATTTCCGTTTGCGCTTCAGGTATTTTCAGCCGGTCGAGATTTTCTTCGATCAGGGCGCAGACGCGCGCTGATTTATCAACGAACGTCGTGAAACCCGCGCCGCGTGAAATCGCTTCGATGCCGACTGCGCCCGTTCCCGCGCACAAATCGAGAAAGCGCGTGTCGTCGTAGATTTTCGGATTCAATACGTTAAAAAGCGTTTCGCGCAGCCGGTCGGAAGTCGGGCGCGTTCGATGATCGGGCGGACTTTTTAGAATTTGCCCGCGATATTCGCCGGAAATAATACGCATTTGTCTGTAATTACGAATTTCAAATTACTAACTCACCTTACGCGATTTGTTTTAAAAATACGCTTGAACTTTTTGAAAACCACAAATGATTGTGGTTAAGCTAAAAGATACTTGTCCAAAATTACTGAGCGAAAAAAGATTTCAGAATGCAAGAAATTTATAAAGTCTTTTTTTATCAAACAATTAAAAGATTTTTATAAATTTCCTAAATAGACTGCGTAAGGTGAGTTACTAATTACGAATGTCAGAGAATCCAATCGTAATTCGTAATTAGTAATTTAAATCCTTTTCTTCTCGTAAAAACTGATCGAAGTTTCGCCCTGCACGACGACGCGCCAGCGCGTCATCACGCCGAATTTTTCGGGAAATAACATCTCGTTCGGATGCTCGACAATCAACAGTCCGCCCGGTTTCAAAGCCACGCCGCGACTGAAAAAGTCCAGAACTTCGTCGTAATTGGAATCCGTCGGCGGATCAAAATAAACGATGTCCCACTGGCGTTTGCGTTTCGCCATTTTTTTCAGAAACGGCACGACTTCGATTTGGTGAACGTCGCCGTGTCCTTCCTTGATTTCGCAGGCGGCGAGATTTTTCTTGATAAATCCGCACATCTGCCCCGAACGCTCGACGAAAGTGCTGATAATCGCCCCGCGCGAAATCGCTTCGATGCCGACGGTTCCCGCGCCCGCGCACAAATCCAGAAATCTGCCGGCGCGAATGCGGCGATACAGAATGCGAAACATCACTTCACGAATGCGCCGCGCCGTCAAACGCACTTTTTCCGATGTCGTGCTTTGCAGATATTTTCCGCGATGTTTGCCGTCCGTCACCTGCATTTCCGAGACAATCGGCGCGGGCGGTTTTTCCCAGGGTTTAAAGCCCGTTCCCTTCGGCGCAAAACGTCCGCGCGGTTGAAAATGATCATTGCGGTCGTTGCGGTCGTTACGGTCATTGCGGTCATTGCGGTCATTGCTGCGCGGTTGAAATCCGCCGCCGGTGCGCGGCGGCGGCGGATAACGATTATCCCGCGCCTGAAACCGATTGTCAGGGTTGTTGGGGCGCGGTCGGTCATCGCGGTTTTGCTGCATTCTTTCATCGCCGGAAGAACGCGGTCGGTCGTCGCGGGATTGAAAGCGGTCGTTGTTGCGCGGTGGAAAACGGTCGTTATTGCGCGGCTGAAATTGATTGTCGCGCGGTGGGAAACTGCGCGGCGCAAACTGTCGGTCGCCTTCCTTGGAATAATTGTTCGTTCGGTCTGAAGGTCTTGGAACATTCTCAGATGTCGGTCGTCGGTTGTCCATATTTTTTCCTCATAGTTTAAGATTTGATACAAATACACGGGCGGCACTGGCAAATATGCCGCGATTTTCAGACGTAGCTTTTAAGCAAATCGAAGGGCATCACAAACAATGTAGAAGTCTTTAATCTTTGGAGAAGATCAAAGTTTGTTCGTGCTGGTAACTTGCAAAGTTTCACTCAAAAAGCCGAAGAGAGATTTTTGAAACTATAAAGAAATATAAACAAATCTTTCACAAAAGTTCAATAACAAAATACTTTTTTATCGCCGTCGAAATGATCCGATCAGCCGATTCCGGCTAGTCTGAAACGCGCGTCGCGTTTGGTTGCTTCGATCAACTCCGAGGTTTCTTTGGTCAGCCGTTTCGTGGTCAGGTAAAATTCGGCTTCCTGCCGCGCTTTATCGAGGATTTCCAAGTCTCGAATAATGTTGCCGATTTTGAATGTTTGAACACCCGACTGCCGTGTGCCGAGAATTTCCCCCTGCCCGCGAATCTCTAAATCCTTTTCGGCGATGCGGAAACCGTCGGTCGTCTCCTCCATAATTCCGAGCCGCTCGCGGGCGACCGCCGTTTTTTTATCGCCGGTCAAAAGAACGCAGAATGATTGTTCCGCCCCGCGTCCGACGCGCCCGCGCAATTGGTGAAGCTGCGACAACCCGAAGCGTTCCGCGTGTTCGATAATCATCAAAGAAGCGTTCGGCACGTCCACGCCGACTTCGATGACGGTGGTTGAAATCAGGATGTTGGTTTCGCCTCCGACGAATTTGCCCATAATTTCTTCTTTTTCCGCGCCTTTCATTTTGCCGTGCAGCAGTCCGACTCGGTAGTTCGGGAAAATCACGTCGCGCAGTTCTTCGTGCATTTTCGTCGCCGCCTTCAAATCCATCTTCTCCGATTCGTCAATCAACGGATAAACGACGTAAACCTGCCGCCCTAAATTCACTTCGCGCTCGATGCCTTTATAAACGCCGTCGCGCCGGTCTTCGCCGACGACGACGGTTTTCACCGGCGTTCGTCCGGGCGGCAACTCGTCAATCACGGAAACATCCAAATCGCCGTAAACCGTCATCGCCAGACTGCGCGGAATCGGAGTCGCCGTCATCACCAGAATGTCGGGATTAAAGCCGCGAGCGCGAAGTTCGGCGCGCTGCATCACGCCGAAACGATGCTGTTCGTCAACCACCGCCAAGCCTAACTTCTCAAATTCCACCGCCTCCTGAATGACGGCGTGAGTTCCGACGACGGCGTTTATTTCGCCGCTGGCAATGTCTTTCTGCACCTTTCGTTTTTCGGCGGCTTTCAAACTGCCGGTTAAGAGTTCGACGCGATACGGCGAATCGGCGAAGATTTTTTTAGCGTTGCGGGCGTGCTGTTCGGCGAGAATTTCCGTCGGAGCCATCAGAGCGGTTTGATACCCGTTTTCCATCGCCGCGAACATCGCCAGAAACGCGACGATGGTTTTGCCGCTGCCGACATCGCCCTGCACCAACCGATTCATCGGCGCGTCCGACTGCATATCGTCGAAAATCCGTTTGACGACTCTTTCCTGCGCGCCTGTCAGAGTGAACGGCAGCAACGCGTTTAACCGTTCGCGTATTTTATCGTTGATTTCGATAATCGTGCCTTTCGGCTCTTTCGTCCGCTCGCCGCGTTTGAGTTGCAGCGCGAACGAAACCCAGAAGAATTCTTCAAAAATCAGCCGCAGATGCGCTTTGCTCCGCGCCGCTTCATATTCGGCGATGTCGGAATCTTCCGGCGGAAAATGAATTTCCGCCACCGCTTCCGCCCGCTTGATTAAACTTTGCCGCCGGCATAAATCTTCCGGCAAAGTTTCTCGAATCGAAGTTTTGTCCAGATTCTGCAAAACGCTGAACACGATTTCGCGCAGCCGTTTGGTTTGAAACGCGCCCAATTTTCGATAAACCGGAACGCGCCGCCCGACGTGAATCATCGCCAATTCGGGAATGCCGGAATCGTCGGCTAAATCATCGGGATCGGTTTCTGGTTTCCGGTTTCCGGTTTCCGGTTTCTGATTTTTGGTTTCTGGCTGCTCACTCTCTGTGAACTCTGTGTTCTCTGTGGCTAAAATGGTTTAACGTTTATTCAATGGCACAAAGGCCCGGTTTTCTGGCCCCACGTATTCCGCATTGGGGCGAATAATCTTATTATCGATACGTTGCTCAATCACGTGTGCTACCCAGCCTGTGGTGCGCGAAATAACAAATATTGGGGTAAACATGCCAGTTGGTACGCCCATTAAATGATAGCTACTAGCGCTGTACCAATCTAAATTGGGGAACATTTTTTTCTCACGCCACATCACTTCTTCAATACGGCTAGAAACCTCAAAAAGCGTCATATTGCCGTTATCCTCGCTTAACTTACGCGAAACAGCTTTAATTGACTCATTGCGTGGGTCGGCGATTGTATAAACTGGATGGCCAAA